>DESX01000012.1 GCA_002362065.1 Solobacterium sp. UBA3303
GGGTTACAGACTTCGACCATACAAAACTGGGTCAAACGGGGCTTCGTGCCAAGACCCGAACATAAAAAGTACTACGAAAGGCATCTTTCCCGGATCTTGCTGATCAGTTCCTTGAGAGATTGTATGAACATCGAGGATATCGGTGAGCTTATGAAACTGATCAACGGTGACACGGAGGATGAAAGTGATGACATCATTTCCGAAACGGCTTTGTATGACTGTTTCTGCAAGGCAGTGAAGATGCTTGATGAAGATTCGCTTGATCTGAAAAAAGTGGAATCGTTGATCGAAACGATGAATTTAAATGAGGAAGAATCGATCCATGAAAGGCTTGTCATGGCTTTGAAGGTTATGGTCTTTGCCTATCTTTCCGGCATGTGCACAAGAAAGGTCGATCTGAACCTTGCAAGATTGAGAGGTGAAGTTAATGAATAAAGTAAATATCAAAAGACCTGCGGGGTGGAAACTGATCCTGTTTATCGGGATGTGCGTGATGATGCTGGTGCTGTTTCAGTATCTGCTTCTGATTCCGTTCAATCTGCATTCTTTTGCTTTCTTAGTTGAACTGACGCTGTTTCTTTTGGGATTGTTCTTCTGCTTCAGCGGAACGATCAGCATGGCTGCAGTCAATAAAGGAAAGTTTTCTGTAAAACAGCTGATCGCACCGTTAGTCGTCCTTCTGCTTTTCCTTGTCGGCAGCCTGATCGGCTCGCCGCTGCTTGGAGGCTTAGGCAACTACAAGAATCAGTCCGATATCACGGAAGTCGAATTTGACAGCATTCCGCAGTTTGACAAGACGCAGGTGCAGCTGGTCGACAAGAATACGGCAATGCAGCTGGGCGACCGTGTATTTGGAACATTAGGTTCTGATGAAGTCTCACAATATGAAATGGGTGAAGACTGGGTACAGATCTCGATCAACGGCAATATGAGCCGAGTCACACCGATCGAATTCGCATCCATGTTCAATTACTTCGTCCGCAAGACCACACCGGGCTATGTGATCGTCGACTGCAACAGCGGCGATGCGAAGCTTGTCAGAAGCGAAGGATTGAAATACATGAAGAGTTCCTATTTCTCTCATGACCTTTGCAGAAGATTGTTCTTCTTTGATCCGACAGCTATGTATGGAGAACCGAAATTTGAACTTGATGATTCCGGCAAACCTTACTGGGTCGCACCGATCTACAATGTGACCTGGGTCGAAAAGACCAGGGATGTCAAAGGTGTAACGATCTTGGATCCGGTGGATGGAAGCTGCACGTATTACGATAAGAAGGATGTGCCTGCCTGGGTCGACAACGTCTATCCGGTCGAAGTCATATACAGACAATTTGCGCAGACCAAGCGCTATGAAAACGGTCTGTTCAACTTCTCCAAGAAGGGCATCGTTGAATTCACAGACGATTACGCTTATGTACAGTTTGACGGCAATGTGCACATCTATACAGGTGTGACGAGCGTCGGCAAGGATGAATCCAATGTCGGCTTTGCCTATGTCGATCTGCGCGATGGAAGCATCTCCTATATCCGCAGAGCCGGTGCGGAAGAATACTCCGCAAGAAGCTCTGCTGAAGGTGCGATTCAGCAATACCACTACTCGGCGATCTTCCCGTCAATGGTCAACGTTGCCGGTAAGCCGACCTATTTCATGGGTCTTGTCGATGGGGCGAACCTGATCAAGAGCTACGCGTTTGTCAGCTACGAAAACTACCAGAATGTGGCGACTGGCATCACTGTTGAAGAAGCCTATGCCAATTATCTGCGTCTCTATGAGGGAGAACAGGAGCCGGTAGCAGCAGAAACGACAGAAGTTAGTTTCCTGGTCAGCCAGGTCGAAAAGATCGTCAGGGATGGAAATACGCTGGTCGTCATGTGCGATGACAGTGCTGCATCAAAGATCTATTACTACGATATGAGTGACGGCGATCTGCGCGCTTCCTTCATCAAAGAAGGCACTTCAATTAAAGCACTTTGCGATGAAGAGGGCAGGATCTACGAGTTCATCAGCATTCAATAGTCTATCAAGCCTTCTTCGGAAGGCTTTTTGAGTTGTATAATTCTGTTGTGAGTATACTGGACTTTTTCAAAAGCAAGAAGATCACAGAAGGCGAGATCGTCGATCTGAAAGAACGCTACCGCGTGGATGAAAAAACGGCGTACGATGGTGTGCCGACGGTTTATTATGATATCCTCAGCCACGAAACCAGAGACAAGGTCGGTACGATCGATCTGAGGCTGACAGTGGAAGGCAATATGTACTATTACGGCCATATCGGCTACAACATACAGAAAGCCCATCGGGGAAATCATTACGCCTATCATGCCTGCAGGGTCTTATTTGAGATCGCCAGGGATGAATTCGGCATGGATGAGCTGATCATCACCTGTTCGCCAGAAAATATCGCTTCCTATAAGACATTGAAGAAGCTGGGTGGCGAGCTGATCGAACTCGTTAAAGTGCCAAGAGGTCATCCTTTATACACGATCGGTGAGAAAAGCAAGTATATTTTTCGTTACAGGATCAATCTGAACGGCAAATAAAGCTGAAATTCCTGCGTGAAAAAAGATATAATGGTATCTGTCATGCTGGAAGTCATATTGTTAAGTGTTGCATTGGCGATGGATGCGATGGCAGTCTCGATCGTCAATGGCATCAAATACAGAAACTATGGCCGTAAACAGATGTTTGCGGCTTCTTTATCGTTTGGATTCTTTCAGGGTCTGTTTCCTTTGTTGTCCCATCTGTTTCTGACGCCGTTTTTATCCTATATCGAAAAATACGATCACTGGATCGTACTGATCGTATTGTCAATGATCGGCATCAACATGATCAGGGAAGCTCTGGAAAAGGAAAAGATCGTGGCGAAGAGTGAAACGTTCAGTCTGAAAGTGCTGATTGCGGAATCGATCGCAACGGCGATCGATGCGCTGTCTTCGGGCATTGCCTTAAGCACCTTCTCGGTGAATCCGTTTCTGTCCTGTTTTATGATCTTTGCGGTCACATTCGTCATCTGTCTGATCGCCCATCAGCTGGGAAAGAAGATCGCCTTGTTGTTAAAGGATAAAGCGCCGATTTTTGGCGGTGTGATACTGATCCTTCTTGGCATCAAGACTGTGCTGGAGCATTTAGGCATACTTGCTTAAAAAGGAAAGAGAATGGAATTATTAAGAGATATCAATGAAGCGGTTTCCTATCTTGAACAGGGAGATGTCCTGACAGCCAATGGCAAGGATATCTTTGTCATAAAAGGGGACAAAGTCTTTCATTACGAAGAGGGTTCACGCTTTTCTTTGAATCTGAAGGATTTTGTTGAACTGTATAAGAAAAACAGATTCTATCTTTACGAAGAATCTGTTGAGATCGATGAGACAAAGGACGAAGCCTATTATCGTTACTATCGGAAATGATCAGCGGTCTTTAAAGATCATGCCCAGTGCAGCACCGGATATACCGCCAATGATGTGGGTGATCTGCGAAATGTTGTCGGCTGATAAGATACCGTTATAGATCTCCTGTCCCAGCCATAACAAGGCAACCAGGATCAATGTGATCGGGATGCCTTTTTCTTTTCCGGTGATCGATGCCAGCAAAATGAAGGCAAAGACGACACCGCTTGCACCCAGCAACATGACATGAGGCTGCAGGATGTTGTGGATGATGCCGGTCACTACGGCTGTCGTAAATACGACGGTGATCAGACGGTCATGGTATTTTTCTTCCAGGATCGGTCCCAGCAAAAGGATATACAGCATATTGGAGATCAGATGCTGGACGCCGCCATGGCCAAAGATGTGGCAGAACAGCCGGATATAGGTCATTGGCGAAAGCCAGGAAGAGCCATAGGTCGAAAAGAGCAGCACCGTTGATTTGCCGTTTGTGATGAAATCAAGCAACAGCGCCGTGACACAGATCAGAACGAAGCTCATCGTCAAAGGCGCATTGAGATAGACAAAGTATTTCTTTCTTCTAGCCATATTCAATATTATAAAACTTTCTTTCGAAGCTTTCTAATCGATGCAGGATGCATAGGTTTTCAATACGGAAGAGCTTTAACTTATAATGTAAAAAAACGAAGGAGTTTATCTATGGATCTGAAAAAGATGCAGCACAAATATGCCTACACGCTCGCAAGAGTCGGTCTCAATGTACAAAAGGGGCAGACAGTTTTGGTGGAAGCGGCGATCGAAGGAGCTTACTTTACGCCGATCTTTGCGGAAGAATGTTATAAGCTTGGAGCCGGCAACGTCGTCATCCATTACCTCGATGAAGCCAATCTCAAAGTTGCGGCAAAATACCGCAGTAATGAAGATATCCGTAAAGTCGAGCCATGGGAATCCTTACAGTGTACCCAATATCTTGAGGAAGGGGCCTGCTATATCAGGCTTGAAGGTGTCAATCCGGCTTTGATGGCGGAGGTGCCAGAGGATCAGGCCAATGCGATCTTCGCTCACATCGACGCGGTACGAAATATCATGCGCAAGGCTTCCAGGGAAAAACATTGTCAGTGGTGCATCGCAATGATCCCGACAAAAGTCTGGGCGGATTACATCCTGAAGGATGAAGAGGAAGATAAGCGCTATGAAAAGCTCTGGGAGCTGATCTTAAAGCTCTGCTACATCGATGAAGACAACGACGTCGTAAAGACCTGGGAAGAAAAGAATGCACGAAACAGGGAAAGGGGCAACCGCATCGATTCCTATCAGTTTACAAAACTGCATTACACAGCTTCCAACGGCACAGATCTGATCGTTGAACTCACGCCGTATTCCAAATTCGGCTATGGGGATCGCAAACTGCCGGAAAACTACATCCGTTTCAATGCGAACATCCCGACCGAAGAGATCTGCACGACACCGGAAAAATACGGTACCAATGGTGTCGTCTATGTCTCAAGGCCACTGGTCCTTGGCGGCAAGAGCGTCGAAAACTTCGGCTTTCGCTTTGAAAACGGAAAAGTTGTTGAAGTCATTGCCAACGAAGGCAAAGAGATGCTCGAAGCACTGGTGACGATGGATGAAAATGCGGGGTATCTGGGCGAAGCGGCACTTGTTGAATACCATTCGCCGATCTCAATGAGCGGTATCGTCTATTACACGACTCTGATCGATGAAAACGCATCCTGCCATTTGGCCTTAGGAAGAGGACTCAACAATGGCAAGTGCACGGACCCGAAATACACCTTCAATGATTCAATGATCCACATCGATTTCATGATCGGCACCAAGGATATGCGGATCGTGGGAACGACCAGGGATGGCAAAGAAATCGTCATCTTCAACGAAGGCGACTTTGCGATTTAAACAGAGAATACATATTGGCGGCATCTGTCACAGGCGGATGCCGTTTTTCATTGCAAGAAGCTGTCAAGAAGACTAAAATGAAAACATGAGTAAGTATAAAACATCACTTGTCCTTGAAGGCGGAGGCATGCGCGGCGCCTATACTGCGGGTGCTTTATCCTGGCTGATCGATCAGGATATCGAGTTCGATTGTACCTATGGCATTTCGACAGGTGCTGTCCATATGACAAATTATCTGATGAAGTCCAAGGACTTTTTGTATGAACTGGCAGTCAAAAAGATCACCGATCCAAGGATCGTTGGCATAAGACCGCTGCTTCGCTGCGGCAGGATCGTCGATTACGATTACCTGTTCGATGTGATCCTGACCAAGGAAGAACATTTTGATATCTCGCCTTTAAAAACGTGCAGGGATGGAAAGATCGGACTCTATCATCTCTCACAAGGAAAGACCATCTATCATAAGGTCAATGATATCTCGATGAAGCTTTTGGAAGCTTCGACATCGCTTCCGATCTTAGGCGTGATCGTTAAGGAAGATGGGGAAGAATATCTTGATGGCGGCATCACAGACATGATCCCGATCCAGAAAGCGGTGGAGGATGGCTGTACGAGACATCTTGTCATCACGACCAAACCGGGCGATTATGAACGAAAGCCGGCCAAGGATTTCATCGTATGGCTGATGAAGAAGACCTATCCGCAATGTGACAACATCTCCAAGGATTACAAGATCCGTCACATCAACTACAAAAAACAGATCGAACTGATCAAGGATCTGGAAAATAAAAAAGAAGCAGTTTACGTCTATCCGAGTGAACACTCCAAAGTCACAAGGCTTGGCGGTTCCTTTGAGGAGCTCGATAAGCTCTTCTGGCTTGGCTACAACGATATGGAAAACAAGAAAGAGGAGATCTTTTCTCTGTTAAAGGGCAATGATTAAAAGATTTCTTTGCCTCTTTCTTGTTGCGATCTGCCTTGTTTCCTGTGCTTCAGAAAAAGAGCCGGAACATGAGGAAGTGATCCCGGAAACCAAAAAAGAAGAATACATCGATCCTGTAAAGGATATTTTTATTTTCGGCGAGCTTGAAGAAGACCTGCAGAATACATTAAAGACAGCCAACTGCAATGAGAACTACAACAATTACCAGTTCAAGATGTGGGGAAAGCCGGTCTATGAAGAAAAACTCACCGATATCTACGGAAATGAAGTGGATCTCAAAGGACTGCAGGATTTCTTTATGGAAGTGGTCTCAGTGGAATGTTCCCATTGCAAGAGACAACTGTCGGTCATGGCTGAACTTTCAAAGGGTCTTGATGTGCCATTCGTGCAGTATTTCAACGTCGGTGACAGAGAAAGCATCCTTGCTCTCTATGAAGAAGAAGGGGTGAAAGTCCCGGAAGATATGATCATCCTTGGTCCGGATGAGGGGATGAAGGATTATGTCAAAGACGATTTGGGTGTAAAATCCTATCCGACTTTGATCACCTATAAAAACGGCGAAGTCAGTTTTGATGCAGCCGGGGAAGTCGATGAAGTCTCTTTTGAGAGGATCAAAGAACTTGGCTTTGAATCGCTCATCGATGTAAATTCGCTGAAGGATGCGGATGGAAATGAGCTCATCAACGCTTCAAGAAGCACTGATGATGTCTGGAATGATCTGAGTGAGATCAATCAGAAAAAGATCGAAGAGATCGACAACGATGACTATACGAAGGAACTGACGCTGAAACTGATGGGAAAGAAAGCCGATCTTTCCAGGACAAATCCTTCACAAGGTGATCTGTACTACTCACAGGTCGATGACTTTACGGTCTTTGAAGATCAGAAGCTGGTCTTGTTTTATACGTATTTAAGAGACAATGCGCAAGCCGATAAAGTGCAGTTCATCAACGATCTGATCGATCAAAGTGACGGCTATCACTGTCTTGTCATTTTAGTTGAAGGACTCGAATCCTCTTCGGCTGCTTTGAAAAATATGAGTGCCGTCTTCCACTGTCCGGTCGTATCGGTCTTAGGAAAGATGCCCGGTGATTTCTTCAATTTCGGTCTTGCGTCCTATCCGACTGCGGTCTTTATCGACAAGGGAACATTTACCGGTGGTTATTCCAATATCAGTGATGTCCTGGAATACAAAAAAGCTCTCTCCATGTTTTTATCGGAAGAGAGCATTGCCTATAAATCGAACAACTAGATGTTGAAAGGGTAGCCGTGAGGTTCGCTTTCAAATGATAATCTTTCGCCTGTGGTCGGATGATCAAATTCGATGCGGTTTGACCATAAGGCGATCTGCTGTCCTTTGACAGCTTTTTTATTGTAGCGCTGATCGCCCCATAGAGGATGGTTTCGGGAAGAAAACTGTACGCGGATCTGATGGGAACGGCCGGTATGAAGCCTGATCCTGACTAAGGCAAGATCGTCCTTGCGTTTCAGGACTTCGTAATCCAGAGATGCATCCTTTCCTCGCGGGTCAACTTTGACCATATTGGTCTTCGGATCTTTTAGCAGGCGATCTTCAAAATGTCCCTGATCCTTTAAGCCATGATCTTCCACGACGGCGAGATACTCCTTCTGAAAGCTGTGTTCAGCGATCTGCTTTGAGACCCTGGAAGCAGCTTTGGAAGTGCGGGCAAAGACACAGACGCCGCCAACCGGCCGGTCAAGCCTGTGCAAAAGCCCGAGGTAGACATCCCCGGGTTTCTGGTATTTTTCTTTGATGTATTTTTTGGCCATCGTCAAAAGATCTTCATCTTTTGAGGAATCTTCCTGCATGGGTACATTGACAGGTTTTTCAACGACCAGCAGGTGGTTGTCTTCGTACAGGACTTTCATCGATACCACCTTGTTGTCTGGCCGCACGGAAGGATGAAGTCGCTCTGATCGATCTGTATGCCGATCTCATCGGCTTCAACGTGTCCCTTGAGACCTTTCCGGTCGCAATGGATCTTCATGGCGTTGTACATGACGGTCGAAGAATAGCCGGTCGTATAGGTGTTGATGATGAAAAACAAAGGATCATCGCTGAGTAAGGCAAGACAGTTTTCAATGAGCGGGTTGATCTTGTCTTCGAAGCGGAAGAGCTCATTGTCCGGACCTCTTCCATAGGAAGGCGGATCCATGATGATACCATCGTATTTTCTTCCACGGCGCAGTTCCCTGGCTGTGAACTTCAAGGCATCATCGATCATGAAGCGGATCGTCTTGTCTTCCAGATGAGAGAGTTTCATGTTTTCCTTGGCCCATTCATTGATGCCTTTGGAGGCGTCAAGATGAACGACTTCCTTTGCCCCGGCGGATGCGGCCGCCATCGTGGCTGCGCCGGTATAGGCAAACAGGTTGAGTATGACAGGATCCTTCTTTTCTTTTGTCTTCTGAATGATCAGATCCCAGTTGGCTGCCTGTTCCGGGAACAGGCCTGTATGTTTGAATCCGGTTGGTGAGACCTTGAAAGTCAGGCCACGATAAGAGACGTTCCAGGATTCCGGAAGCTTTTTGAAGTATTCCCAATAGCCGCCGCCTTTGTTGGAACGGTGGTAATAGGCATCCGCTTTCGACCAGAGTTCCGGCTTTGTTTTAGGCCAGATGGCCATCGGGTCCGGGCGTCTTAAAAGGATGCCGTTCCAGCTTTCGAGCTTCTCTTTATCTCCTGCGTCAAGAAGCAGATAATCTTTAAAATTTTGCGACGTAATCATAAATAAATTTTAACATGGCTGTAGTAAAATAGTTGTGTGAATATCAAGGCAGCGATTCAAGCTTACAGGCCCTATAACATCCAGGAAGAGAAAGACAAAAAGACGATCCTTTCTTTTCTTGAACAGTATGAAGATGCCTTTTACAGGGAAAATGAGCTCGCTCATATGACGGCATCGGCCTGGGTCGTAAACAAGGACAAGACCAAAGTTCTGATGGCATATCATAAGATCTATGACTCCTGGGCATGGCTTGGCGGGCATTGTGATGGCAATGAGGATTGTCTTGCAGTGGCGATCAAAGAAGTCAGGGAAGAAGCCGGCGTACATGAAGTAAAGCCGGTGAGCGAAGACATCTTTTCGCTGGAAGTTTTGAGCGTTGATTCCCACTACAAGAGGGGCAACTATGTGCCAACCCATCTGCATCTCAATGTGACTTACTTGCTGGAAGCGGATGAGAGAGATGAGATTCACATCAAGGAAGATGAAAATTCGAATGTCGCCTGGTTTAAACTGGATGAGGCGATCGACAGATCAAACGAAAAATGGTTCAGAGAAAATATCTATGCCAAACTGAATAAAAAGCTGAGGGAGACTTATGAAATCGATTAAACGCATTGTTTTTACCGGCGGCCCTTGTTCGGGCAAGACGACTTTCACTTCACGTGCACAGCAGGTCTTTGCGGAAAGAGGCTATCGGGTCATCATCGACCATGAATCAGCGACCGATCTGATCTCAGGAGGTATCTCTCCGGCAACGATGGGCATGTATGAATTCCAGAAGTACTGCATCGCTTTGCAGCTGAAGAAGGAAGAGATCTGTTACAAGGCAGCACAGGAGATCGAAGGGGAGAAAGTTCTGATCTTCATCGACAGAGGCATCAACGACGATATGGCTTATGTCGGTGCGGAAGACTTCCGCAAGATCCTGAAGGGTTTTGATATGGTTCCGGAAGAGATCAACGACCGCTACGACATGGTCGTTCATCTTGTGACGGCCGCAAAAGGCAAGGAAGAAGCTTACACACTTTCCAACAACGTGGCAAGATACGAGACGATCGATGAGGCCAGATACATGGATGACATGGCTTTGAAGGCCTGGAAGGATCATCCGAATCGCGCCATCATCGGCAACGAGAATGAATTTGAAGTCAAGATGGTCAAGGCGATACAGTCGGTCTTTGAATACCTTGGCGAAGGTGCACCGATACAGAAGTTCAACCGCTATCTCGTGAATGTCGACGAAGATGTTCTAAAGAAGATCAAGCAGGAAGCCGGTTTTTCGACTTCCCACATCATTCAGCATTATCTGCGCAGCGATGACGGCTATGAAAGACGTATCCGCAGCAGAGACCGCAATGGCGATATGTTATATTCCTATTCGGAAGCCAATTATCTTTCCACCAACGAGCGTGTCAAGGTTGACCGCGTTCTGACGGAAAAGCAATACAACGACTTTGCCCATCAGATCGATACCGATCTTCACGTCATTGACAAGATGCGCTATTCCTTCATTGACAAGAGCTTATTCTTCAAGCTCGAAGTCTTTGATTTTGATACGACGAAGGGCATCCTGACGGTCGATGAACCGGATGATGGCAGGACCGTTGAAGTTCCGGACTATTTTGAAGTCATCAGGGACGTCACAGGCGACGTCAACTACAAGAATTACTATTTGGCAAAATCACAGAGTTTTAATGTATGATCACTTATTCGCAATTAAATGAGAATCAGAAGGCAGCAGTTACGGACGATTCCAAACATATACGTGTCATCGCGGGTGCCGGTTCCGGTAAGACCCGCGTTTTAACGATGCGCATAGCCTATCTGATCGAACAAAAAGGCGTCAAGCCTTACCACATCCTGGCCATCACATTCACCAACAAGGCAGCCAAAGAGATGAAGACCAGGATCAACGACATGCTTGGAGATGCGGGTACAGGCTGCTACATCTCCACGATCCACTCCTTGTGCATGCGCATCCTTTCCGAGGACATCTCAGCGCTCAATTATCCGAAGAATTTTACAGTCATCGATGCGGATGACCAGCGCCAGATCCTGAAGGAAGCCTACAAGCAGATCGGTATCGACAAGAAAGAATATCCGTATGGCGGAATGCTGGATTACATCGCCAACAACAAATACATGAATGTCGATCCGGCCAAAGCCATGGAATTTTCCTATGGGGAAGCTAAGATCATCAACAGGGCAAAGGTCTACGATTACTATGACAAGCGTCTCAAACAGCTCTATGCGCTTGATTTTGATGATCTGATCCTGTTTACGACCCGTCTTTTTGAGACCTTCCCGGTCATCCTTGAAAAATGGTCGAAGAAATTCCATTACATCCACGTCGATGAGTTCCAGGATGTCGACAGGGAACAGTACAAGCTGATACAGCTTTTAGCGACGGTCCATGACAACGTCTATGTCGTCGGTGATCCGGACCAGACGATCTTCACCTGGAGAGGTGCCGATGTCAACATCATCGTTCACTTCGACAGGGATTTCCCAAACACCAAGACGATCATTCTGAACCAGAACTACCGTTCAACGAATAACATCCTCTCTGGCGCCAACTCGCTGATCAAAAACAACAAGGCCAGGATGGACAAGGATCTTTACTCCAACAACGGCGATGGAAACAAGATCATCCACAAGACCTGCATGTCTGAAACTGGAGAGGCAAACTACGTCGTCTCGCAGATCATCAAACTGCACAATGACGGCTACAACTATAAGGATATGGCTGTCTTATATCGGGCCAACTATCTTTCAAGAGAAGTTGAAAAAGTCCTGATCGAAAACAGAGTCAATTATGTCATCTATGGAGGCCTTCGCTTCTATGAACGTATGGAAGTCAAGGATATCCTTTCCTATCTGCGCATGATCACGAGAGCAGATGACCTTGCTTTCATCCGCATCATCAATACGCCAAGAAGGGCCATCGGTCCTAAGACCATCGACGCGATACAGCAGATGGCCCAGGATAAGGGCATCTCGATGTATGAAGTCATCAAGCAGGGCCTCTATCCGAAAAACAAGGACACCTTTGACCGCTTCGTGCGCATGGTTGAAAAGTGGCGCGAAGACATGAAAAACGGTGACCTGGAAACGCTGCTTCAGGAAGTGCTTGATGATTCGGGCTATCGCACGATGCTGGAAAAAGATGGCGAGACCGAGCGTCTTGAAAACGTCAAGTCTCTGCTGGATGATATCAAACAATACTCGCAGGATTACCCGGATTCCACACTGGATGAATACCTGCAGATGATCGCCTTATACACTGACCGGGCATCGGAAGAGACTGGGGATGCAGTGAACCTCTGTACGATCCATTCCGCAAAGGGACTCGAATTTGACTGCGTCTTTGTGATCGGCCTTTCCGAAGGCATCTTCCCGTCAGAACGTACGATGTCGGAAGGCACCAAGGGACTGGAAGAAGAAAGAAGACTTGCGTATGTCGCTTATACCAGAGCCAAGAAGCTCTTGTATCTGACCGAATCCAATTCCTTCTCTTACGTCATTCAGTCAGCCAAGCTTCCATCGCGTTTCATCAAGGAGATCGATGATCGTTTCATCGACAACGTCGATTCGAGAAAAGAAGCATTGCGCTCTTCGATCTTCGATGAAGACATCGTGATCAAGGACCAGAAGAAGGAAAAACCGAAAGATTCCATCTACCGCAACGGCGATGCGGTGATCCACAAGATCTATGGGGAAGGGGTCGTCATCGGAAATGACGGCGGCGTACTTCAGATCGCCTTTGCCCATCCGTATGGTGTCAAAAAGATCCTGGCTGGCCATCCTTCGATCCGCAAGAAAGACAAAAGAGATTACAGTTAAGTATAAGAAAAGCAGTTTACTAAGAACTGCTTTTTTGGTGATTCATCTGTTCGAGTTTGACGATCCCGTCGAGATTGGAAAGCCGATAGGCTTTATCGTCGTGGGTATAGAAGTCGATGAGTACATCGGCCTCATGATCGTAGAATTCCAGAAGTTCCTTGAGATATTCGGAAACATTGGAATAGTTGTAAAGCGAATACAGTTCAAAGATGGAGACGAATCTTTCCTGTTTTGTATTCCTTCCGTCGAAATCATAAAACAGAGTGTCTTTTACGTCTTTGAAGTATTCACTGATCTCCGGAGCGGAAAACAGATAGCGTATGAATCCGTAATTTGCGGCTTGCGACAAAGAAACGACGCTGACCTTGATATAGACCACGATATCCAGCAGCAGCATCGCCATTTCCATGCCGTCCGGCTTATAGTCCAGCATGTCGCGCAATGACATGTTTTCTACTAACATGTTTCCATTATAGTACAATATGGATATGAGAAATATGATGAAAAAATTATTGACGATACTATTCGTCCTCTTGTTTTTATGTTCCTGTGCCAAAAAGAAAACACCGGAACCCGTCTCAGAAGAATATGACGGAAGGACTTACATAAAACTGATCGAAGACTATAAACCGCGTGCAAAAAACATGTCAAATACAGTCGATGACAAGGATTTTGAAGCTTTCCTGGACAAGGTCTTCGTTGAGTCGATGGAATCCGATTACATGACCATGCATTTCAGTGTGATCGATTACAAGTCCTTCGGCATTGAAAAACCACCGGTCGATCTCGGTGAAGTCAAATATGGCTTTGATGAAGAAAACTTCAAGTATATGAAAGATCAGCTGACAGAACTGCAGAGCTTTGACTTTGACAAGCTCTCGTATCGTCAGCAGTACGACTACGAAGCACTGGAGTATTCGATCTATGAGACCCTGGCAAGCATGTGCTACTATCGATATTCCTTCCCGATCGCTTCGGGTTCCAACGCACCGGAGAATCTCGTCAGCAACTTTACCGATTTCACGTTCTATGACAAGGAATCGGTCGAAGATTATCTGACCTGTTTAAAAGATATCGACCGTTACTTTGACGATCTGTTAGTCTATGTCGATGACCAGGCCAAGGATGGCCTGCCGCCGATCGATCCGTGGATACAGCACACCCAGGATGCCTGCACGAGTGCTTTGAACAAGACCGAAGACAACGAATACATCGTCTCCTTCGATGACCGCATCAGTGAACTCGACTTCTTAAGTGATGAGGAAAAGAAGGCCTACAGCGAAGAAAACAAGCAGATCGTATTAAATGAGGTCCTTCCTGCATACCAGAAGGTCAACGATACGGTCAGCAAATACAAAGGCAAGGCAAAAGCTGATGATTATGCCTTACATAAGCTCGATGCCGATTATGCGAAGCTGAATTATATCCTGCAAGGCAGCAGCAACAAGCCGATCGATGAGATCTTCCAGGAACTCTGCGACAATTACGATTACCTCGAGGCATTATTGCTGTCATGCGTTTATGACCAGAATTCTTATGCAAAATACAACAACGCGATCAATGGAAGCGGAAGTCTGTCACTGGTTGGCAAGGACTGCCTGGAATTCCTGCGCAAGAACTTAGTGGATTATTATCCGGATCTTGGCGATGTGGAATACACCGTTGAAGAACTTGACCCGGATACGGCGCCTTCCACGGCGATCGCTTATTACTGGCCTTCACCGGTCGACAATCACAACCAGAACATCATCCGCACCAATCCAAACAACATGGTGCCGGGCTTCGAGACCTATGGAACATTGTCACACGAAGGCTTTCCGGGCCACCTGTATCAGCATATCTATTACTTAAAGACCGCTCCGCACAATTTCCGTTCCGCACTTTCCTTTATCGGCTACACAGAAGGCTGGGCAGTCAATGCACAATTCTACGCATACCTGTTCTCCGGTGTGAACGATGAATACGCGGCAGGTGCACTGTTCTTTGAGGATGCCTATTACTTCTTCCTTTACTCGATCATCGATATCGGTGTCAACTACTATGGCTGGTCTGCCAAGGATATCGTCAATCACTTCAAGGATGATCCGGCTATGAACATCGATAACAGCAGCGCGACGTATCTGCGCAATATCCTGATCGAGATGCCGGGTGTCTACTGTTCCTATGGCATAGGCTGTTCGAACTTCATGACGATGTGTGAAGATACGAAGACAAAGATGGGTGACAAGTTCAGCTATCAGTCATACCACGAAACATTAATGAAAAACGGACCGCTTCCGTTTCACATCTTACAGACAGCGGTCGATGAGTATATCGCACATTAATGGTACCAGTCCGGGATCGGGCTTTGTATCAGAGATCCCGCATTGTCACCAAATGCTTCATTCATATTTGAGACACTGGACACGTTCCAGTGTTTTAATTTGTCGACATCGAAACGATAGGTGCCGTAAAAGGCATAGGAGATATCTTCCAGCAAAGCTGTGTTCCAGGAAGACAGATCTGCGTTCAGATACTGGTTTTCATAAAAGATGCCGGACATCGTGATAAGGGATGAGGTGTCAAAGTTTTCGATCCCGTAGATTGTTTCCAGTTTTGAAAGGGAAGAGCTTTGATCGTAGGCAAACATCTGCGATGCATCATTCATATGGGAGGTGTTCCAGCCGCTCAGATCGATGGTCTTTAGGACCTCGTTGTTTTTAAACATATGAGAGAAGTCCGTGACATTGGATACATCCCAGAGATGAAGATCTTCATTTTCTTCCAGCACGAAGCTGTTTTCAAACATGTAGGATAGATTGATGCATGAAGAAGTTACGTTCCAATTGCTGAGATCACCGATCTCAGATAAGGATGAGGCGTTGGTAAAGGTCCTTGAAAAGCTTGTGACATTTGAAACATCCCAGTTTTCGATGTTACCGATCGAAGAGAGCTTGCTGCAGTTATTGAAGAGCCTTGATAAGTCTGTGACATTCGACGTGTTCCAGTTTGAAAGGGAACCGACATTTCTGAGCTTAGGGCAGGAATCAAAGAGCCCGGAGAGGTCTGTGGCATTCGTTATGTTCCAGGAAGATAAGTCACCGGTCGAAGTCAGAGACAGACACTGACAAAACAGGTCACTCAGATCCAGACACGAGGACAGATCCCAGGAAGCAAGTTTCAGGTTCTTCAGACTTGAACAATAGGCAAAGGCACTTTCAAG
>DESX01000087.1:0-3099 GCA_002362065.1 Solobacterium sp. UBA3303
CAATTGTCAGGTTTTTGGACAGCCCATTTTTAAATATCGGCTCATTCAAAAACCGCTGTGTGTGCAGCGGTTTAGTAAGGTATGAGTGTCTCCAACGTTTCAAACAGAGCTTTGGCATCCACCGGTTTGGACAGGTGGGCATTGAGGCCAGCCTGTAAGCTTCTTTGCACATCTTCATCAAAGGCATTTGCCGTTAAGGCAATGATCGGGATCGTTTTGGAATCTTCTCTGTCGAGTGAGCGGATCTTTCTGGTTGCCTCAAGGCCATCCATGACCGGCATACGCATATCCATTAAGATCGCATCGTAGTAGCCGATCGGATTGTCTTTGAATTTGTCGAGGGCGATCTGGCCGTTTTCGGCAACATCGACTTTCATCTCTTCGCTGGTCAGTATCATCAGCATGATCTCGGCGTTGATCGCAACGTCTTCTGCAAGTAAGATCCTTCTTCCTTTGAGATCGGCTTTGGAAGCCAGCAGGATCTCGTTCTTGGCTTTGAAGGCAGCCTTGAATTCATCCATGACGTTGCCGGCAAACAACGGCTTGGCGACGAAGGAGTCGACACCGGCTTTCTTTGCCTCATCGGCGATGTCATCCCAGCTGTAGGATGTCAGGATGATGATCGGTGTGTGGTCGCCGACGATCTTTCTTATCGCCCTGGTCGTTTCAATGCCGTCCATTTCCGGCATCTTCCAGTCGACCAGGATCAGATGGTAGTCATCGTTCCTGGCATGACGGATCTGTATCATATCAACGGCCTCCTTGCCGGACAGCGCCGTTTCACAATTGATCTTCACTTTCGACAGTGTGATCTTTGCGTGCTCCAAAGCGATCGGATCGTCATCGATGACCAAGACCGCCATCTTGTGCGGATCGATCGTGGTCTCTTCGCTGTTGCTTTCGACGTGGTCGGATTCGCCTAAGGTCAAAGTGACGATGAAGGTCGAGCCGACGCCTTTTTCACTTTCCACATCGATGTGACCGTTCATCAGTTCAACGATGTTCTTGGTGATCGCCATGCCCAGACCCGTGCTTCCTAAGGCATTGGAATAGGACGAGACCTCTTGCGAGAAGGCGTCAAAGATGTGCGGCAGGTATTCTTTCGACATGCCGATACCGGTATCTTTGATCGTGAAACGCAGGGTCGCTTTCTTGTCGAATCGTTGTCCTTCCTCGATCGTGAAGGTGACCGAACCGCCCGGTTCGGTAAATTTGACCGCATTGCCAAGGATGTTGATCATGACCTGTCTTAACTTCATGTCATCGCCGACGTAGAAGTCATCGATCTTGCCGTTGATGCGGCATTCATAGTGAAGGCCCTTGTCACGGCACTGGCCGGAGATGATTGTGTTGACCTGTTCGAGGGTCCTGGAGAAGGAGAACTCTTCGTTCTTGATGACCATCCTGCCGGATTCGATCCTCGACATATCGAGGATGTCGTTGATGATCGAAAGCAGATGTTTGGCCGAAGCATCGATCTTCATGAAGTAGTCTTTCGACTTTTCGTTGACTTCCTCATCGTGCAAGGCGATGTTATTGAGACCGATGATCGCGTTCATCGGTGTGCGGATCTCATGGGACATATTGGATAAGAACGTTGTCTTGGCTTTCGATGCCTGCTTGGCAGCCGTCAAAGCATCGCTTAATGCCTGAGACTGTTCTAAAGACTTTCTTGTTTCCGCATCGGTATCGGTGAAGCAGGCAGAGACCGCATGCACGAGCTGATCGTCTCTATCTTCCGGATGCCGGACACCGGCGAAACGGACGGTCTCGTACATCTCCTTGCCGCCACGTTTGACCATATAAGTGTAAGAGATGACCCTTTGGTCCTTGAGGCCTTCCTTGATGTGCTGCGGCTGTATGAAGTCAAGGAACTCTTCAAGATATGGTTCACAGATGTATTGCTTAGCGTAGGCTGTGACTGCAGAGAGATATTTGAATTTATCGCCGACTCTGAAGCCGCCGGAAATGCCGGAGTGGGACTGGTAACATTCCCCGTCATCTAAGTCGAGGTCGATGTAATAGACAGACCAGTAATCGGAGGCCAAGGCGGTGATCAGACGCATCTGCTGTTCCCGGCTCTTTTCCTGAGCGAGGAGCTTTTCGTGAAGTGCGAGCTTTTCATCGAGTTCGTGCTGCTTGGTGCGGGCTTCCGCTTCGGCTTCCTTGGCCTTGGAGATCTCTGTGACATCGACACACATGCCTAAGAGGCAGAGCCTGCCGGAGGTATCATTGAAGGTAAGTTTCGTCGTCTGTAAGCTCCTTGGAAGGCCTGCGGCATCCGGTACGTCTTCAAAGAAGATGTAAGGTTCCTTCATGGCGATGGCTTTCTTGTCATCTTCCACGAAGTGATCGGCAGTCGCCTGGTCGAAGATCTCATGGTCTGTCAGACCGACGACACCTTCCGGGGATTCCTTGTGGGCATATTCGGCAAATGCCTGGTTGCAGGCAAGGTATTCTCCGGTCTTTGCATCCTTGGAGAAGGACATGGCCGGCATATTCGTCAATAAAGCACCGACTGATCCCATCAGATCGGCCAGCTGTTTGGCTGCCTTGGCTTCCTGGATCAGGCGGATGTTTTCATTTTCTCTTTCCTTGTGGACTTCAGAAAGAAGCAGGATATAGGCGAACATGACGCCGATGAAAAAGCAGCACGGCTGGAACGGATAGATCGCATCGACGGATATCCACATGGTGTAGATGAATACGCCAAGGGCCGGAATGATCGAAAAGCCAAGTGTGATGTATAAGGTCTTGCGTTCCGCACCGGTCCTAGTGAAGATCAGATACAAAATGGCGACGACCGGTACGAAGTAGTAAAACAGATTGAGATTGGAGAACAAAGAAAACAGCGGACCTCTGCTGTAGCGCGAGGAGGCATTGCCGATCGTCCACAATATATTCGCCCCGCACATCGTCAGAAGGACCAGCACGAGATTGAAGAGCCACGGCAAGGCAAACAGGATGTTCCAGGATCTTGAATTCAGTTTTGAGCCGGAGAAGTGTTTGGCAAACAAAAACCAGATATAAGGAAGAGTGATGTAGACCAGATAAAACAGACAGTTGAGAAAGACGAACAAAGGTCTGTTGAATGTTTCG
>DESX01000087.1:3200-6799 GCA_002362065.1 Solobacterium sp. UBA3303
GAGATCAGCTGATTGTTGCTGGAAGATAATTTGCGGCTGGCATCGATGAACATCATGATCAGTCCGATGATCAGAAAAGATGCGGTCATTGCATAGGCAGTCGTCATATGGAAGGCCTCCTGAAACCCTTATGTTCCTTGAATATGAATTAATAACATTATAAAATACGGAGCTTCATTTTTTTGAAAAACAAGCTTATTTATTTGTCCGGATTGTATAATACAGACAAGAGATATCCATCTGGATCGGGAGAATATTCATGAAAAAATGCATAAGGATCATTTTGTCGTTGTTTCTGCTTGTGAGCCTGTGTGGCTGTGGAAGCAGTACGCCGGAAACATCTCAGGAATCACCAAAACAGGACAATGTTGAAGACACAACGGTCTATCCGGAAGCGGAGAGCAAACAGTTAAGTTCCTTCTATGAATCCGTAAGGGAAGAAAAAGACTGGGGAACGCTCATCGACTTCCACAACAACAAGACGGCAGCGGAAGCTTTCCGTCGCTACCGCGATTTTTCAAACCGCTTTCTGCTGTCGGCCATCTCCAGAGGAGAAAACGAATTCGTATCCCCGTTATCCTTTTACTATGCGATGGCCATGCTGGCAAACGGAGCAAGTGGCGATACGCGCACAAAGATCGAAAATGTCTTAGGCATGAACGTCGATGATCTCAATGCCTTCCTGAGCGATCTGGATGTCAACTATGAAAATGATTATGGCGTACCTTTCTTAAAGGCGAACGCCTTGTGGTTCAATACGCACCACGGTCTGTCTTTGAAGCAGTCATTCAAGGATACGATCACACAATATTATGGGCAATGCATCGGCGAATATGACTTTGGCGATGGCTCGGGACTTTCAAAGACCGTCAACGCCTGGGCAAGTGAAAAAACGAAAGGCGGCATCAATGACCTGGTTTCCGATTCCGACTTTGATGAAGATACGTCCTTTCTGATCCTCAATGCGCTCTTATCGGGCGACAAATGGAGCTTCCCGTTTGACGCGGCGGAAACGAAGCTGCAGGAATTCCACACCTACAATGGCGAGACCAAAATGTGCGAGATGATGCATCAGGAGCTCTGGGGCCACTGGAGCGATGATCTCTCACAGGGCTTTGCGAAGATGCTCGACAACAGCATTATGGTCTCGGCGATCCTGCCGAATGAAGGTGTCGATGTCTACGATTACCTGAACCAGATGACACCGGATACGCTGATCCCTTACGCCGTGATGGATACCGGTTATGGAAACATCGAAGAAAAGGCAGACTACAGCTGTATCGCCGATTATCATTACACCGATCTTGCCTTCCCGAAGTTCACGATCGAAAAGGAATACGATCTTTCACAAAGCTTAAAAAAGCTCGGACTCAGTGAACTCTTCTCCGATGCGACCTGCGATCTCTCGAACATGGCGCAAGGCGATCCGGCAACCGTCGCCATGTTATATGTCGATCAGGTGAAACAGAAGGCACAGCTGAAAGTCGATGAGAAGGAAGTCGTCGCTTCCGCTGTGACGATCGTCATGGGTGGCCTTGGTGCGGCAGGCTGCGACGAACGGCAGACCTACCACCATGAAGTCATCTTTGACAGGCCGTTCATCATTGCCCTGACGGCACGATCCGGTGACACGCTGCTTCCGTTATTCATCGGCGTCGTGGCAGATCTTGGCGAAGATGCATCCGGCGCGATCCGCATCGAAAACATCACCGGCAAGATCAACATCCGCAAGGAGCCTTCTGCCTCCGCCGAAAGAGTGGGCACCTACCAGAAGGGTGAAGTCGTCTACGCCTATGAGACAAAGGAAGCTGAAGGCTACACCTGGTATCGGATCGGCGAAGGAAAATGGGTCGCTGACAAAGGCGGTGAATGGATCAAAGTTCTCAACAATTAAACAAAAAAACATCGGCTGTGCAAGGCCGATGTTTTGCTTAAAGGATCTTCTCGACAGATGGTGGTCCTTCGTGCAGCGCACAATGGCTGGCTGCGAGATTTGCGTAATAGACGATATCTTTTGGATCATATCCTTCCCTGTACAGATACAAGGCGGCAGCGGCCGAAGTGTTGCCACAGCCCGTGACATCGACAGCCTTTTCAGGTTCGATGGCCGGATGGGATGTAACTTCTCCATTATTAATGAAGGAAGATCCGTTTTCGCCTTCTCTTAAGAAGCAGGGAATGCCAAGTTCTGTGATGGAAGCGATGATCTCTTCTCTTCCTTTGCGGTTAAAGAAGGAAGCTGCCTCATCGAGGTTCATCGAATAGATGTCGACCTTATGCAGGTTTTCAAGGACCCGATCATGCATCAAAGGATCCTTGGAAGAAAAGGTCGGCGGTTCCCAGAGGATCCTCATATCCGGAGAGAGTTTTCTTATCTCTTGGATCTCTTCAAAGATCCTTTCCTGTGCGGAAGAATCGAGATAGAGTCCTCTGGTCTTTTTGTTTAAGAAGGGCCTCAGTTTTTCAAGTGATGTGCGGTTGTTTTCCGACTGCGTTTCAAAATAGTCAGTACCATAGACAGACGTCTCTTTCCAGGAACCGTCCTTTTCATATTTCAACAGCGTGTGATGGGTATGTGGAAGCGACAGATAAATGCCATCCCTTGCGATCTTATTTTCTTCAAAGTATCGTCCGTAATAGTCAAAGAAGTCCGGTCCGCCCGAACTTAAAAAGAGAACGGAATCGCTGAAACAGCGTATCCCGCTGCAGGCAAAAACGGCGCAGCCGCCAAGCCTTCCTTTGACGAGACTGTGATCGGCGTATTCGATGTCGTTGATGATGGAGATCCCGGAAGCAATGTAATCAAAACTCATATCTTTTCCATCCTTCCTTCATAGAAGACATACATGTCTTCGTGCTTGAAGCCAAGACTTCCATCCACTTTGCGGATGTGTGGTTCAAAGGTGATCGGCTTATTGTACTTTGAAATGCAGATATCGACGCCTTTGTCGATCGTGACACGGTCCTTTTGATCGTTCTCGATGCTGTGGCCGAAATTCCCGTGGTAATCACAATTGAGGTAGCCGTATTGATGAAGCTCATCATCGATGATCTGGTGAAGCTGTTCGAATGTCGTCGTTTCATCAATGACATGCATAAAGAGTTCGTGCAGATGCATTTCCATCTCCATGCCCTTGCGTATCTCTTTGTTATGACAATCTTTCCAGCTGAGTATCCTTCCGTCTTCCATGACAAAAGTCCTGGCCATATCGCCCCAGCCGTTTGCGATCATCGGCGCCACATCGATGGTGATCAGATCGTTTTCGGAGATCCTTCTGTTTTTATACTCCGGCGGAAGATGTGCGGAATAGGAGCTCAGATCACCAAACAGGATCAATGCCGGATCATCGTGCGTCCAGTAGCCTTCACTTCCAAGCTGATCCATAAAACTGCGGCATTCTTTGTGGATTTCATCTTTGGTCATGCCGGGTCTTAAAAAGGAGGACATGTGTTCAAGACAATGTCTTGCGATGGACTGGGCTTTGAGGATGTTTTCGATATCGACATCGGTATTCTGAAAATGTATGATCAGATCTTCTTTGTTCATACCTTGATTCTATCAGAAAAGCAAAAGCGAAAGATCTCAGATCGTACCGCAG
>DESX01000043.1 GCA_002362065.1 Solobacterium sp. UBA3303
ATCCGGGGGTTTTCGGTAGACAAAAAACAGTCCTCCATCGAAGACTGTTTTTTTCAGTTTGTCAGTTCAATCACTTCAGTTTCAGACGGGCATAGTTTTCACCCATCAGGATATGTTCCTTGACCTTTGCCAGCATTTCAAACTCGACATCCTTCTGAAACACCATCACAAAATCACTGCCGCCGAAAAGGAAGTAACCTAACGGATCACCTTTTCTTACTTCGTCACCGACCTTCAGGTTCTCTTCGTAGTTGCAGGAACAGATCTGTGACATCCCGATCGGCAGACAGGCCACCAGCCCGTAATCCGTATCCAGGATCACGCAATCCCTGGTCTCTCTGGCTTGCCAGGAAGTGTCACTGCAGTCGCAGACATAACGGTTCAGTTCCTTCACGAAACTGGTATGACCGCCGACCGCATTGAAGGCCTTGATCTTGGACATCTCCAGGATCTTACCGGAAATCGGGAAGTGATAACGGTGATAATCATTCACATTCAGAAAAGTATGAGTCAGGGTACCGCCGTTGAATTTGCCATGATAAGACGAATACTTTCCCAGTAGTTCATCAACCGTCGCGAAACGATGGGACTTGATGATCAGACCCGTCATATCAAGATAACCGTCTTCTTTGATCTTCCAGACACCCTCCGGACGCGAATCAGCCGGAGCCACCACTTCGGCATCACCGATCGGCCTTACCGAAGGATCGATCAGATGACGGGAAAAGAATTCATTATAAGAGTGATAGATGTTTTCACTCGGATACCAGCCCTTATTCATGCCGAAATTGTCATCCTCAAATTGCAGGCGGAAATACTCATCATTCCAGGATTCCTCGCTGCTCAGAAAGGCTCCCCAGTCGTCAGAAAATTCTTTCAGCCAGGAAGCGATCGGCTCATGGTATTCCAGATTCGGCAGATAATAATCTTTATCCTTTAAAGCATCCAGAGGCTGGCCGAAAACGAACCAGAAATAATTGATCGACTGATCGATCTGTGAAGACAGGGTCGTAAAACGTCTGCTTTGAAGCAGATTCCAAGGCATACACCTGACACCCCAGTCGATGACATCGTAAAACTCTTCCAAGGTAAAAGCCGGATTGGTTTCCCGATCAGGATTCTGCAAGGAAGCCTTATACAAAGCCTCTTCCATCAGTGATCTGGTCTCGGTATTCTTCATCAGCTCGATAAAACGCTGCGTGATCTTTTCTCTTTTTTTCATAAACTGCTACTTACAGATAATCGTACCCGTCTTTCCTTTCAAGGCATCCTTGGCCTTTTCCAGTGAGGTAATCAGGGCTTTGGAATTCCCGGCACTCTCGACATATTTGATGCAGGACTCCACTTTCGGAAGCATGCTTCCCTTGGCAAAATGCCCCTGCGCAATATAGCTTTTGGCTTCCGCCACTGACATCTTATCAAGATCAACCTGCTCAGGCTTGTTGAAGTTAAGGGAAACCTTATCAACCGCCGTCAGTATCACCAGCATGTCAGCCTTCAGATCCTGAGCCAGCCGGGCAGACGCTCTGTCCTTGTCGATGACAGCTGCCACGCCCTCGTAATAACCGTCTTTGGCTATGACCGGAATACCACCGCCGCCGACCGTAATCACGATTGTTCCCTCGGACACCAGTTTTTCGACCGTATCGATCTCCACGATCGAAACCGGTTCAGGAGAAGGCACGACTCTCCGGTAACCGCGGCCGGCATCTTCCACAAAGGTATAGCCGGTCTCTTTGACGATCTGATCGGCTTCTTCCTTCGAATAGAAAGAACCGATCGGTTTCGTCGGATTTTCAAAAGCCGGATCGGCAGGATCGACCTCGACCTGCGTGATGATCGTCGCTACCGCTTTCTTCAGACCTCTTTTCCTGAGTTCTTTGCCGATGGACTGCTGCAGATGATAACCGATATAACCCTGAGTCATCGCCCCGCACTCCGGGAAAGGCATTTGAGGCGTACCGCCGACCTTGTTGTGGGAATTCTCGAAAGCCAGATTGACCATTCCGACCTGCGGGCCATTGCCGTGTCCGACCACGACATCGTAGCCTTCTTCGATCAGATCACAGATCGTGGAAGCCGTCTTCTTGACCAGCTCGAGCTGCTGCACAGGCGTATTGCCAAGGGCGTTTCCGCCCAAGGCAATCACTAATCGCTTAGCCATGTCTAGTACAGATCATAGCCATATTTCTCAAGGACCTTGTCCAGATCCTCCTTGGCTGCCTGTTTATGGGTTTCGCTGTATTTACGGCGATCCTTGGTAAAGTAAACCAGAAGACCGCGCATCGCTGTCAGACGGTTCCAGGCCTCTTCCCAGCATAATGAGGAAGCCGAATCCGCCACTTCATCGGTCACATCCTCGCCTCTGGTACAAGGAAGACAGTGCAAGAACTTGCAGCCGATCGCACCCTTGGCCATAAGTTCCCGGTTGACCTGATACTTCTTGAAAATCTCGGTCCTTTCTTCCTTGGTCAGTTCAGCCTCATACAGACCGTACCAGACATCGGTATAGAAGAAATCGGCACCCTCGACATCTTTTTCATCCTCGGTAACCTTCCAGGTACCGCCGGAAACCTTGCAGTTTTCTTCAAAGATCTTCTGATGCTTCGGTGTAAACGGCTGGGTCTTCGGATTGCCTAACGGACCATAGAAGACGAAGTTAGCACCCAGTTTCGTACAGATGAAACCTAAGGAAGCCGCAACCTGGGTGAAATCGCCGCAGAAGACGATCTTGCAGTCTTCAAACTTCTTGCCGGCCGGCAGGTTTTCCATCATCGTGATGACATCGGCGATGACCTGGGTCGGATGGGTATAGTCGGACATCGCATTGATGACCGGAACGCTTGTCGCATTTGCCAGACTGACGACCGTCTTATGTTCGATGACTCTGGCCATGATGATATCGCAAAGACCGCTGAGCACTCTGCCGGTATCCTCGATCGTCTCATGACCGCCAAGCTGTATCATACCCGGACCCAGATACTGGGCATGACCGCCCATCTGGGTCATCGCTGTTTCAAACGAACAGCGGGTTCTGGTGGATGACTGCTGGAAGATCATTGCCAGCGTCATATTTTTCATCAAAGGCGGATAATAGCCTTCCTTGATGGACTTCTTAATTGCCCGGGAAACTTCAATGATCTCCAACAGTTCTTCTTTCGTGAAATCATTGACAGTGATAAAATCTTTTTTCATATTATCCTTTCTTATTTTTTCTTACCTGCAAAATACAGATAGATACCAACCGCAAACGTCAGAGCCAGACCGATCCACTGCATCCAGAAACCGAAACCGCTCGGATCAAGATCCAGCAGCGAATACGTCGCCAGACCGACGGAAAGCATACATAAAATAAATACGACGACCATACCGGCCTTGCCGCCCGGAACCTCATAGACTCTCGGTGTATTGTCCGTAAATTTGAGTTTCAAAGCCGCCGGGAACATCAGCAGGTAACAAAGCATGAAGACGATCGAAGAGAAAGCAAAGATCGTCCAGAAGACTTCGTTGGCATTGCCGGATAAGGCGTAGTTGAGTACCAGCAGAAGGCTCGAGATGACGCCCATGACGATATAGAGGTTATCGGCCGTGCCGTATTTCGGATGTCTGTGACCAAGGAACTTGGAACGCTTGTCGAGGTCGGCAGCCATGAAAGATTCGTTGCCGCCTAAGGTCCAGGTGATCATGTTGGCAACCAGCGTCAGGATCGCCGCAAATATGACGATATAGAAAACGACGTTGCCGAAGGAACCGAAGACGGTGCAGAGTTCTTTCAAAGCGTAAACGAAACCGTCGACTTCATCGATCGATTCATGCGGGATCGCCGCCAGAACACCGAAAGAACCGAAACAGTAGATCGCCACGATCGCCACACCGGCGATGACCGTCATCTTCGGAACCGTATGTTTCGCATCAGCCAGATGAGAACCGATCGAACCGATCAGTTCAAAACCCAGAAGGTTATAGACGATGACCGCAAAGTAGCCGCCATCCTGCGGGTTGATGATATCCGAAAAAGCCGGGATCCAGTTGTGCAAGGAGAAGTCATTGGCAAAACCGTTTTTGATGCCATAAATGATACCCAGGATACCCAGAAGAACCAGGATGCCCATCTTGAGATAAGCCATGATCGATGCCACTTCCACGGACAGATCGATGCCCTTGATACCGATATAGACGATGACCCAGCACATGAAGATGGCGATACCGGCCTGCAAGAAGACCGGCATTTCCGGCCAGACGGCCAGGACCAGCCAGCCTGAGAAAGCCGTAAAGACCGCCGGCATCCAGAAAGCGACATTGATCCAGTACATCCATCCTTCCATGACGCCCCAGAATTCGCCAAACGCCCTCTGGACCCATGAAACGATACCGCCGTCATCCGGATAGGTGCTGCCCAGTTCGGCTGATAATAAGCCATACGGCAGGAAGAAGAAGATCGCCGAAATGATCCAGATCGTGATCGATGAAACGCCGATGATCGTCGGTGCGACAAACGAGTCAAGGACCAGGATCGAACAGACGGTAAACAGGACCGTCTTCGTCAATGAAACCTTGTTTTTTTCCATATATTTCCCCTTTCTTGATTATTTAGGTTGCTGCTGCGTTATACAGTGGATATTGCCGCCGCCATAGACGACTTCCCTGGAATTGACACCGACCACGGTCTTATCCGGGAAGATCTCCTGCAGCTGTCTGATCGCAAGCTCATCGTACTCATCCTCGTATTGCGGACAGATGATGCCGTCGTTGGTGATCAGGAAGTTGAGGTAGGATGCGATGCAGATATCACCCTCTTCTCTTGGTAAAGATCCCTCAACGGAATCGATCGTGAAGTTCTTGCCGATGGTCACATTCTTCTTCGGCATCGTCAGCTTATGAACCTTCAGCTTACGCCCCTTGGCATCGGTAGCCTCAGAAAGTGTCTTGTAGGCGTCGTGACATTCCTTATAGAAATGATTCTCCGGATCATCGGTCCAGATGCAGATGACCTCACCCGGTCTTGCGAAACAGGCGACATCATCGACATGACCCGTCGTCTCATCCGGATCGATGCCATCCTTGATCCAGATGACCTTATCGATGGAAAGATAATCCGACAGTTTCTTTTCGATCTCAGACTTGTTTAAGTGGGGATTGCGGCCCGGTGACAGCAGACACATCTCGGTTGTCAGCAATGTGCCTTCCCCATCGCTGTGGATGGAACCGCCCTCTAAAACGAAATCCGGAGTCCGGTAAGTATCGATCCTTTCGATCTCGCAGACCTTCTGCGCCAGTTCATCATCCTTGTCCCATGGGAAATACAGACCGTCATAAAAGCCGCCATAGGCATTGAATGCCCAGTCACAGGCTCTAATCTCGCCGGTCTTGTCGTTCTTGATGAACGTCGGACCGGTATCCCGGAACCAGGCATCGTTATTCGACATTTCAATGACCCTGATTTCCGGCGGCAATACATTACGCGCATGCGCATACTGATCTGCCGATACCAGCATCGTTACCGGGGTGAACTTCGAGATCGCAATCGCGACATTCCTGTACTGCTCCTGCGCCGGTTTACCGCCGTCACGCCAGACATCCGGACGCTGAGGCCAGATCATCCAGACCTGGGACTGCGGCTCGAACTCGCCCGGCCAGCGGAAACCGTCTTCCCGCGGAGTCGTTCCTTCAATTCTTTTAGCCATATTATCTATTCCTTTCCCGACCGCACTAAAAAAGCCTGATCCGAATAAAAAACCTTTCGATTATCTATAGGAATGAAACCATTTATTGCGATCCTTCTTTTATACCTTCATTATAACAAACGGTTTTGAGGAACGAACAATGATTCAAAGATAATATAAAAAAGCCAGCTAACTGGCTTTTAATTTATATTAATTGAATTCAATCTGGCCGTCATCAGACATACATTTGACTGAAGCAAGGACTTTAAGATCGATGCCCATATCTCTGATACGCTGTTCACCTTTCTGATATGATTTAGAAACGACTGCTCCACAGCCTACAACTGTCGCCTTAGCCTGATGACAGATCTTGATCAGCGCATTCATTGCTTCGCCGTTTGCCAGAAAATCATCAAGGATCAATATCCGATCATTCTCATTCAGATATTCTTTAGCGACCTGCACATTGAATTCGACATTTTTGGTATAGGAGTGTTCCTGCTCAACATATATCTCATTAGACATATTTGATGATGCGGCCTTCTTCGCAAAGACAACAGGGATATATCCAAAATACTTTGCTGCCTCTATCGCAACCGCAATTCCACTTGCTTCGATCGTCAGGATCTTGTTTGGATTATTGTCTTTAAACAGTTCATAGAATTCTCTACCCATCTGTTCCAGGAGTCTCACATCGATCTGATGATTGAGGAAGTTGTCAATTCGTAAAACGTCACCCGGTAATACTTTACCTTCGGCCCTGATTTTGTCTTCTAGAAGTTTCATATTCTCTCCTTTTAATACACATATTATATATAGTTTATAGGCAATTTGGAATTATTCCTTCTCAACATTTATAATGAAATATGTATGAAATATGTATACATCGTTAACAGATTCAATCTGAAAGACAGAAGTAACAGGATAATTGAAAGATTAGACAGATATTCCAAGGAATTTTCCCGTGATTATGAAAT
>DESX01000031.1 GCA_002362065.1 Solobacterium sp. UBA3303
GATATCGTGCAGGGCTATTACTTCTCAAAACCGGTCCCGGCAAAGCAATTTAACCGCTTCTTAGAGGAAAAACTGGAGCTCATGTCCTAAAAATGACGTATTTTGTTACAAAAATGCCTTGATTGAAAGCGAAAAAAATGCATTAAATGCGTTTATGATTAAAATTTTATGTTAAAAATGTTAGAATTATAAGAGTAGGTAGGTGGCATAGTACATGGAAAAAAACGACATTAGAGAACAACTGATCGCTAAGATGGAAGAACTTCTTGGCGAAGAAGATGCGGCAAGCGCATTTTTGAGGGCAAAGGATCTCAAGAGAAGATGGCCTCGCGTAAGAGAAGAAGAAGAATCTTTCTCTGATCTTGAGTTATCCGAAAAGTTCAACAAGATGATGGATGAGCTTTCTGCAAAAGCTGGCGACGTTTACGTCAACACAGAAGACAGAAAGAACCAGATCATCGCACAGGCAAAAGAGATCCTGGAAAAGAACAACTTCAAAAAGGGCACAGAACAGATGAAGCAGCTTCTGGAAGACTGGAAGCATGCAGGCCGCATCAATAAAGAAAGAGATGACGAGCTCTGGAATGAATTCAGCGCAGTCAGAAGCGAATTCTTCGAGAAGAAGAATGAATATTTCGCAAACCTGAAAGAAACTTTCGCAGCCAACAAGGCTCTGAAAGAAGACCTGATCGCCAAGGCTAAGGAAGTTGCCTGCATCGAAAACATCAAGGAAGCCGGAAACCGTTCCAACGAGCTTATGGAAGAATGGAAGAAAGTCGGCAGTGCAGGACGCAGAGATGATGATGATCTCTGGCAGCAGTTCTTAGCAGAAAGAAAAGCTTTCTTTGAGAGAAGAGATGCCTACTATGACGAGATGAAAGAAACCTATGCCAAGAGAGTGGAAGCTAAGAAGGATATCATTGCTCAGGCTAAACTTTATCTTGCAAGAAGTGAGTTCACCGATGATGAAGTCAACTCCATCAAGGAACTCAGAACGAAGTGGAAAGAAGTTGGCAACGCCGGCAGAGAACATGAAAATGAACTCTGGGAAGAATTCAACGGTATCGTCAACAAGTACTTCGAAAACATGAGGTATTACAAGTAATCTGAAAAAATGAGGGTTGTCGCGTAAGCGGCGCCCTTTTTCTTTGCAATGAAAACGCTGATCGAGAATATGACAAAAGGCCGATTGTTGTATCGGCCTTTTGCCTGTAAGATAGATATACTCATTAAGAGGAAAATTATACTTCTTCAAGCGTGATCGGCTTGTGAGGAAGACCCTGCGGCTTGATATCCCAGGCTTTTCCATCGGAGCCGTAGACTTTGATCTTGGCGGCGAGCTTATAGCGCAGTGCGTCTTTGACGATCCTCCACAGACGGCCTTTCTTATTGCCTTCAAGGCATTCTGCGGCAGCTTCTGCAGCTGCTTCGTAAAGATCAGTTGCAATATTGACTTTATTGATGCCGGACTGGCAGGCTTTGCGTAAGGATTCATCATCCATGCCGGAAGATCCGTGCAAGACCAGCGGATAATCCGCACCAAGTGTTTCTTTGATTGCTTTCAGACGTTCGAAGTCAAGCTTTGGAACAAATCCTTTCGGATACTTGCCATGTGCTGTTCCGATGGCAACTGCGAGGCAATGAACACCTGTCTCTTCGACAAAGCGCTTGGCGTCTTCCGGTTCGGTCAGACAGCTGACTGTGTCGACTTCTGCATTTGCAGCATCGCCAACATGGCCAAGTTCTGCTTCAACGGTAATGCCAAGGGAGTGAGCGATCTCACAGATGTCTTTGACATCAGCAGCGTTGACTTCGTAAGGCTCGGCTGACTTGTCGATCATGACAGAAGTAAAACCAGCCTGGATCGCCTGGTAGCAGGCATCCTTGGATTTGCCATGGTCAAGATTGATGCAGACAGGAACACTGGACTGTTCTGCAAGTCTTCTGAGCAGATCGCCGAAGAAATATGGATCAGTAATGCCCTGGATCGCAACATCGAGGATCAATGGGGACTTGAGATCTTCTGCGGTTTCGATATAGGCACGTGCGTCAAATTCTGATGATACATTCGGAGCAGCAACACCATTTGACCTTTCTTTTCGTTTGAAGTGATTGGTCTAGATTATTTTGAAAACTGAATCTATAATATTGTTTTGTAAATCATTTCGGGCTTTTTTAAAGTCCGGGAAATGATCAAAGGGGTGTGAAATGGAAAATACCAATACGATCATCATCGGGGCAGGCAGATTGGGCGGAACGATCGCCAGGTCCTTGAACAAGACAGCCAATGTCGTCGTTGTCGACCGCAACAAGGAAAAGATCGGCCGGCTTGGTGATTTCAGCGGTTTCGTGGCAGTCGGTGATGCGACAGACCGTGCACTGCTGGAAAAAAACGGAATTAAAACAGCTTATCGTGTCATCGCTGTGACAGATGATGACAATACGAACATCTTTCTGGCAGATCTGTGTACAAACATCTATCATGTGCCGCAGGTCTATGTTCGTCTCAAGGACTCCCGCAAGAGGGCGATCGTCGATGAACGAGTCAATTGCATCTGTCCGTTCGATCTCTCGCTGACAGAATTTGAAAGTGCCAGGGAAAACGAGGTGAAGGAATGAAAGTCGTAATTGCTGACGGTTTCCATGAAGCCGATTACATCATCAGTCTGTTCAATACGAAGCTTAACGACCTGGTCGTCATCAATGAAGATGAAGACGTTTGCCGCTATCTTTCTTCCAGCAACGATATTCCGGTCATGAAAGGAAGATGCACGCGTGCTTCTGATCTCAAGGAAGCCGGTGCGGAGAACTGTGATATCTTTATTGCTTTGTCAGAAGATGATTATAAAAACTATGTTGCATGCAAGACCGCGAAGATGCTGATCGGCGCCAAGAGATGCATTGCCATGGTCATCAACCCGAAGAACGTTCAGATCTTCAAGGAACTGGGCATCGACAGTGCTGTTTCAGCGACGTATCTGCTGGGTGAACAGGTCAGGAACCTGACTTCGATCGAAAACATGGTCAACTCGCTTTCTCTGGAAGATGAACAGATCTTCATTGCTGAGATCCGTATCTCAGAAGATCTCGATGTTGTCGGCAAGACGCTTCGTGAGATCAATGTTTCTGAACTTGGCACGATCGCATCGATCACCAGGGATGGCAAGACCCTGATCCCGAATGGTCATTCCATCATCGAGGCGGGAGACAAAGTATTGATCGTAACGACTGTTGAAAACCGTGATCAGATCGTTTCCGAGTTCCAGAGGAAAAAGTGATGAAAAAAGATTATTATCGTCTCGTCTTCTTTTACCTGGGCATCTTTCTGATCATGATCGGCGGCATCATTCTGCTGCCGATGATCGTGCTGCCATTTTATCCGGATGAAATCAGTTATGCCTATTGTTTTTTGATCCCGGGCATTTTAACGATGTTGTTTGGGGCGGCCATACGCCATCAGCTGAAAGACAGTAAGATCATGCGCTTAGACAAACACTATGATTCACTGCTGCTGGTACTCATCTGGCTTTGTGCGATCCTCATATCGACAATACCGTGGATGTTAAAGGGCGATTACAATTTCACGCAGGCTGCCTTTGAAATGACCAGTGGTTATTCGACGACCGGTCTTTCCGTAGTCGATGTCGATCATACACCGAAGATCTTTTTGATGTTTCGCTCGATCACTTTGTTTGTCGGCGGTGTCGGTTTCGTATTGATCATCACTTCGGCATTTTCGGACAAATATGGTCTGAACTTATATAATGCAGAAGGTCACAATGACCGTCTGATGCCAAACCTTGCGAAATCCGCAAGACTGATCCTGTCGTTTTATTCGGCATATATCGCAATCGGCACACTGCTCTACATCCTGTTTGGGATGCCAGTCTTCGATGCGATCAACACATCGATCGCTGCCCTTTCGACTGGGGGCTTCTCGGTCATTGGCGAAAGTATCTATGGATACCATTCGTTGCCGATTGAGCTAGTCACGATCGTACTGATGATCCTGGGACAGACCAACTTCATGTTGCATATGTACTTCTTCTCGGGGAAGTTCAAAAAATACTTCAATCACTGCGAGACAAAGTTCTTTGGCATCTGCTTTGTGATCTTCGTCTCACTGATGACCTTAAATCTGCTGCAGTCAGGCTATACGTCAAATTTCTGGGAGAGTTTAAGAATATCGCTGTTTCAGTTTGTGACCTGCATCACAACGACAGGATTTGTCTCGGTTGGTGATATGAGTCTGCTTCCATCCGGCTTCATCACCATCATGGTGCTGATGATGCTGGTCGGCGGCGATCAGGAATCGACAGGCGGCGGTATCAAACAATATCGTGTCATCGTTGCCCTGAAGGGGATCTATTATTCGATTAAGGAATCGATACTCAACCCAAGAGTCATCACGACACACCACATCTACAGAGTTGGTGAAAAATATGATCTCTCTGACGATGAGATTCGCTCGACTTCGAGCTATATCCTGTTTTATATATTGCTGTTCTTTGCGGGATCTTTGATCTTCACGATGTATGGCTACAATCTGCAGGATTCGATGTACGAATTCTCGTCGGCGCTCTCAACTGTCGGGCTTTCCCTTGGCATAACCAACTATAATGCACCTAAGCTCATACTCTGGACAGGAACGATCGGAATGTTCCTTGGCCGTATGGAGATCATGGTCGTATTCAAGGCACTCTTGCGTGTTGAAAAGGATATCAAAAACAGAGAATATCTGCGTTAATCAAGTCACAGAAATGTGACTTTTTAGATGGAAAAGCAGCATATGCTAAAAGTTGGAATCTAAAGGAAAAGCAATAGGATTGATGATAGAACGAAGTCTTTTTATGAATGCTGCAGTGACAGAATGTTATCATGTAATATGACATCACTGAAAGTTAAACGAAAGAAGGAAAAAGCTATGTTATATGTGATCCTGATCGCCTTCATCGGCGTGGCAGCCGGACTGTTCCTGACGGGAAAGAAACATGAATCTGAATACGAAGGCTATGAAAAGTTTGATGCAGATCCGAAATGGAATCTGAAACACCTGATCGCAATCGCCCTTTTGATGGTCACGATGGCGATATCAGTCGCCTTTGACGATCCGAACCGTCCGACCGCAATGATCACCAATGTCCTGGCGGCCTTCCTGGTCATGATACTGATCATGGACATCCGTGATCCGAAAAACCGCTACATCTATACCAGCCGCAACAAGATTGTGGTCGGCGGTGAACTGATCGACAAGAAGACGGTCAAAGGCTACAACATTTCCGGTTTCATGAAAAACAGGGACCTGGTCACGTATAACGGAAGGAAATACAGGATCACCAAGGGCCAGTGCAATAAGCTCATTGAACTTTCAAAGCAGCAGCACTTCCCGTTTGATAAAGTTGTATAAGTAATAATGAAAGCACTTCTGTAAAAACGAAGTGCTTTTCTTTCGGGTAAATGTATTGTGAAAGATTTCACGAGCTCCTATAATGAAATTAAGCATATCGTTAATCAATCATTTAATAAAAGGGAGGATCTAATGGCTTACGAAAAACTTTTTGAACCGGGCAGGATCGGTAATCTTGAGATCAAAAACCGAGTCGTGATGCCGGCAATGGGCTGTTCATTTGCGGAATCCACCGGTGAAGCCGGTGCAAGGATGATCAAGTATTACGCAGACCGTGCAAGAGGCGGTGCTGGTCTGATCATCACGGAGATCACCAGGGTCGATGATGAAACAGGTGTTGGCACGCCAAATCAGTTAAGCGTCACCAATACGCATATGATCGCACAGCTTTCCCGTCTGGTTGAGGCAGTCCACGCCTATGGAACGAAGATCTTCGTTCAGCTGCATCACCCGGGCAATCAGACACCAAGCAGACTGATCGGCGGCAAACAGCCGGTATCGGCTTCTGATGTCACCTGCAAGGTCATCGGGGAACAGCCAAGAGCTCTGACGACGGAAGAAGTCGAAGCGATGGTAAAGAAATTCGTCACCGGTGCTGTGATCGCCCAGAAGGCCGGTATGGATGGCGTGGAGATCCATGCGGCGCATGGTTATCTGGTATCGCAATTCTTATCCCCGCATACCAACAAGCGTACCGACAAATACGGCGGCAGCTTTGAAGGAAGGATGCGCTTCATCACCGAGATCATCATGGGCATCAAGGCGTACTGCGGTCCGAAGTTCCCGATCTCCGTGCGTATGAACGGCAACGATTATCTCGAAGACGGTATAACGGAAGAGGATGGTATTGCCCAGGCAAAATATCTGGAAGCTTTGGGCATCAGCTGCATCAACGTCAGCTGCGGTACCTACGATTCCGGTGCAACGATCATTGAACCGAATTACTTTGCAGAAGGCTGGAAGAGACATTTAGGCGCCAACATCAAGAAGGCCGTCAATATTCCGGTCATCGCCGTCACCAACATCAAACATCCGGAATTTGCGGAGCAGTTATTGGAAGATGGTGATGTCGACTTCGTCGGTATCGCCAGAGGCCATCTTGCCGATCCGGATTTCGTCTGCAAGGCCAGGGCAGGCAAGGAGAAGTCGATCCGCAAGTGCATCGGCTGTATGGAATGCTTCCGTATTTTGAACGATGGTCTGCCACTTGGCTGTACGCTCAATCCGGTATTGGGAAGAGAATTTGAATGGGGTGATGACAAGCTTGTGAAAAACGGCGAAGGAAGAACGGTTGCCGTGATCGGCGGCGGTCCGGGCGGCATGGAAGCGGCTTTAACGCTTGCGAAACGAAAATTCCACACGGTTCTCTTTGAAGCGGAAGACAAGCTTGGCGGTACAGCCAACCTGGCAGCGATCCCGCCAAACAAAGGCATGATCAATGAATTCGTCGAAACGATGGAAGAACAATTGAAGGAAGCCGGCGTTGAAGTGCGGCTCAATACGCCAGGCACTCTTGAAGAAGTCAAGCGCATTGGCGCAGAGGCTGTCTTTATGGCAACGGGCGGCAAGGCTGTAAGGCCTCTGCTGGAAGGCATCGATCTCGCAATCACCGCGGAAGACCTCTTAGCCGGAAAGGCGGAAGTCAAAGGCAATGATATCGTCGTCGTTGGCGGCGGCGTGACAGGTCTTGAGACAGCAGAGTGCTTAAGCAAGGATCATAAAGTCACCGTCGTTGAAATGCTCGACAAGGTTGGCGGCAACCTCTATCCGTCTGTGACCATGCATCTAGTGCAGGAGATCATGAAAGCCGGCGGAACGATCGCCAAAGGAAAGGTACTGATGAAGATCGAAGAGGGATGCGTAACCGTAAAGGATACCCATTCCAATGAAGAATCGCAGATCAAAGCCGACAGCGTCGTTCTTGCGATGGGTGTCAGAAGCCTGCGTCCGGGTTACGAGGAACTCTCGAAAGAGTATGGCGACAGACTGATCCTGATCGGAGACAGCGACAGACCGGGACAGATCTACGATGCCCTTCATTCCGGACACGACAGAGCCTTCGTCTACGGAACAAGATAAGATCATGAAGCAGGTCCAGTATTACGGACCTGCTTTTGCTCTGGTGATGGTATCATATAGAAGGAATGAAAAAGGGGCTGATCATGGAAGGCGGCGCGATGCGGGGCATGTTTACATGCGGTGTCATCGACGTCTTCATGGAAAACGGGATCACGTTTGACGGCGCTGTGGGTATCTCGGCAGGTGCGGTTTTCGGCTGCAACTACAAATCCAGACAGATCGGAAGGCCTCTTCGCTACAACAAGAATTACTGTAAGGACAAACGCTACTGTTCGATCTCTTCCTTAATAAAGACGGGTGATCTTTACAATGCGGATTTCTGCTACCGTGAACTTCCCGATGAACTCGATCCTTTCGATACGGATACCTTCGAAAAGGATCCGATGGTCTTCTATGTCGGTGCCACTGATGTGAAGAGCGGCAAATGCATCTTCCATAAATGTTCTGACGGAAAACAAGAAGATATACAGTGGATGCGGGCTTCCGCATCGATGCCGCTGGTTTCCAAGATCGTAAAGATCGGAAATGAACAACTGCTTGACGGGGGCATTGCCGATTCGATCCCATTAAAGTTTATGGAAAGTGAGGGCTACGACAGGAATGTCGTCATACTCACACAGCCGAAAGGCTACGCCAAATCAAAGAACAAGCTGATGCCTTTGATCCGCATCCTCTTAAAGGATTATCCTTTGATGGTCGATGCAATGGAGAAAAGGCACGTGATGTACAATCACGAAGTCAAAGATATCGAAACCAAGGAAGCCAGAGGACAGGTCTTCGTCATCCGGCCGCCGGAGTCTCTTCACATCGGCAGGATCGAAAAAGATCCCAATGAACTTCAAAGAGTCTACGAGATCGGCCGAAAAGAAGCGTTAAAAAATCTTGAGGCAATGAAGGCTTTCTTAGAGAATGAGACGATCGAAGAAACAAAGGAAGAAGTCATGGATAAGGTACGCAGACATTTTCATTTCTATGGTCAGGTACAGGGTGTCGGCTTCCGCTTTCAGGCGATGATGGCTGCGCAATCCTTGGGACTGACCGGCTGGGTCAGAAACGAACACGACGGTTCGGTCACGATGGAAATACAGGGATCTGAAGAAGAGATCGCTGCAGCCATCGATCTGATCAGAAACAGCCGTTTCATCAGGATCGAGAAAACGGAGACTAAACTAATCCCGCTGGAAGAAGGCGAAAGTTCCTTCAACGCGGATTACTGGTAAAAACAGTTCAATACAGAATAGGAGTTCAGGGGCATCGAAATGATGCCCTTTTAACATGAAAGAAAGGGTACCGGATAACCGGGAAATATTGCCCGTACAGAAAAGAAATAAAGTAAAACGCTTACAGTCTGTTTTAATTGTAAAACTTGACTTTTAAGGCTTGTAAATGGAAATTTTTATGTTAAATTATAGGGGTAAAAATATCGTATAATCTTTCGGATATGGCGAGAGAGTTTCTACCCTGGCACCGTAAAGGCCAGGACTATGATAGAATCTTCCTTTCGGAAATTCTATCTGCAGACGATAGGGTTACGTAAGGGGGTCGTACCATCGATCCTCGAAAGATCTTCTTCAGGAAGAGCTGTTTTTCTTATTTGAAAAACAGCGAAGAAGATGGTTTTCACATTTTTCATGGAAAGAAAGGGAGAAAAAGAAATGAAAAAATTATTAGCAGTCTTACTTGCAATGATGATGGTCTTCTCACTCGTTGGCTGTTCTTCAAACAAAGAAGAAGCTCCGGCTGAGACACCAGCAGAAACACCGGCAGAAGAAACAGCTTCTGATGCCAAGATCGGTATCATCTTAGTCGGTGATGAAAACGAAGGTTACACTTATGCACACATGGAAGGCATCAAGGCCGCAGCCAAGGGCTTAGGCATTTCCGATGACACGATCTTATGGAAGTATGTCGTTCCTGAAACACAGGCTTGCTACGACGCAGCTGTCGACCTCGTTGAAAATGGCGCAACTTTAGTCATCTCCAATTCTTACGGTCACCAGTCCTTCATGCAGCAGGCAGCTACTGAATTCCCGGAAGTCACATTCGTTGCTGACACTGGCGATACAGCTGCTGTTTCCGGTCTTGCTAACTTCAAGAATGCCTTCACAAAGGTCTATGAATCCAGATATGTCTCCGGTATCGTTGCCGGTATGAAGATCAAAGAGCTCGAAGCTAACGGTGCCCTGGTTCCTGAAAACTTCGATGCTGACGGCAATGTCAAGGTCGGTTATGTCGGTGCGTTCCCTTACGCGGAAGTCGTTTCCGGTTACACTGCCTTCTTCCTTGGCTTACGTTCCGTTTATCCGAACGCTGTCATGTTTGTTGAATACACCAACTCCTGGTTCGATATCACTGCTGAAGCAACTGTCGGTGATGATCTGATGTCTCAGGGCTGTGTCATCGTCGGCCAGCACGCAGACTCCACAGGTGCTCCTTCCCAGTTACAGAAGAACATGGAAGACAACAAGTACGGCTTCACAGCTTACTCTGTCGGTTACAACGTTTCCATGCTTGATGTAGCACCGGATGTAGCTCTGACTTCCGCTTCCAACGTCTGGGAAAAATTCTACACTTACGCTTTTAACTGCTGGCTCAATGGTGAAGATATGATGACTGACTGGACCGGCGGTTACAACGAAGGTGCTGTTGCGATCACAGATCTTGGTGCTTCTGTTGCAGAAGGCACGAAGGAAGCTGTTGATGCAGCCATCGCTGCCATCAAGGATGGTTCCTTACATGTATTCGATGCTTCCACATTCACAGTTGGTGGTGCAACTCCGACTTCCATGATGGCAGATGTCGAATCTGATCCAAACTACACAGCAGATACAGAATGCCTGATCGACGGTTACTTCCACGAGTCCGAATTCAGAAGTGCTCCGTATTTCGCTGAGAGAATCGACGGTATCACAGAACTTAACTAATTCAACACTTATCAGATTCTTTGAACATTACAGGCTGAGTCTCAGCCTGTAATGTTTTATATTCAGGAGGAATTTTATGAGCGAAATCGCTGTATCGATGCGCGGCATCACTAAACGCTTCGGAAGGAAAGTCCTGGCTAACAATCACGTCGATCTCGACGTCTATAAAGGCGAGATCCTTTCCTTATTGGGCGAGAACGGTTCGGGCAAGACGACTTTGATGAACATGCTGGCAGGTATATACAGTCCTGACGAAGGTGAGATCCTGATCAATGATCAGAAAGTGGAGATCACCTCGCCAAAAGACGCCTATGACCTTGGCATTGGCATGGTACATCAGCACTTCAAGCTGATCGATGTCTTCACGGCTCTGGAAAATATTCTGATCGGTCTGCCTGCCAAAGAAGCAGAAAAGAAATGCCGGACTGAAGTGGAACAGATCTGTCAGAAATATGGTTTTGATCTGGACCTCGATAAGAAAATCTATGAGATGTCCGTCTCGGAAAAAGAGACACTGGAGATCGTCAAGACTCTGTACCGCGGCGCTTCGATCCTCATCCTGGATGAGCCGACAGCGGTCCTGACACCGCAGGAGATCACAAAACTTTTCACGATCTTACGCAATATGAAAGATGACGGCAAATCGATCGTCATCATCACCCACAAACTCAATGAAGTCATGGAGATCTCAGATCGTATCTCCGTATTGCGCAAGGGCGAAAATGTCGGCACTGTCTTAAAGACAGAGACTAATGAGCAGCAATTGACCGAATTGATGGTTGGCGAAAAGATCACGCTGGATATCGCGAGAGACTTCGTCGAAGAAAAGCACAAGAGGCTCGAAGTCAAAAACCTCACCGTCAAAAACATCGACGGCAAAAATGTTGTCGATGATATCAGCTTCGATCTGTATTCCGGTGAGATCTTAGGCATTGCCGGTATTTCCGGTTCCGGACAGAAGGAACTGCTGGAAGCGATCATGGGTCTGCAGAAATGCGAGGACGGTTCTTCCGTCATCTACAACTCGACGGCACACGGCGTTCATGAACTGGTCGGCCTTTCCACCAAGGAGATCATCTCCTATGGCTTGCATCTCGCCTTCGTGCCGGAAGATCGACTTGGCATGGGCCTGGTCGGCAACATGGGCATGACCGACAACGTCATGCTGAAGCGTTACAGAAAAGGAAGCGGACCGTTCTTACACCGCAAGAAACCGCACGATACCGCAGTCAAGATCAAAGATGAACTTGAAGTCGTGACACCGGACCTGGAATATCCGGTCAGAAGACTTTCCGGCGGCAACGTACAGAAGATCCTGGTCGGCCGTGAGATCAACAACAAGCCGACTGTCCTGATGACTGCCTATGCGGTCAGAGGTCTTGATATCAATACCTCTTACGCTATTTATAACTTGCTGAACGAACAGAAGAAGAAAGGCGTTGCCGTCATCTATGTCGGCGAAGACCTCGACGTCCTTCTGGCTTTATCTGACCGTATCATGGTCCTGTGCGCAGGAAAGATGAACGGAATGCTGGACGGCCGTACCGCTTCGAAAGAGGAAGTCGGCTATCTGATGACGCACTTAAAGGAGGAAGCATAATGGAAAAGGTCCATCACAGATCATTTCTTCGCGTGACGAAGAAAGACGAAGCTTCCCTTCCGATGAAGGCACTGGTGATCGCGATCACCATCTTATGTGCGCTGCTTGTATCGGCACTATTCATCTACTTTGTCACGAAGCTCGATCCGATCAGTGTTTATGTTTCGATGTTCAAAGGCGCTTTCGGTACCAAGAGAAGGGCATGGATCACGATCCGTGATGCCTGCCTGCTCTTACTGATCTCGCTGTCACTGGCACCGGCGTTCCGCATGCGCTTCTGGAACTGCGGCGCCGAGGGTCAGATACTGCTTGGAGGACTCAGCACTGCGGCATTGATGATCTATTTCGGAAACAAGGTACCGACACCATTATTGCTTCTGGTGATGATGGTCGCATCGATGCTCTCGGGTGCCTTATGGGCATTCCTTCCGGCTTACTTTAAGGCAAAATACGATACCAATGAGACGCTGTTCACATTGATGATGAACTATGTCGGCATACAGCTGATCGAATTCTTCGTCGATTTCTGGGACAAGAAACAGTCACACTCCGTCGGTATCATCAATATGAACGGCCAGGGCGGATGGTTCCCGCCGGTGTTTGGCCAGCAGTATTTCCTCAATATCCTGATCGTGCTTGTCGTGACGATCTTCATCTATGTCTATATGAATTATTCCAAGCACGGCTATGAAGGCGCCGTGGTTGGCGAATCCGTTGCTACAGCCAAATATGCCGGCATCAATGTGCCGAAAGTCATACGCAACAACGTCCTTCTTTCCGGAGCGATCTCCGGTCTGGCAGGTTTTGTGGAAGTTTCCGGTATCTCGCATACGATCTCCAACAACACGGCCGGCGGCAGAGGCTTTACGGCCATCATCGTCTGCTGGCTGGCGAAATTCAATCCGTTTGCGATGGCTCTGATCTCGCTGTTCATCGTCTTCTTAAGCAAAGGCGCAGCACAGATCTCCTCGGACTTCGGATTGAACGAATTTGCTTCCCAGATCATTACCGGTATCATTTTGTTCTTTATCTTAAGTTCGGAATTCTTCAATAACTACAAAGTGAGTTTCAATCATAACAGAAAGGGGGCAGACAAATGAGCGTATCCCAGATCATATCCTGGTGCGTTGCGGCGATCACCTTCGGCACCGTCATCATGTATGGCTGCATCGGTGAAACGATCAATCAGAAAGCCGGTGATCTCAACCTCGGTGTCCCGGGCGTCATGCAGATCGGCGGTATCGCAGCACTTGCCTCGGCCTTCCTGTATGAAAGAGCTGTTACTGCTCTGAATCCGTATCTGAGCATGCTGATATCTCTGCTTGCCTGCCTTATCGCATCTGCGCTGGCTGGCCTGCTGTTTGCCTTTCTGACCGTCACGCTGAAGGTCAATCAGAATGTTACCGGTCTTACATTAACGATCTTTGGTACAGGTATTGCCAACTTCTTCGGCGGCAGCATGATGAAACTTTCCGGCGGTGTCGGAACGATCTCGGTCGCCCGTACGGCGAACATCTTCCGTATGAAACTGCCGTTCTTATTTGGCAAATTCGGAGCCTTCGGTTCCATCTTCTTCTCCCATGGCTGGATGGTCTATCTGGCTCTGGTCCTGGCATTTGCCATCCAGTATTTCCTGGATAAAACAAGAGTCGGACTGAACCTTCGTTCGGTCGGTGAGAATCCGGCAACGGCGGATGCGGCCGGTATCAATGTCACCCGCTACAAATACCTGGCGTCGATCATCGGTTCTGCGATCTGCGGACTGGGCGGATTATTCTATGTCATGGACTACATCCAGGGCAGCTGGGCCAACGACTCAACGATCGAGGCTTTAGGCTGGCTTGCTGTCGCGCTTGTCATCTTCACATCGTGGAAGCCAAAGAATGCGACCTGGGGTGCCTACCTGTTTGGCTTATGCTACTGGGCATATATCTATATCCCGGGTTCCGTTTCCAAGTTCCTGGCGGAGAAGCTCAATCTGAGCAAGGCGACCTATATGCAGAACCTTTACAAGATGCTTCCATATCTTGTCACGATCGTCGTACTCTGCGTCGTTTCAAGAAAGAAGAAACGGGAGAATCAGGCACCGGCTTCGCTGGGCTTAAGTTACTTCAGAGAAGAAAGATAAAAAATGACCGGCTTGTATGCCTTATGGCTGCACGCCGGTTTTTTATATCCGGATGGACGTTTCAAAGCAAGTGTCCTGTGTTAAGATATAGGTGAAAAAACAAAAAGAAAATGGAGACACTATGGAAAAGAAAGTTTTTGATGTTGTTCTGCTGAACGCTTTGCCTGCATCGGGAAAATCAGAACTCAGGAAGTTCATGAATGAGAATGATCCTGAGCAGATGGTCAATGATTTCCATATCGGAAAGAACCTTCAGCTGGATGATTTCCCATATGTATGGCTGATGCGCCAGGTCGATTTGAAACTTGCCGAAATGGGTAAGAAAACACTGTATTACCCGGACGATCAGTCTCCGACCTATGACGGAAGAGTCTGGGGCGTATTATCGATCCTTTTGAGTGAAGACTACCAGGATCTTGTCAACCGCAACTACGTGAAACCGGCCAGTGCAGCTGAGTATCTGTTTGAACGTTTCGACAGAGCTTCAATCGCTGCCGGCATGAAGCCTCTGATCTCAATGCTTGACGATGATGTCAGAAAAAAGATCGCGGAAGAGCTTGAAGATGAAGCAAGAGCTCTGCTTGATGAAAAGCAGTCCCAGTACACCGAAGACCTCTCTGACAAGACGATCATCATCGAATTCTCCAGAGGCGGCAACGACGGCGCTTCAATGCCTTTGACCGATACCTTTGGTTATCAGTACACTTATTCGATGCTCTCACCGGATCTGTTAAAGCACGCGGCAGTTTTATATCTCTGGGTCACGCCGGAAGAATCCCGTGCCAAGAATGACGCAAGGTTTGATCCGAACAACCCTGGTTCATCCATCAACCACAAGACACCGGACAAGGTCATGTACTACGACTATGGCTGCGATGACATCCTTTACATGAAGGATACTTCCGACAGACCGGATACTTTGAAGGTTGAGGCCTGGGGTGAAACGTATTATCTTCCGGTCGGTGTCTTCGACAACCGCGATGACTTCACGACCCAGTTCAGAGGTCCGAAAGAGACCTGGGACAAGGAATCCGTCGAAAAGGCCATCGACATGGTCGGCGAAGCGACCGGCAAAATGTGGGCCAACTACAAGAAATAAGAATGATTTTTTAAGGAAGCAGGATCATGATGTGGTCCTGCTTTTCTTAGTTTCAGAGTTGATCTGAAAATAGTTTGAATGTGAACGATTTTTCACCCCAATCCGTGTTTTTTCTGATACTATAAATTTACAAGAAGGAGTGTAAATTTTAATGGAAGCTGCTGAAGTTCCTTTATCGTGCAATTGTTTATCGGGCGGCTTTCGGCGAACTTCTTTTTGATGTTCACTAAGTAAGATAAAGCCGCCGTACAGGAGGCTTTTTATATGGAGAAGAAAAAAAGACAATCAGGCAATGTCGAAGAAAAGCTGACATCTTTTTCTGTGCTTTCCGCTCAGGATGTATTCGATCATTTTAAGATCAATAATGACGGGCTTTCCGCAGAACAGATCGAAAAGGGAAGCGAAGAATTCGGCGAAAACATCATCAAGACCGGAAATGAGGGTTCGATCTTTTCCCGTGCAAAGGAAGCGATCGTCAATCCGTTCAACATCGTCTTGCTGGCAGTGGTCATCGTGAGCTATTTCACCGATGTCGTACTTTCACCAAAGCCGAGCTATGCGACGATCATTATGTTATTGGTGATCGTGACGATCTCTTCAGTCACCTCGTTTGTGCAGTCCCAGAAATCCGATGCGGCCGCAAAAGCCCTGCAGCAGATGATCGTGACCAAAGTCAATGTGGTCCGACAAGGCATGCGCAAACAGATCCCGATCGAAGAGTGCCTGCCAGGCGATCTGGTGATCCTTGGTTCTGGCGATCTGATACCGGGTGATGTGCGTTTCATTGAGACCAAAGACCTTTTCGTCGACCAGGCGCAGCTGACCGGCGAATCCAACCCGGTCGAAAAATATGTTGAGCCAAAAGATGCGGAGAACATCACCGATCTGTCCAATATCGGTTTCATGGGCTGTGATATCGTATCCGGTTCGGCAAGAGCCATCGTCATCGCCACAGGCAACGACACCTACTTCGGAACGATGTCCAAGTCCCTGGAAAACCAGAACCAGAAGAGCGTCTTTGACAAGAACATGGAATCGATCACAAAACTGCTGATCCGTTTCATGCTGGTGATGGTGCCGGTCATCTTTTTAGCCAACTACTTCACCAAAAACGATCTGCTTGATTCGGTGATCTTTGCGATCACGATCGCCGTCGGCCTGATGCCGGAGATGCTTCCGGTCATGATCACTTCTTCTCTGGCCAAGGGTGCGATCTCGATGTCAAAGAAAAAGACCATCGTCAAACAGCTCGGTTCCATTCAGACCTTTGGTGAGATGGACATCCTTTGCACCGACAAGACCGGGACACTGACCCAGGATGAGATCATCCTGGAAAAATACCTGGATGCTTCAGGCAAGGAAGACATACGTATTTTGCGTCATGCCTTTTTGAACAGCTACTTCCAGACCGGACTTAAGAACCTGATGGACAGGGCGATCATTTCAAGAGGCGAAAAGGAAGGCCTTGAGTATCTCAAAAAGTCGTACGTACGGGAAGATGAGATCCCGTTTGATTTCGCGCGAAGGAAGATGTCGGTCGTTTTGCGTGACCGCAAACTGAAGCGGCAGCTGATCACCAAGGGTGCCGTCGATGAGATCATCGCCAACTGTGCCTTTGTGGAGATCAACGGCGAAGTCAAGCCGATGGATGAACAGCTGATGAAGAATGCCTATAAGATCTCAGAAGAAAACGGTGAACAGGGCATCCGCGTCATTGCCGTTGCCCAGAAAAACGAGATTCCGGATATCGATGCCTTCACGACCGAAGATGAAAAGGATATGGTCTTACTGGGCTTTATCGGTTTCCTTGATCCGCCAAAAGAATCGGCGATCTCAGCCATCGAAGCTTTGAAAAACAACGGCATCAAGACAGTCGTTCTGACCGGCGATTCCAAGGCTGTTGCCATCAATATCTGCAAGCGCATCGGCATCGATACATCGTATTCCTATTCGGGTTCCGATGTTGAAATGATGAATGACGGCCAGCTCAAGAGTGCCTGCAAGAAGGCACAGGTCTTCGCCAAGCTCAATCCTTTGCAGAAGAAGCGGATCGTTGAGACCTTCCAGCAGCTTGGCCATGTCGTGGGCTACATGGGTGATGGCATCAATGATGCTCCGCCGCTCAAACAGGCAGATGTTGGTATCTCCGTTGATACGGCTGTCGATATCGCCAAGGAAGTTGCGGATATCATCCTGCTGGAAAAAGACCTCAATGTCCTTGACGAAGGCGTCAAAGAAGGAAGAAGGACCTTCGCCAACATGAACAAGTATCTCAAGATGGCGATCTCCGGCAACTTCGGCAATATGATCTCCGTGCTGATCGCCTCCCTGGCTTTGCCATTCCTTCCTTTAAAGCCGGTCCACATCCTGGTGCAGAACATCTTAAATGACTTTGCTCAGTTTGGCATGCCTTATGACAATGTCGAAGAAGAATACATTGAAAAACCGATGGAATGGGATACGACCTCGCTCAAACAGTTCATGTTCTATTTCGGCCTGGCTTCTACATTATTAGATGTGCTCTGTTTTGCGGTCTTATGGTTCGTCTTCGGCTATCGGACACCGGATCAGGCTGAATACTTCCAGTGCGGCTGGTTCGTCTTCGGCGTCATCTCGCAGACCCTGGTCATCCATACGATCCGTACCCATAAGCTGCCATTTGTTTCCGGAAAGGCGGGAAGGGAACTGACGATCTCAACGCTGGCTGTCGTTGCGGTGACAATGATCATCGGACTCACCGACCTGGCCTACATCCTGGATATGAAACCTTTGCCATTGAACTATCTGATCTGGCTGGCACTATTGATGGTGGTGTATATGCTGATCGCCCAGGTCATGAAAAATATCTACATCCGCAGATTCAAGAAGTGGATCTGATCGAAAGGAGCAGACATGGAAAACAAGATCATAGAAGAAAACATTGAAGAAAGAAACTATACACAGGAGATCTTCGATCTCATACGCAAGACCAAGAATTCCAAGCTGCTGGCGCAGACGCTGACCAATTATCACGACAACGATATCGCCGATGCGCTGACGTACCTTTCACCGGATGAACGCAAACGCCTCTACAAGGCCATCGGCATCGAGGCAACTTCCCGCATCTTTGCCTATCTGGATGAAGACGTCGACAAGTACTTCGCCGAACTCGAAAACGAGAGTGCCGCCGACATCCTGGAAGAAATGGATGCCGACGATGCCATCGACATCCTCGAAGAACTCGATGAAAAGAAAGCCAGTGAGATCATCTCCCTCATCGAACCGGAATCCAAGTCGGACATTCAGCTCTTGCAATCCTATGAAGATGATGAATTCGGTTCCCTGATGACGACCAACTACATCACCCTGCAATATGGCATCGGCATCAAGGCTTCCATTGAACGGCTGATCGAAGAAGCGGAAGAAAACGACAACATTGAAACGCTCTACATCGTCAAGGATGGCAAGTTCTATGGCGCTTTGCCGCTGCGTGATCTTCTGATCACCAAAAAGGATGAAGACCTCGATGAAAAGATCATCACCTCCTACCCGTTTGTCTATGACACCGAAAAGATCACGGACGCCGCTGTCGATACGCTGGCGGATTACTCCGAAGATTCCATTCCGGTCTTAGACAAGGATACAAATGAGATCGTCGGCGTCATCACGGCTGCCGATATCGTCGAGCTGATCAATGAAGATGAAGAAGAGACTAAGGAGACTAAACCGCAGGTCATCGAGCGCAAAGTCGACTATCTGCAGCTGATCGCCTTTGGCTTGTTATTGCTGGTGAGCTTAAATGCGGTATTGAAGGTCGTTCCGGTCAATGCGTATATCGGCATCATCTTCATCCTTGCCGCAGTGGCTTTGCAGGTATATAGTCATCTCAAGCCATCGAAAGAGTGATACGATGGAAACGTGGAAAACAAGATCGTATCGCTGATAAAATATCTTTCGATCCTCATGTGTATTTACGGCCTGATCGTTTTAACTGTGATCGGGCCTTTTCATTTCTTCAATTTCTTTTATCTGCTTGCCGGTCTCTTCCTGTTTCTGGCCTGTCACTTCTACAAGACCCTCAAGAAAAAGATAGAGCCAAAGCTTTTCAGATTTATGATCATCCTCTTTTTTATCCTGGTATCGGTGTTTGTGATCACGGAGGCAAGGATCATTTCCTTTGCCCGGAAAAACTGCAAGGAAGATGCGGATTATCTGATCGTCCTTGGTTCGGGCATGAATGAGGATGGACCATCCAATGACTATAGAGCAAGGCTCGACAGTGCCTACGCCTATCTGATCGAAAACAAGGATACCGTGGTCATATGCACAGGCGCACAGGGGCCATACGAACCGGCCAGTGAAGCACAGGGTGGCAGGGATTATCTTCTGAAGAAGGGAATTGAAGAAAGCCGGATCCTGCTTGAGGATCAAAGCTACAATACTGTGCAGAATATCCGTAATTCCAAAGCACTGATCGAAAAGAAAACAGATCCATTGACACAAACGATCGTGATCGTTTCTTCCGACTATCATCTGTTCAGAGCTTCTCTTCTGGCAAAACGGGAAGGATTCAAGGATGTCTCCTGTAAAGGGGGACATGGCATATGGATCCTGCTTCCTCAGTACTATACAAGAGAATTCTTTGCCTTGGGCAAGGAACTGTTATATCGATGAAAGGACAAAGGCTATGAAAGAAGAACTGATTCAAGAAGTATTGAAGGCAAGGCAAAACGCCTTTTGTTTCTTTTAAACCGGAAGGATAAGCGCACGATTGGCTTTGTGTGAAACACGCCGCTGAATTATAATGTAGGCATGGAACATAAGTATATCGTTGTTCGCGTGACCTATACGCCTTATGGAGAAAGGCGCGAAGATGAGGACCGCATATTTTCCGATCGGGTCCAGGCAGAAAAATATGCAGAGATGTTCAACCGCATCTGTGAGTCGAATATCAGTTACAGCGTCAAGAAGATCAATGTGATGTAGGAGGGGGGAAGGATGAAATACCGGGTCAATGCAAAAACAGGTGATCGGATCTCGGAGATCGGGATCGGCTCATCCTACATGTACGAAGCCGGAATGGATGAAGCCGTAAGAGCCTTAAGGAGAGCAGTTGAAGGCGGCATCAACTATTTCGATCTGGCAGCCGGACATGGCGACAGTTTTCCGATCTATGGAGAAGCTCTGCACGATGTCAGAGAAAAGATCTTCTATCAGATCCACTTCGGTGCTGACTACAGCAGCGGCGATTATGGCTGGAGCCTGGATCTTGAAACAGTCAAAGCTTCCGTTTCAAAGATGTTGAAAGAGCTTCAGACTGACTACATTGACTATGGCTTCATTCATTGCCAGGATGAACTCTCGGACTGGGAGACCTACAAGAAAAACGGGATCTATGATTACATCCTTGAACTGAAAGAAAAGGGCATTGTAAGACATATCGGCCTTTCTTCCCACACGCCAAAAGTCATCGATAAGATCCTCGATGAAGTTGATGTGGACATGCTGATGTTCTCGATCAATCCGGGCTATGACTATGGCCAGGGCGAATACGCCTATGGCGAAACAATGGAGAGAGAAAAGATCCTGCAAAGATGTGCGAAGGAAGGCATCGGCATTTCCGTCATGAAACCTTTCTCGGGCGGACAGCTGCTTGATGAAAAGACATCTCCTTTCGGAAAGGCATTAAGTGTTCACCAGTGTCTGAAGTATGCCCTGGACAGACCGGGCGTCTTAGTCGCCCTGCCGGGTGCACAAAGCGTCAAGCAGGTCGAGGAACTCTTGTCTTACTATGATAAGAGTGAAGAAGAGCTCGATTATTCTTTGATCTCTTCTTTCGAACCGGTCGTGAGTGCCAAGCGCTGCGTCTATTGCAACCATTGCAAGCCATGCCCGATGGGCATCGATGTCGGCCTGGTCAACAAGTATTATGACCTTGCATTGGCTGGCGATCTAATGGCGGTGGAACACTACAAGACCCTGCAGGTGAATGCGGATGACTGCATCGGCTGCGGACATTGCGATTCCCGCTGTCCGTTCCAGGTAAAACAGAGCGAGCGGATGAAGGAAATTGCCGCCTATATGAATGAACATTAAACATCTGTCCTGCCGACAGGTGTTTTTATTTTATGGATACAGTATGTGAATTGATTTCAAGGAAGAATAAAGAGAATACGATAAAATAGATGTGTATGGAAAAGAAACGCACCTACATTGCGATCGACCTGAAATCCTTCTACGCTTCGGTGGAATGCACGGAAAAAGGCCTCGATCCGCTCGATACGAACCTGGTCGTGGCGGATGAATCAAGGACATCCAAGACGATCTGTCTTGCCGTATCGCCGGCCTTAAAGTCTTTTGGCGTGCCCGGACGGCCCCGTCTTTTTGAAGTGGAACAGAAGGTTAAACAGATCAATGAGGAACGGCGAAGAAAAGCACCGGGCAGACGGCTGACAGGCAAATCAGCACTGCTTCATAAGCTGCAGGCCGATCCTACTCTGGCGGTCGATTATGTCGTGGCGATGCCGCGCATGGGCTTATACATTGAATATTCCACGAAGATCTATGACATCTATCTGAAATATGTCGCCAAGGAAGACATCCATATCTATTCGATCGATGAAGTCTTCATCGATGCGACCGATTATCTGAATACCTATAAAATGACTGCCCACCAGTTTGCGATGAAGATGATCGAAGACATCATGGTCAATACCGGCATCACCGCAACCGCCGGCATCGGCACCAACCTCTATCTGGCAAAGGTGGCGATGGACATCGTTGCCAAACACAAGAAGGCCGATAAGGATGGCGTGCGCATCGCCGAGCTCGATGAGATGTCCTACCGCAAGGAGCTCTGGACCCATGAACCACTGACGGATTTCTGGCGGGTCGGAAGAGGCTATCAGCGAAGACTTGAAAAATACAATATCCACACGATGGGTGACATCGCCCGCTTTTCACTTCGTGCTGATGGAACTTTATACGATGAATTCGGCATCAATGCGGAGCTATTGATCGATCATGCCTGGGGCTATGAGCCATGCACGATGAAGGACATCAAATCCTATGTGCCTTCCGCCCATTCCTTAGGTGCCGGACAGGTATTGATGGAACCTTACACCTACGAAAAGGCAAAGGTCGTCTGCAAGGAGATGGTCGATAATCTCTGCCTGGAGCTCGTAGACAAGGGTCTGGTCACCGATGGGGTCGGCTTATACATAAACTATGATTCCAGTTCCGATCTATCGAACTATGAAGGAAAGATGGCTTCGGATTACTACGGACGGCTGACAGCCAAACCGGCAGGCGGTTCGATGTTATTAAGGAGCTATACATCCTCTGTTCGCATCATCACCGACGCGATCATGGCGATCTTTGAACAGACCGTCAACAAGAAGCTGTTGATCCGGCGCATCAACGTCACGGCAACAAGAGTCATGCCGAAATCCAGCGTCAAGGACAACGTGATCATCGAACAGTTCTCCCTGTTCTCCGATCCGGAAAAAGTCGAAAAGCAACTCGCCAGACAAAAAGCGGAAGAGAAAAAAGAAGAAGATCTCGCCAAAGCGATCTTAAACATCAAACAGCGCTTCGGCAAGAACTCGATACTGAAAGGCACCAACTATGAAGAAGGCGCCACCGGCAGACAGCGCAACGAACAGATCGGAGGTCACAGGGAATGAGCGGCAAAGATCCTCATCGCTACGACGACATCATCGATCTGCCGCGTTTTGTCTCCAAGGGACGCAATCACATGTCCAACTACGACCGGGCTGCTCAGTTTGCCCCATTTGACGCACTGACGGGCTATGATGAAGCCATCGAAGAGACCGGCAGAAGCACCGACGATGAAATCATACTTGGTGAAAACGAGATCCGCATCCTGGATATGAAATTCCAGATCCTTTTAAGTCATCTTCCTGAGCACCCGGAAGTCAAGATCCGCTGCTTTATTCCCGATCTTTACAAGGAAGGTGGTTCCTATAAGGATGAGACGGTGAAAGTCAAACGGATCGATCTGAGTGAACGGGTCCTTGTAGCGGAAGACAATCGAAGATTTGATCTGGATTACATCATTTCCGCACAATCGGAATTGTTTGAAAACATTGAATTCTGATCCGGGCAAAATGTTGCCCTAAAGAAAAAAACGTGTTTAAATGATTAAGTATTCAGCCCGATTTTTTTGGATCAGAGAAGCCCCGAATAAAGGAGATTACCATGAACAGATTAGAATATTCTTTTAAATGTCTTGACGGACGCTGTATTTTTGTATGTGAATTCGACGGAAAAAGCCTGAATTACGATCTGGAATCAACGATTGACGAACTGCCGAATGTGACTGGTGAACTCGATGAAAAAGAAGCTGAACTTTTCAGTAAGCATATCAAAGAGGCGAACATCCCGGCCTGGGAAAGAAAATATGAACCGACATTGTCGAAGATCGAAGACGGGATCTCATGGAAAGTGAAGCTCCATTACAAAGACAAGGAATATGTTTCCGAAGGCGAAGAGAGCTATGAGCCGTATGGCTATGACAGCTTCATCGAAGCATTGAAATTATGCATCGAAAAGGCGGATTATTTTAAAGCAGGAACTAATGAATAAAGAAGCACTAAAACAACTGAAGCTGGAGCAGCTGAAAGCTCTGGCAAAAGAAAAACAGATCAAAGTCAATGGTCTGAAAAAATCACAGATCATCGACCTCTTATCGGAAGAAGAAACAAAGCAAACAGAGACTGTAAATGAGCCTGAAGAGACAAAGGCAGTCTCACAAACAGAAAGCACAAACGAAACTGTTTCAGCGGAAAGTGAAGTCCGTACCTTTGAAAAGAAAAAGGATCCGGCAAAGCCGGTCGAAGGCATCCTGACCGTGATGGAGGATGGCTATGGTTTCATACGCGGCGAGAATTTTGAGACAAGCGATGACAACGTCTTCGTCTCGCCGACTTTCGTCAAGAAATTCCGTCTTCGCACAGGTGATCACATCATCGGCAAGAAGCGTGACGCCAGGGAAAACGAACGCTATGGCGCTTTGATCTACATCGATAAGATCAATTACCTCGATACCGATATGATCCGCTCCCGCGTGAACTTCGAAGATCTGACACCGGTCTTCCCTTGCGAGCGGGTAAAGCTCGAACGCAGAGGCGAATCACTTTCGATGCGGGTCATGGATCTGATCACGCCGATCGGCAAGGGCCAGAGAGGTCTGATCGTCTCCCCGCCAAAAGCCGGCAAGACGACGATCTTAAAGGACATCGCCTTATCGATCTTAAGAAGTGTGCCAAAGGCACATCTGATCATCCTTCTGATCGATGAAAGGCCGGAGGAAGTCACCGACATCAAGGAGATCGTCAAAGGTGACAACGTAAAGATCGTCTATTCGACCTTCGATGAACAGCCAAGCAAACATAAATACGTCTCCGAGATGACGATCGAACATGCCAAGCGGCTCGTGGAAGCCGGCGAAGATGTATTCATCCTCTTAGATTCGATCACCCGTCTTTCCAGGGCCTACAACCTGACCGAGGCATCTTCCGGAAAGACGCTGTCCGGTGGTCTTGACCCGAATGCCTTGTACATGCCAAAGCGCTTCTTTGGTGCAGCGAGAAAGACAAGGGAAAGAGGCTCACTGACGATCCTTGCAACGGCCTTGGTGGATACCGGTTCCAAGATGGACGATGTCATCTACGAGGAATTCAAGGGCACAGGCAATATGGAACTGATCCTTTCAAGGAAGCTGCAGGAAAGAAGGCTCTTCCCGGCCATCGATATCGCCAAGTCCGGCACGAGAAGGGAAGATCTCCTCTTAAGCAAAGATGAGTTATCGGCCGTCAACATCATCCGCCGTGACCTGCTCAATTACTACCGTGACGATTCGATCGATTCTCTGATCGAGATGTTCATCCGGACAAAAGACAACGATGAGCTCGTGGCCCTGATCAATAAAAAGGGATTGTAAAAAAAGTTGAGATCAGATCTCAACTTTTATATTGTTTACCGGCTCGAAGTCGATGACTTTGTGCTTGCTGATGTAGTCGGCGATGATCTCGACGACATTGCGCTGTATCTCTTTTAAAGTCGGGGCATCCTTGACCATGTCGTAGTCGCCGCCGCCGGCTGCTCTGTAGTTGTTGATGACAAAGCTGAATTCATCCTCATCTTTGATCGGGACGCCGTGTCTTGTTAAAGATGTGATCCTTTGACCGACCGGGTTGGATACTTTGATCGTATATTCGATCCCATCGAGCATATCGTAATTGTGATGCTGCGGCGTCGGGAAATCGTTGTGGGCTTCCACGACGATCTTGCCATCTCTGACATCCCAGAACATCGCATCCCGCTCAAGATACTCTCTTAAGATCTTTCCGTTGATCTTTTTGACGACTAAGGAGTTCGGGAAGACGTAGGTCGCAACGAGGTCACGCATCGTGATGTTTTTCTCAAAACCTTTCGCAAACAGGAACAAGGCATTGGCCGAGATGTCAGCACCGGTCGCTTCGAAACAGACGTTGTTGAGGAAGGTGATGACCTGCGATTTATGAAGTCTGGCATCGAATTCATCTTTGATCAGAAGGTCGACCTTTGAGGTGCCAAGAGGCTGATCGAGCCATTTCTGGCAATCTTTTTCTTCTTCAGCCATGATGGATAGAATTTCTTCATCGGCTTCCTTGTCGACATCGACGAGTTTTGCCTCGATCTCATTTGTTTCCGGGTCGATCTCGATGTAAGAGATCTGCCTGCCGTTGTGGGCACTCTGTATATAAACGGTGCCGCTGCAGGTCCCGCACATCTCCATGTGCTGGTGGCCACACAGCAGGATATCGAGGTTATCGATCTGTGTGCACATCTGATAGCCCTTGTTTTCGCCGGTCTGGGCACCTTTTGGCTCCAGCGTATCCGGGTCAGTTTCAAAACCGCCGTGGTAGACACCGATCACATAGTCGGCGTGTTCGTTCTCTTTGATCAGCTGACAGATCTTTTTCGCATCTTCCAGGGCATCCTCAAATTCGAAGTGTTCGATGTGTTCCGGTTTCTCCCAGAACGGGATGTGCTGGGTGACTAAGCCGAAGATGGCGATCGTCTTGCCGGCTATTTTTCTGATGTGATATGGCTTTGAAAGAGCTTCGCCTTTGTAAAGGACATTGGCACTCACGCACGGCATATTCAAAGAATGAATATAGTCCATCAGGACATCTTCGCCATGGTTGAAGTCATGATTGCCGAGGTTGAAATAGTCATAGCCGATGGCATTCAAGATCTTTGCGAATGGATTCGGTTCATTCCTCCGCTTTTCGAAATGGTAATAAGCCAGAGGCGAACCTTCCAGGACATCGCCATTGTCGATGACGATGGTATTTTCATCTTTTAATCTTTTGATCGTATGGGCAGCCTTGCCGAAACCGTGGTCCTCGCTCTTCCCGTCGGCATAGCTGTAAGGGAAGACGTATGCGTGGACATCGGATGTCATCAGGATCTTTATTTTATCGTTCATATACACCTGCTTTCATATCAACATGTTATCACAAGAAAAAACGAAATCATCTTCTGCTAAAATGTTCCTGTAGAAATAAGGAGAAGATATGCCGATCGATAAACGATTTTCAGATGCCCTCAATTTCCGTGATCTGGGCGGCTTATGTGCCAAAGACGGTAGAAAAGTAAAAGAGGGCATATTTTACAGAGGGGCCGGCTTAGGCTATTTCAATCAAGAAGAACTGAAGGAATTTGAAAAACTGCACATTAAGACCATCATGGATCTAAGAAGCAGATCGGAAATGGATGCCTTGAAAGATCCCGAGATCAAGGGAGCCCATTTCATCGAACACGAAGGTCACAGCGTGAGCGGTTCGGAAGACATCGACTGGTCACCGCAGGGTATGCGAAAGATCGGCGGTGCGGCTGCTGAGCAGCTGAGACAGATCAAAGGCTACTATGAAAAGATCGCCTTTGGAAACCGCAGTTTTCAGATCATGATGGAGGAAGTCAAAAAAGGAAATGTGCCTTTGTATTTCCATTGCGCGACAGGCAAAGACCGCACGGGCATGGCGGCGATGATCTTACTGTCGATGCTGGATGTAAAGGAAGAGGAGATCCGTAAAGACTATCTTGCCAGTAACTTTTACCGCAAAGCGATACTGGAAGAAACATTAAACAGTGTTGCGGATATTTCAAATGAACACCCCGAGATCGCCGAGCTGCTGACTTTGCAGGATGGGGTCCTCGAAAAAAGCCTCGATACCGTTTACGATTCCATCAAAGAAAGATATCAAACGATGGACAAGTATCTTGAAGCAGAATTCGGTATCGATGCAAGAATGAGGGAATATCTCAAGGACCTCTATCTTAGCTAAGAATGAAAATATGATCAGAAAGCGTTTTCAGTTTCTTTTGTTTTCTGGGGCAATCAGGAAATCATACGTTAAGGGACAAAACGGATCATATTCGCTGAACTTAGGTGGGGCAATCCTGAGATTTTAGATTATAATTATTGTGTAAATCTATGTGGATTTATAGAAAAAGGAGAGAAAAAATGAAAAAACTATTCAAAGTACTTTCTTTAGTTCTCGTTGCCATGATGTTGGTCGCTTGTTCAGCAGGCGGTAACGGCGGCGAAGAAAAGAAGGAAGAAGCTGCTGCTCAGGAAATCGTTTTCTGGCACACTTTAACGGATCATGATTTTGAAATGGTTCAGGAAATCGTTGATGCATTCAACGCTGAATACGAAGGCAAATATCATGTAACTCATGAAACTCAGCCACTGGACGGTTTCTCTTCAAAGGTTTATGAAGCTGTTACCAATGGTGTCGGTCCGAACCTTGTCTGGTTATATCCGAACACTGCAAACGACTATGTTGATGCAGGTCTCGCTTTAGACTACAGCCAGTACTGGACAGATGCAGATTATAAAGACCGTGTTGAACCGGGCGTTTACAACGCATGTGTCGACTTCTCCGACGGCGGTATGCATGCTGCGATCGCTACGATCACCGGTTCCATCATGTTCTACAACAAGGAACTGCTTGAAAAGTATCAGTTAGCTATTCCGCAGACATGGGATGAATTATTAGCTGCCTGCAAGACAGTCGTTGATGGCGAAAAGGCTGAAGGCAAAGAGATCATGGGCTTTGGTCCGGACTCTGTTGATACTTTAGGTATCATCGCTTTACGTCAGTTAGGCTACAACTACATCGAAAACGGCAAGACAAACGGCTGGACTTCCGAAGAATTCGTCAACTGGGTCAACTGGTGGAAAGAAGCTGAAAAGGCTGGTTACTTCCAGTTAGTCGATCCGGAAGGCTACCATTCTGGTCCGTTCGGCAACCAGCAGTACTTCTGCTACATGGGTTCTTCTGCAGGTATGAACTACATCACACCTAACGGTTTCACGATCGTTACCGGACCGGTCCCTCAGGTCGACCTGGCTAAGCCTTACACTGAGATCACTACACGTGCTCTTGTTTCCTTCAAAGTTGATGAAGCTACAGATGCAGGTACAGCAGAATTCGTCAAGTTCTTTGTCAAGGCTGATTACAACCTCCCATTCTGCCAGAAGTATTCTGCTTCTACTCCGTTCTCTGATGTTCAGTCATTACCTGCATATCAGGAATACTTCAATGCTTCCATCGCTCAGCAGGCTTTAACAGAAATGCTGCCTTACGCTGGCACACGTGCTAACGTTTCCGGTGGTTCAAGCGTTGACGAAGCTCTGAAGGCTGCTTTAAGATCTGCGATCATCGATGATGCAGATGTAGTCGAAACATTCACAAACGCCGCTGCTACAGCTGATGCAGCTTTAGCAGGCTAGTATTTTATGACAAGGAATAAGCTCTTCGTTTTCATGCTGGATGCCCTGTGCTCATCGGATCTCGATCAGATGAGACACTTAAGCAACTTCGCGTGGATGTTTGAAAAAGGTTCCTATGTAAAACATATCGAACCGGTCTACCCGAGCTATACCTATCCTTGTCATTGTTCGATCATTACAGGGAACACCGTGAAACATCACGGTGTTCCTCATAATGCGATCCTGGAGGTCGAGAATCCCGACGCTCCATGGTACAACCAGCGTGCAGATGTGAAATGTCCAACCATTTTTGATTATGCAAAGAAGGCTGGATATCTGACATGTTCACTCAGCTGGCCGGTATCGGGCAAAGCCGATATCGATCTCAATATGCCGATGATCGTCCCGCCGGGCTATATGGGGGATGATCCCGGACAGTTCCTTTGGGGAAATGCTTCCAAAGAGCTGATGGATAAGTATTTCTGGAAATACGGAAGATATCTGATGGGAAAAGACAGGAGCCTCGATCTTTATACGATGGCCTTAGCTCCCGATATCATCAGAGACTATCATCAGCCGGATGTGATGTTTGTCAAGATGTGCGATCTTGATACCGCAAGACACGTCAACGGCGTCTATTCCGAAGAAGCGAAGGAACAGCTCAGAAAACACAACTATGAATTCGGCGTACTGCTCGAAAGTATCCGCCGTTATGGCGATTTTGAACATACCAACTTCATCATCATGGGCGACCATGGTCAGCAGGACATCACGATGAATCTGAATGTCAACATCCTTTTGAAGGATGCCGGATTCATCCGCTGTGATGAAAACGGAAAGCTCATCGATTACGATGCGTATTGTCATTCCGTTTCGATGTCGGCCTGGATCGTACTGAAGGATCCAAATGATGAAGCGATGCGTGAAAAAGTTTATACCTTCTTGAAGAAACTCAAAGATGATCCGAAATACAATATCGGTTATCTATACACAAAAGAAGAAGCAGACGAACTCTTCGGCCTGACCGGCCCGCTGGATTTTGTCATCGAAGGCAAAGAACCGATGTCCTTTTCGAGCACCCTTGCAGGACGGGATGCGTTTGAAAAGTATCTGCGTCCGGGTCAGCACAGTTCGGTAGCCAGCCATGGCCACCTTCCTTGGCGTGATGAGACCACGACTTTCATAGCCTGCGGTCCGGATGTCAGCGAGAATGTGGTGATCGAGCGCTCGTCGATGGTCAATGAGGCCCCGACGATGGCGGCAATGTTAGGCTTAAGTATGGAAAATACCGACGGTAAAGTCATCGAAGAACTGATCAGAAAATAATTGTTTATTTAAAGGAGGAAAACAATGAAAATACGCCTGGAGAATATCGTCAAACGTTTTGACGATAACACAGCAGTAAATGACTTTTCTGCTGAGATCGAATCGGGGGAACTGGTAACGCTCTTAGGTCCTTCGGGATGTGGAAAGAGTACCATGCTGAACATGCTGTCAGGTATTCTTTATCCGACCGAAGGCAAGATCTATTTCGATGATGATGATGTTACTTACGTATCTCCGGAAAAAAGAGGTATCGGACTGGTCTTCCAGAACTATGCGCTCTATCCTCACATGACCGTACTGGAAAACATCTGCTTCCCTCTCGAGATCAAGAAGGTTCCGAAGAAGGAAAGGATCGAAAGAGCCAAGAAGATGGCTCAGCTGGTCCATGTCGACGGCATGCTCAACAGAAAGCCGGGTCAGCTCTCCGGTGGTCAGCAGCAGCGTGTTGCGATCGCAAGAGCTCTGGTCAAAGAGCCTAGACTCTTACTGCTGGATGAACCTTTGTCCAACCTCGATGCACGTCTTCGTATCGAAATGAGAGAAGAGATCAGACGTATTCAGCTCGAGACCGGTGTCACGACGATCTTCGTCACACACGACCAGGAAGAGGCAATGTCCATTTCCGACCACATCATCCTGATGAAACTTGGTGTCTTGCAGCAGTATGACAAACCGCAGTACTTATACGATCAGCCGGCAAACTGCTTCGTTGCCGACTTCTTAGGCAACCCGCCGATCAACAAGATCGAAGGTGTCGCAAAGGATGGAAAAGTTCTCTTAGGCGATGATGAAGTCGATTCTACGATCAGAGTCGACAACGTTCCGGACAATACAAAAGTCTTCCTGTCTTTCCGTGCAGAAAGCGTCATCCTCGACAATGCTTCTCCTTTGAAGGCAAAAGTCGTCATGACTTCTGTCATGGGCAAGGAGATCATCACATCCTTCATCCTGGGCGGCAAGGAAGTCCGTGGCTACATGAACTCCGATGTTGAACTCAAGAGAGATCAGGAGATCGGCATCTCCTTCAAGAAGACGGGTGTGTTCGTATTCGACTTTGAAAGCGGAGAACGTTACTTATGATCAAGAAACCTTTTTATGAAAGGATCAAACCGCTGCTATACCTGCTGCCGTTCATCGTTTCGGTAACACTGTTTACACTGTATCCGATCGTGAACGTCATCCGTATGTCCTTCCTTGAGGGATATAAGTATCTGACAGGTGAGTTCAGCGGTATCGGGCTTGACAACTATAGAAGGGTATTTGCTGATCCGTATTTCGTTCAAGCCATATCCAATACCTTCAAATATGTCATCATGGTCGTTCCGATCTCAACAGTGATCGCCATCGTTCTGGCGAACCTGCTGAACCAGAAGATCAAGTTCCAGTCCTTCTTCCAGACAGCATACTTCCTTCCGATGGTCACATCATCCCTGGCGGTAGGTCTTGCCTGGCGTTTCATGTTCAACGATAAATTCGGTATCCTGAATTATCTGCTGAACACGTTCGGAATGGAATCGATCAACTTCTTAGGAAAATCCAACGGTAACTTCATTGCAGTCGTCGTATTCGGTATCTGGGCGATCCTGCCAAATACGATCATCCTGCTGTTATCAGGTTTACAGAACATCGACCCGTTATATTACACGGCGGCGAAAGTCGACGGTGCAAAGACCCTGCGTATCTTCTTCAGGATCACAGTTCCATTGCTTGCACCGACGATCATGCTGGTCATCATCATCAACACGATCTCGACCTTCAAGATGTACCACGAGCTCTTCCCGTTGTTCGGAGGACCTGGTGTTGCGTACAACCTGTTTACCGTCGTCTACTATATCTACTACGAATTCAGAGTCTTAACACCGCCGAAATACGGTCTGGCATCTGCTGCGGCAGTCATGCTGCTGATCGTGGTGTTCGTATTTACGATGATTCAAAGAGCCGTTCAGGCATGGTCAAGAAAGGAGAGAGGCGAAGATGTCAAGAAAGTCAAGAGACACAGAGACGCGCTCCGATAGACACGTCAACAAGGAACCTGTCTCGATTGGCAGGATCCTCATGTATGTCGTACTGTTCATTGGTGCTCTGATCATGATCTTCCCGTTCTACTGGATGATCACAGGCGCATTCAAGTCAGCTACGGAAGTCAACCTCATTCCACCGACGATGTTCCCGGAAAATCCGTTCAACATCGAGAACTTCGTATATGCATTCCATACGGCACCGTTTGGAAGATACTTCATCAACTCCATCCTGGCGCTGATCGGCTGTATCGTGACCTGCTCGTTCACGACGATCTTAGCGGCATACGCCTTCTCAAGACTTCGTTTCCCGGGCAGAGAATTCATCTTCTCGCTCTTATTGTCGTTAATGATGGTCCCTTACGAGATGATCATCATCACCAACTACCGCACGATCGTCTCCTGGAAGCTGCATGATACGATCTGGGCACTGATCCTGCCGTTCATGTCCTCGATCTTCTACACATACATCCTCAAGGGCTTCTTCGACTCCGTTCCTGAATCACTTTATCAGGCGGCAAAGGTCGATGGCTGCTCCGACTGGAAGTATCTGTGGAGAGTCATGGTCCCGATGGCAAAGTCATCCCTGGCAACGATCATCCTGCTGAATGCGATCGCTACCTGGAACTCCTTCTTATGGCCAATGATCGCGACCAACTCCAAGAACGTCAGAACACTGCCGTTTGGTCTGTATGCCTTCATGACCGAGGGCGGACAGCGTAACGAGAGAATGATGGCTGCATCGACGATCGTCGTCATCCCGATGATCATCGTCTTCCTCTTCGCAAGGAAGTACATCATTTCCGGTATGTCCCGCGGCGGTATCAAAGGCTGATCGAAACAATCGGAACAAAATAAAAAATGGAGTACTCAAATTCACGAGTTCTCCATTTTTCTTTTGGATCTTTCAGATCACATAGCTGAAGATCATGATGTAGTGACACAGGCTTCCAAGCAATACGAATATGTGGAAGATCTCATGTTCGCTCCAGTCTTCATTGATCTTTATCTTCAACGCATAGATGATCCCGCCGATCGTATAGAATAAACCACCGGTCAGAAGGAAGAAGAATCCAATGGGTGCCAAAGTCAGCCAGATCGTTTTGATCTTGATCAAGGCAAGCCAGCCCATGGCGATATAGACGATCGATGAAACATATCTTGGACAATAGATCCAGAACAGCTTCATGATGATGCCAAAGACCGCTACGCTCCACACCCCGATCAGAAGCGGGATGCCGCCCTTATCCTTCAATAGGCAAAGACAGATCGGCGTATAGGTCCCGGCGATCAGAAGGAACACCGAGATATGATCGATCTTTTTTAAGACCCTGGAAGGTCTTTCGGGAAGAACGAAGCTGTGGTAGGCACTGCTGGCACCATAGAGGATGATCATCGACAGACAATAGATGCTTAAAGACACCATCGTCAATAGATCCGGATGATACAGCGCGGCCCTAGATAACAAGACCGGCGTAAAGAAGATCGCCAGCAGAAACCCGATGAAATGCGTCAATGCGCTGACCGGGTCTTTGATGGAGATATAGGGCTTGTAAGTGAGCCTGTTTAACTGTTTCAAACGTATTTCAGACATATCGGCCTCCTTGTTCTATCGGGTTTTAGGGTATATAATAAACCTATAACAGGTTTTTCAAAAACCTCTAATTACATATTAGAATGTATGACAAAACCTGTCAAGAGTTTTTCAAAAACCGATGAATCAGGAGAAATGATCTATGACTGAAAAATTTGATCTTCCGACCTACAAAGAGATCCCTGCGGTAGGGCTGTATCTTGATCAGACGTCCAAGTATATCAACGATGTTTTAAAGGATCTTCCGGATACGGTCATCACCAATTCGATGATCTCCAACTACGTCAAAAAACATCTGATCGCCAATCCGGTCAAAAAACAATACGGCAGAGATCAGATCGCCTATCTGATCTTTATTGCCGTGACGAAAAGCGCTTTGTCATTAGACGATGTGGATCGTCTGTTTCATCTGCAGAAGGAAAGATACAGTGTACAGGAGGCTTACACATATTTCTGTGAACGCTTTGATCAGATGCTGAATGAAAACAAGATGGTCCTCTCCAAACAGGAAGATAAAGCTTTGCTTGATCGCATCATCATGACGGTCGTTTCCAATATCAGCTTAAGAAAACTGCTGAATGATGCATTTGGTACTGAGATTAAGGAATAATTTACGAATTCTTAAAACAATGAAGTTCATTACAGTGATAGAATGAAACAAAAGAGGTACTCCTTATGTTTTCATGGCAACATATCGTCTGGCTGCTGATCTGCGCAGCCATCGCCTGTACAATGATCATCCTATACCGCAAAAACCGTCCGGCTTTAAATAAGGTTCTGAACTATTGCCTGGTGGTCTGTTTTCTCTCAGAAGTGACGAAGGTCTTTTCTGTTCTTGAAATGGTGCCTTCCGCAGATGGCAGCATCATCTTCCCGTATATTCCGATGAACCATCTGCCGCTGCATCTTTGTTCGATACAGATCCTGTTCATCAGCTATGTCCGCTTCTCGGAAAACAAGAAGATCAGAGAGAACCTGCTGTGCTTCATGTATCCGTCCTGCCTGCTTGGTGCTTTATCGGCCCTATTGATGCCATCGATCTTTTCCACCAGCATCACTGTCGATCAGGCATTCACGCATCCGATGGCTTACCAGTTCTTCTTATTTCATACGATGCTGATCACACTGGGTCTGATCATTGCGATGTCCGGTGAGATCAAGTGGGTCTGGAGACACTACTTCCAGTGTCTGATCATCATTGCCTTGATGGGCTTTGTATCGATCTACGTGAACTCGATCTTTGCGGCACCGACATATCTCGACGGTCAGCTGCTGCACGTCGATTTCTGGCCAAACTTCTTCTTTACCTACAAAAATCCGTTAGGCATCAAAGTGACCACGATACAGCAGTGGTATCTGTACCTGCTGATCCTTTGTGTGGTCATCGTGGTGCTGTGCTTCATCTGTTTCTATCCGCTGGTCCGGAAAGACAAAACAAAATAAAAAACATATGTTCCGGGAGACCGGAACATATTTAAGAGCATATTTGTTAAAATTTTAACAAATATGAGATATAATGACGATCGGAGGTATTACACATATGAATGAGAAAAAAGTTGTCGTCCTGGGCGGCGGTGTCCTGGGAACACAGATCGGACTTGTCTGTGCCTATCATGGCTATGATGTGACGTTCTGGCTGAGATCGGAATCTTCGATCGGCCGTACGACGCCGAAGATCGAACGCTATTCCGCTTTGATGCTCGAAGACCTGCAAAAGGCGAAGGCTCTGATCGGAAATCCGATGGGTGCCTTCTATTATCCAAGAGGCATGATCAGCAACTGGAATGAAGCAACAGCCGAAAGCATCGATGCGCTGCTGGAAAACGGAAGGAAATATTTCAAGGAGAATGTTCACATCGAACTTGATCCGAAGAAAGCCGTGGAAGATGCTTATATCGTCATCGAATCGATGTCCGAAGATCCGAAAGCGAAGATCGAAGTCTATGAGAAATTCAAAGATCTGCTTGATGAAGATACGATCCTGGTGACCAATTCTTCGACGCTGCTTCCAAGCATGTTTGCATCCTATACCGGCAGGCCGGAAAAATATCTGTCGATGCATTTTGCCAACACGATCTGGAAGAACAATACCGCAGAGATCATGGGCCATGAAGGAACAAACAAGAAGTATTATGACGAAGCCGTTGCCTTCGCCGCTTCGATCGGTATGGTCCCATTACAGCTGCACAAGGAACAGCCTGGTTATATCCTGAATTCCATGCTGGTACCATTCCTTTCGGCAGCCCAGGGTTTGTGGGCAAACGGCGTCTCCGATCCGGAAACGATCGACCTGACCTGGAAACTGGCCACATCCGCACCAGCCGGACCATTTGCGATCTTAGATATCGTTGGCCTTGAAACGGCCTACAATATCAACCAGATGAAACCGCAGTCGCAAGTCGAAGGAACGATTGAAAACAAGATCGGCAAGCTCCTAAAAGAAAAGATCGACAAGGGCGAGACCGGTGTCAATGCCGGCAAAGGCTTCTACGATTATACGAAGAAGTAAAAAAATGATCTCCTGAAAGTCAAAAGACAAAAGGAGATCTTTTCTTTTGCGTATATTTGAGAAACTAACCGAGCGGGATCTCGACGACTTCCGCCATCTTTGTCAGACAGGTCTCGATCTGGGCGGAGATCTCTTTGATCAGACGGGAGGAGATCTCTTCGTTCTTCTCCTGCTGCAGCTTTTCATAGAGATTTTCCTTGACCTGCTCGGAAATGGTGTCAAGACGTGCTTTCAGATAGCTCTTCGGTACCATCTTGCGCACCGGTGTCGGGATGCTGGAACTTAGTAACATCTCCTGCATCTTGTCCTTGCCCAAGGCAAGTATGAGCAGGGAAACGATCGCACCGGCCATGATACCAGGGAGACCATTGGCGATCAAAGCTACACCACCGCCTCCGCAAAGAAGACCCACCACGATCGAGATCGTCGCATCGATGAGCCAGGTGATCTCGTTTACGGCAAAGAGGTTCTTCGCTTCAACGTTGATCTCGATATCGCTCATCGAAAGGAAGGAATTGAGCGACAAGGAAGAGTATGGCACATTGTGTTTCACACAGATCGGCATCGTGTATTCTTCCAGTTCATAAGAGATGGTCTTGAGCCATTTGGAGACCGGCTTCATCAGCAGAGTTCTTGCCTCATCGGAATGTAAGAAGCTGTCGATCTCGCTTTCCATGAGCGGATCGATCTCAGAGAGTTTATCGATGTTTCCATTGCGCCATTTCTCAGCGATCGGCAGGGCCACGTGCTCTAAGATCGGTTCGACCATCGTCTCCACCGCATCGGAATAGAGTTCGCTGAGATGATTCTCGACGATCTGTTCAACGGTACTGGATTCGATCAGCGCACTGATCTCCTTTTTGAAGGAAGCGAGCTCATCATCGATCTTGCCGCACCAGGAAAGGCCTGAGGCGACGGAGAATTCCGGCTGAGCCGAAGAGATGACGACCGCATCCGGGAAGATCTCACGGCAATAGGAACGGATGACCTCCATCCTGGAGACACCGCCGGTCAGAAAGATCAGTTCCGGCTGTTTGTCGCTGATCGCATTCTTCGCCTCGATCAGAGATTCCAGGAAGACTTCCTTGAAGGATTTATCGCCAAGTCTCTCGACTTTCTGGTTCAGAAGCAGATCAGCGATCTCTTCATTCATCTTAAGTGTCAGTTTTGTCGGAAGCAGTCCCTGATGGATCGAAACGCTTGAAACGCAATCCTTTCCTTTCCAGTATTCTTCATCAGAGAAGTATTTTTCTTTGAGCCTTCTGGCCGCAAAGTCACAATAGCTGAGCCATGGCCTGCTTTCTTCAAAGATCCTGCGGATCTTCTTTTCGTTTGGCGAGCGTTTCAGGGATTCTTCCAGAAGGATCTCATCCATGATACCGCCGCCTAAAAAGACTTCACCACCGGTCTTGAGCTCCACTTCCTTGCCGCCCATGATATAGGCAAAATCAGTCGTGGAAGAGCCGATATCGACGACTAAGACCGGCTTGTTGAGTATGTCGTAGCCGACCTGCAGATGTTTGGACTGACATGCCGAAACAAGAGCTGCCCTTGATTCGGAGATGATCTTCGTCGGCGGATAGCCGGTCTTTTCAAAGATGCTGCGGTATTCTTCCCTGGAGACCTTGTCCCAGCCGGCCGGACAGCCGATATAGAAACAGCAGTCATCGCCCTTGATCAGCTCACCATTCAGATACAGCTGACCAAGTACACCGGAAGCAAAGCTTTTGATGTCTTTGGCTGCCTGCGGATCGGAAAGGAAACGGCTCTTGAAACGCTCCTCCCGTTTGATCGCATCCGGGTCATAGCAGGCCTCCTCGCCGATCAGCAGCGTTCCGTCTTTTAAAAGTGCATAGGCTGTGATGAAACTTTTGGTCTCATTGACCGATAAGACCTGCGGTTCATGATCTTTTGTCTTGTCAAACCTGGTAACGGCACTTTCGGCATCGCCCAGGTCAAATCCATAAAAGCGTTCCATATCTTATTCTCCTGCAGCCAGGCCCTTGCGAAGTATCGTTCCGCCGATCAGCAGGGCAGGGCGTATCGTCGAAGGACTTTGTGAAGGCATGCGTTCAAAGTATTCTTTATTGGTCCCGTCGTAATCGATAACTTCGATCTTCTTTTTGTGCAGATAGAAGGAAACATCGGAAATGACCTGTGCAGCATACTCATTGTCCTTTTCGCTGTAGGCGGATTCCAGAAGTCCGGCGAGAAGATCGATGTCTTCTTTTTTAAGCTCTTCCTTTTCTTCCAGGATCGCTTTGCGATTTTCAAGGATCTCCCGGTTTTTCAGATCCTCCAGCATCCGATCGAGCGTCAGTGCACTGTTCAACAATACGTGATAGGTCTTCTGCGGATCCGGTATGGTCTCGGCGTAGAGCTCTTCTTCGTTTTCCTTCTTCTTTTTCGCGGAAAAGATCCCCGCCATAAGGAAACACAGAACTGAAACAAGACCGACACTCAAGCCGATGATCATTTCTCTGCTGGGCGGTATGGCATCGGTCAGATAGATCAGAATAAAGCACGATGCGCCAAAGCAGAGTATGCCAAGGATCAGAAAGATAACGAACCAGACAGAACGTTTCGGTTTCGAGATGCCGGCACGATACTTCGATCTTGACCAGATCACCGAATCGCCATCGCAATCCAGAAGACCACTCGAGGCACTTAGTGCCTCAATGAACATCCTGGCCTGTTCCTTGAGCTTTTCACTTTCCTCTTCCTCGTTGTATGAAGTTAAAAGTCTGCTGAGCTCTTCTTTAACAGCAGAAACAGATTCTGCAGAAGACCTGGCAGAGGCCATATTCTGTAAAAAGCGTTCTTTATCCCTTTCGAGAAACGCCTGCATACTTGCCATAAAGGATCCCTCCCATCAATTGCATTTTAGCATAATCAACAACGAAAAGACGATGTGCTCAGATGCGTGAATAAGGCTATGAATCAGCTGAAAGCAGCACAAAAGAAGACAGAGAGAAGAAAAGTGCAGGATTTTTTGAGATCGAAGCTAGGAATCACTGTCCCTTTTGGGAAATAAAGATATGAGGAACATTTATGATCATCAACAAATATTACAAATATCTCATCAAACCGGATGTCAGGCAGAAGCAGATCATCGATGATACGTTTGCTGCAGTCAATTTCGTTCACAACTGCTACCTCAGTGATCTGGAAAAAGGGATCCGCATGGAAAAACGAGCGGTCGATATCGCAGCCCGCTACAAAAAGGAGTATCCGTTTTTGAAGCAGATCGATGGCTCCGCGATCATGAACGAGATCTTTCACTGCCAGGATGCCGGAAAAAAGCACAGAAGATATCGAAGCGAAAACGAATCGATGAATTCCTATTGCACGGCAAATCTGCCGAAAAGTCCGGTCAGGATCCTGAATGGTGAATACCTCTGTGTCACGAAACTTGGCAAGGTGAAAATGGCTTACAGCCGGCCGATCCCGGAAAAGGCAGTGATCAAAGCCGCCTGCATCATGTGCTGTCCGGATGGCAAATATTATGCAAGTATCCTGATCGCCTATGAAAAGAAAAAGGAAACCTATGTGATCGATCCTGACAAGAGCATCGGCATCGATTATTCATCCCCGCATTTCTTTGTGGATGACAAAGGCAACCGCGTCGATATGCCTCATTATTTTGAGGAAAGTGAAAAGCGTATCCACAAGGAAATAAAGAAACTGAACAGGATGGTCAAAGGAAGCAACAACTATAAGAAGCAGAAACTGAAGATCGCAAAGATCCATGCCCATGTCAAAAACCAGCGGATGGATTTCCTGCACAAGCTGAGCAGCGACATCGCAAACAGATATGATGTGGTCTGTATGGAAGATCTGAACATGGAACAGATCGCATCCCGCTTCTCTCTTGCGAAGCGTACCTATGACAATGCCTTTGGCATCTTTCAGAATCTTCTGAAATACAAAATGGAAGAACAAGGAAAAAAGATCCTCTATACCGACCGCTACTATCCATCTTCAAAGACCTGCGGACATTGCGGATACATCAACAACGGGCTCAGGATCGATGAAAGGATCTGGATCTGCCCGGGCTGCGGCATGATCCACGACAGAGATGTCAATGCTGCAAAAAACATCAGAAAAAACTGCCTCGAAAGATATTACGGCCGCAGGGTTAGCGGCTGATCGCCTGTTCGCACAGGAACATAACCAATAATTCCCCAAGGTGGTTGCGAAGACTGCGGCCTTTATCATAAACAAAAACGGTCTGCGGACATGTTCTGCGGACAAGCGCACGATACAGATAAGTCCGCAGCCCTTCGCATTTTTTCTGATGTAGAGATGACATCTCAGACCTTCGGAAAGCACTCATGGCAGGCTTGCAGAATAATACTCTACAGATGTAGAATATAAATGTACTACAAGTGTAGAGGTAATGTTATGGAAAAGATCAGAAGACTGCCGGACTCCGAATTTGAGATCATGAATATCCTGTGGGATCTTGAAGACCCGATCGAACGCAAACAGATCGAAGAGAGACTTTTTGAAAAACACCAGATCGCTCTGACGACTCTTCTGACGCTTCTTACAAGACTTTCCGACAAGGGCTTCATCCGCATTGAAAAGTATGGCCGAAGAAGCAGATATTACAAGCTGATCGATAAAAAGGATTATCTTTCATCGCAAAGCACCTCTTTCTTTAAACAGCTGTGCGGCGGCGATCTGAAAGTCTTTGCCAATGCACTGTGTGATTCTAAGTTAAGCAAAGAAGACCTGGCAGAACTGAGAAGACTTCTTGAGGAGAAAAGCTGATGCTTGTAGGATTGCTGATGCCTTCTTTGGTCGTTTTGCTGTTTTATACAAAGCTCATATTCAAAAAGGACGCCCGATGAAGAGCGCCTGTTTGATTTTTAAGTGTACTTGTTCTATTCTAAAAATATAGAGATATCGCTTCATATCACACTCTTTGAGGCTTAAAAGCATAATGTTTTACCTGCTGTTTAAGAAAACGCAAAGAGTTTTTTTGAGGCAAGAATGGGAAAATGAAGGTCATACGCAACATCAACAATAATATCGCCCATTGTGTGGACTCCAAAGGCCGTGAAGTGGTCGTTTTCGGCAAGGGCATCGGTTTTTTCAAAGCCAATGAGGACATCCCTCTGAGCAGGATCAACCGCACCTTTTACAACATCAAAGACTCTGATTACGGCATCATCCGAAACATTCCGACAAATATCATCAATACGGCGATCTACATTGTCGACTATGTCTCTGACAGGCTTGGTGTCACCTATCCTTCTTCCAAAGCCATATCCCTGGCTGACCATCTGCAGTTTGCGATCGAACGCAAAGACAAAAACATCTATCTCGAACAGCCGCTTCTGCAGGATATGTACCAGCTCTATCCGGAAGAGATGCACCTTGCGGAAGAGACTTTGTCCATCATTGAGGAAATGACCGGCAATAAACTGCCCCGCATGGAAGCGGGAACGCTGTGCCTTCACTTTATCGCTGACAGGCTCAATGATAAGAAGAATGATTCCCTGGACACAGCTATGATCTGCGAAGAATGCACGAAGATCATCGAAGAAGACTTCGCTGTCAAAGTCGACAGGGATTCCTTCAACTACAGCCGTTTCATCACCCATCTGGACTATCTCATACGCCGTCTCGTACAGGATCAGCAGATCGAATCGGAAAATACGGCCATCTTCGATGAACTGAAGACTTCCTATCCGGGATCGTATGAGTGTGCCTGCAGGCTGGCTGATCTGCTTGAAGAAAAGCTACACAAACAGGTCCTGGATGAGGAGATCCTGTATCTGGTCATCCACATCAACCGTCTGATCTCGAGGATCGAATAAACAGAAGAAGACAAAACAGATCTGACTGTCCCGCAGATATTGACAGCGCTTACATTTTTAGTTTAGACTGAAATTACAGATAGAAATTAAGGTTTGTAACTCGAAACTCTTCGAGGCTTATCCTTGAAACATTAGAAGCTAATTGTTTTAAGGTGGTCCGAAGAGTTTTTTTGGACTATGGCAGATCTTAAAAGGAGAAAAAATATGATCCAGTTGGGCGTATCGCTTTATCCCGAACAGGAGACTTTGCAGCAGATCGAAGATTACCTGAAACTGGCAAACAGCTACGGTTTCAGTAAAGTCTTCACCAGCTTATTTTCCGTTGAAGGAACAAAAGAAGAGATCATCGGCTACTTCCGGAACCTTTCCGACATCGCCCACAAGTACGGCATGCAGGTATACGGCGACTGCAATGCCCGCTTCTTCATGCAGATGAATGCTTCACCGGATGATCTTTCGATCTTTAAACAGATCGGACTCGATGTCCTTCGCCTTGATCTGATGTTTAACGATGAACGTGATGTCGCCATCGTCAACAACAAAGAAGGCCTCGGCGTGCAGCTCAACGCAAGCCTCATTCCTGCCGTAAAACGCATCATCGAACTTGGCGGTGACCGCTCGAAGATCATCGGCTCCTATAATTTCTATCCTTTGCGCAATACCGGAGCCGATTCTCAAAGCATCCTGGAAGCCAACCGTTTCTTCAAAAGCGAAGGCATGAAGACACAGATCTTCATCTCTTCCCAAGTCAGAGGATCCCATGGTCCATGGCCTGTCTCGGATGGGCTTCCGACCATCGAAGAAGACAGAGATCTTCCGGTCGGACTGCAGTTAAGACACGTACTGGCACTGGGCTGCGATGAAGTGATCTTTGGCAATGCATTTGTATCAGAGGCGGAATTCAAGGAGATCGCCGATACGATGAAACAGATCTATGTCTATGGCGAAGACCGCCCGTTCTATTTCCCGGGCATCCGGACACAGATCCCGATCGGCGATATCGAACGCATCCCATTGACCATCGAACTTGAACCGGATGTATCCGATACGGAGAAAGAGATCCTGTTTGACTTCACCAAGCACAATTCAAGCGAATACACGCACATCATCATCCGCTCCCGCTGGGGCAGGTTCGACTACCGGCCGATACCGATCGAACCGCGAAACTGCGACAAGGAATATTTTGAAGAAGGCGATGTCTTGATCATCAACGGAAACATCCCGCGATACAAAGGGGAAGTCCACATCGTCAGAAAGAAAATAAAAAACGACGGCAGCCAGAACTACGTCGGAAGGATCGCTTCCAGTGAGCTCTTCCTTCTTGACTATCTGCACTATATGGTGAACTTCGGGTTCATCCCTCAATAAGGTTTTCATACCTCGCCAGGGTATAAACATATACGATCATAATACGAAAAAGAAAGGAGCAATTATGGCAAAAACTGAAAAGAATTTCGGGCAGATCGCTGCCAGGATCATTGAGCTTGTCGGCGGCAAAGACAACATCGCTCATGCCGGCCACTGCATGACGAGACTTCGCATCACGCCGAAAGACACCAGCCTCGTCAATATCGACGAGATCAAAAAGGTCGGCGTCATCGGTGCACAGATGGTCGGTGACCAGGTACAGGTCATCATCGGCAACGATATCGACGAAGTCTATGATGCGTTCGTCAAGGCAAGCGGTGTCGAAAGAGAAGCCGCGATCGACGAAAACCTCGATCCGGAACTGACCAAGAAGAAAGGCATCAAAGAGATCCTGGGTTCCATCTTCCCGGCGATCGTCTCCTGCGTGTTCCCGATCCTTCCTGCTTTGCTGGCATGTGGTCTGCTGCAGGCGATCATGATGCTTTTGATCAATCTGCATGTCGTCTCACCGGATTCACCGACAGTTGCAACATTCACCTGGGTCTATAATGTAGCTTATTATTTCTTACCGGTACTGGTTGCCTATGCAGCTTCAAGAAGATTCAATGTCAAAGCCGCAATGGCTATCCTGATGGGCCTGATCCTTGTCTATCCGGACTTCGTTGAACTCTGCAAACAAGGTGTCGGTGCAACCATCCCGAATCCGGGCGGACCTCCGACGATCATTCCGGGTACCGGGAACGCCGGTTATCTGTTTGGCATTCCGATCCATCCGGCAACCTATTCCAATACGATCATTCCGGCGATCCTGATCGTCTTTGTCATGAGCTATGTTGAAAAATTCCTCAACAAGGTCATTCCGAAGATCGTAAGATTCATCTTCGTACCGCTGCTGGAACTTGTGATCATGCTGCCGCTGGCACTGCTGGTCTTAGCTCCGATCGGCGCGATACTCTCCGAAGCCTTTGCCGGATTGCTGATCGCATTGTTCAACACACCATTAGGCAAAGTGCTCATCCCGATCTTCTGTGCTATTTATCCGTACATCGTCATCACCGGTCTGCACTTCAACCTGATGGCTGTCGCAATGGCGATCGGCGGAAGATACGGAAAGAACCCGATCACCCATCCGGCAGGATTCCTGTTCCAGTATACGCAGGCTGCTGCATGTCTGGCTGTCGCGCTTAAGGCAAAGAACGCAGAGCGCAAGTCTCTGGCATTCTCCTGTGCCTTCTCAGATGCGATCCCGGGCATTTCCGAACCGGGCATGTACGGTGTCACCTTCAAATACAAGACACCTCTGTATGGTGCCATGATCGGTTCCGCTGTCGGCGGTATCGTCTGTGCTCTGTTGAATGTCGGTTCCTATGCCGGTGGACCGCCAAATATCTTTACTTTCCCGGTCTTCATCAATCCTGCGACCCGCTCAATGGATGACCTTAGAGGCATGATCATCGCCCTTGCCGTCGGCGTTGTCGTGACATTCGTCGCTACGATGATGCTCTATAAGGACGAAGAAGCCGACAAGATCGACGCACAGGGCTAAACGATGTCCAGATTTCCTGAAAACTTCTTATGGGGCGGTGCCACCAGCGCCGCCCAGTATGAGGGAGGCAGATGTGAAGACGGCAAGGGTCTTTCCCACCTCGACTATGTCTATTACCGCGGTGCGAAGATCCCCTGCAACTTCATGCTGAAAAAAGACTTCGAAAAAGCCAAAACCGAAGAAGCGACTTTGAATTTCCCGAACCGCAGAGGCGTTGACTTCTATCATCGCTACAAGGAAGACATCGCCCTGATGGGTGAGATGGGCTTCAAGGTGTTTCGCATGTCGATCTCCTGGACAAGGCTCTTCCCGACGGGCTTAGAGGAAACTCCGGATCCGAAAGGCGTCGCGTTCTATCACAATGTATTCGCAGAACTGCACAGATACGGGATCGAACCGCTGGTCACGATGATCCACTATGAACTGCCGATCGTCTTTGTCGAAAAGTATGACGGCTGGGTATCACCGGAAGTCATCCCGCATTGTGTCCGTTATCTGAAATTCCTCATCGATGAATACAAGGATGAGGTCAAATACTGGCTGACCTTCAACGAGATCAATATGGTCACGGCTGTGCCATATCTTGGCGGCGGCATCCTTCTTGACCGCTATGATGACTTTGAGATCCCGAAAGGTTTCCGTCCGTTCGGAGCTCTTCCGGAAAAGATGGCAAAAAGATGGAACGATGCCTCTCATCAGGCACTGCATCACCAGTTCATCGCTTCGGCCTTGCTGGTGAAGTATGCCCATGAAACAGCACCGCAGTGTAAGATCGGCAACATGTTCAATCTGCACCACCTCTATCCGGAAACGCCTTCTCCTGCCGATGCCTACAGAGCCCATGAAGAAAGTGAATACAACATGTTCTTCTGTGATGTCATGGCAAGAGGCTACTATCCGAAATGGATGCTGTCCTATTACAAAAAACATAACATCGACATCAAGTGGTATGAAGGCTATGAGAGGATCCTGTCAGAAGGAACGATCGATTTCATTTCCTTAAGCTATTACCTCTCTTCTGTTGTCACTGCCGACCCGGCAAGACAGGAACGCATCGGCAGCTTCATCCGAATGCTGAAAAATCCGCATCTGGAGACTTCTGAATTCGGCTGGCAGATCGACCCGACGGCACTTCGTATCTCACTCAACGATCTCCGTGACCGTTTTGGCCTTCCGATCTTCATCGCCGAAAACGGCTTAGGTGCTTTTGAAACCCTCGGCGAAGATAAGACAGTGCACGATGATTACCGCGTTGCATATCTTCGCAAACACATCGAAGCACTCAGCGATGCGATCGAAGACGGCGTTGATGTCTTTGGCTATACGATGTGGGGCTGCATCGATCTGGTCTCGTGTTCCCTGGTTTCCATGTCAAAACGCTACGGCTTTGTTTATGTCGATGCGGATGATCAAGGAAACGGAACCTACGACAGATACAGAAAAGATTCTTTCTACTGGTATCAGAAAGTCATCGCCACCAACGGCGAAGACCTCGAATAGTTCATCAGCAGATTAAACACTTCCCTTTAACCTCACTAAAGGGAAAACTATTTAACACAATTGACAAAACAGGCTGCAAAGCCTGTTTTGCTGTATCCTGTGAAAAAAACATATTTTCTTCAGCCTGGGAACAAACTATTAAAAGCGATGAATCACATCATCGATTTTTCTCAGTCTGTACTGGCATTCTCTCATCCGGCAATGTAGTGCTATGATTAAATCAATAATAGTTATGCCAGTCAAACAGCAAGCCATTATACATCTGCCTGCAGTACCCGGCATCAGCTTCATAGAAACATTGATCCATATAAGCTTACAGTATCTGGTTTATAAAGGAAGGAGGATCTGTTCTGTGAAAAGAAGATCATATATCGGGATTTCCGTCATCTTTCTTTGTCTCATTCTTCTTTGTTCATGTTCTTCTAACGAAACGATCAAATGCGGTTCATTTGATCTGGCTTATCCAAAAGATATCGATCTTAGACAAAAGGAAGCTTCAAAAGTTGATTCCTATCGGGAAAACTACGTCTATGCCTGCTACGATGATGCAGCTGCGTATGAGAGAAACTTCCTGTTCTCTGAAGAAGAGGATTGTGTCTTTACAATGGAGCTGATCTATGCCGATCTTGCACAAGGCGATGATATCAAAAAGTACGCTTCTGATATGCGCGCATTATTAATGAACCATGACGGCATCTGGACTATACAGTCTGTGATCGAAGAAAAGGAAGACAGCATCATCTTCAAGGCAGCGCCATACAGGAAAGAGATCGAAGATCATGGCATCTTTTATTGCCGTTATTTCTTAAAGGGTGATGGTGTTGGTTTTGCCCGCATCATCGTGAGAGAAGAAGCGGATGACAAATATGGAAAGATCATAGAATCGATATTGAAAAAACTGAAATAAAAAAGAAACATCAGAACGGTTTCTTTTGCTGAGTGTTTAAGTGTCATAATCAGTGCCGGAATTCCGGCACTGATGTTTTTAAGCCATAAAGGAACAAACTTCCATTATTTTAAACATTGCTTTTTAATAATCGTTCTTAATCGCAAAACGTTGTATGATAAACTGTCAAAATTCAAAAACAACAAGAAGGAACAAAAGATTGGGATTACATAAGCAAACAGCATTGACCCGGCTTCATAATACTCATGAACTGCATATCCGCACGCAAAAAGAAACATGAACAACAGTATTATACTTCCCGAAGAAATACTTCTGGTTTTGCTGAACAATTCATATAGTTTTTCACTATTTTCCGGCAGCATTTCCGCTTTCTCTTTTATCTGTTCCATCAACTGAGTTTCGGCATTAACTTTATATGAATATATAACCAATATAATTACGATATCCAATAATAGCCAAAGAAAAAATAAAATGGTGTTATGATTTATTGCTTTTAGAGACTGAAAGAAAAGGTACAGGAAAGAATGAATTACAAACAAGGCAATCCAAAATATCTTTCTTTTCGGATCCTTTTTATTTATTGCTTCCCTGAACAAAACATCTTCGATTCTATATAACGACCGTTCATTAAAATCATAGAAATACAAATAATACAAACTATCATCTATGATCTCAGATCCCAGCCATATATAATCATAAGTGAACCGTTTTCCCATATGCTTCATTTTACCGTTCCCCGTATATTTTCGTATCATAATAATTATTAGTTATGTTGGTAAGTATTGAAGAAATCGCAAAAGGAAAAATCGGATTAGTTTTAATTTGTGGATTCTTCACTCTCGATGAAAATACAGTACAATCAACCGCGTTTGAAATGGTTTCTTCAATCAATAAATGTTCAGTTGCTTTGTAAGTTGCAGAAGATAAATCACTGCCTCTTGAAACTTGTAAAATAATATCCTCAGCATAGCCTAAACTTGAAATAACTATCCCTACCGGCTTAGGGGCAGCATGGCCGGATGCTTCTAAAATTACTGAAAAATATTCGGGAGCTTTAGCAAGTATATCTAAAGGTCCTATGCTATAATAACCAATACTAATATCAAATCTATCAGATGTGAAAAAATCATAAATAATATAAGAGCATCTATAAGTACTATTTGACGCTTTATCATTAGATGATGTTTCTATATTATTTGAGGTTAAATTTGATCCTTCCTGAGTTGTATTCGCCGAACCACCGCTTCCCGAAGATGATCCTTTGCCGGTATTCGGATCCACACCTCCTCCTGTGTTTCCACTTCTTCCTCCAGGCTGAAAATCGATCATGTCCATCATGTGCCCTGTCGGATCGATGAAGTTTACGGGGTTGTTTCCGGTATAGGAATACAGGTTGTGGGTTATGGAGGAAAAGACGGATCCCTTGTAGGTGTCCCTTGATATGAAGACGCCTAAAGAAGGATCGTAGTATCTGGCGTTGAGATAGTACAGGGAGATGTCCTCATCGTATACCGCGCCGGTAAAGGCCAGATCGCTGTAGAAGGTGTCTGTGCTTCTGCTTATAATGTTACCATATTCGTCATAGACGTAGTTGAGCTTTGCTGTTCCGTCCCTGTTGTAGAGGGATGATACGGATCCCCTAATGTCGTAGGTGAAGCTGTAGTAGGCGCTGCTTCCCGGGCCAAAGCGCTTTGAAATGAGTACGGTACCTTCAGGATCGAGATAGTTGTGTATGACCTTGTTGTTTGACGAATCGCTCTCAAACAGGATGGCGGAGCCGCTGTAGCAGTACTTTCTTGTCAGTGAGGCGGTATAGGAATCGATGCCGTTCTCCCTGATCTCATTATATTCCGTACTTATCGTCCTGACGACCCTCTGGTCGTTTCCGTTGTAGGTATAGAGACCCTGTGAGGAAGAGACCTCCTCATCGATCGTCTTTACATAATTCTGCGTAACGCCGTTGACCACAAGCTTGCTTACGCTTCCGGAGAGGCTAACGGTGCTGTCGGTCTGTATCAGCCTTCGCTTGTCGTCATAGGAATATTCCGTTTCGCTGTCCTTCATAAGGTCGCCCTTGATCAGGTATGCGTTTGGATAGTAGAGGGAAGAAACGCCATAGGACTCGATCGGCCTTCCCGTCTCTTGAGTCAGGATCAAACGGTCATCATGGCTTCGGACTGTATTTTGCGAAGAAAGTAGCCGACATTCATGGACTGCAGCTTTCCATCGGAAACGTCAACAAAGGTGTCAGGACCGTTCTGAGCATAAATAAGCATCAAACAAAATTAAAGGGAATCCTGCTCGCAAAAAGCTCGGTGTGATCCCAGTATTTACATCAATACTGCTGTATATGCTTTCGATCTATATGGATGCACATTTTGATATGCAGATCATAAGACACATCCGCCTCTTCTCTTTTGCTGTCCTGTTAATTACAGTATTTGGATATACTTACCTGAATCTGTTTACAAGGAATCTGAAAGTAAACTATTGGTATTGCGTTGATGGCGCTAATGCTTCTTGTAAGTATCGTCTGGATCATCACGTTACTTGTGTGTGTCCTGTGAGAGGGACTTGAGATTTTTCAAGCTTTCTTAATGCTTCAAGATCTCGAGATCGATTTGACAAGAAATCAGAATCCAAAGCGAGCCGATTATGATAAAGTCTGGCAAACTTGACCAAAGGGACTACATATTGTAGTATGAAGATAGACTACAATATGTAGTCTATAGGAGAATACCATGGCAGAGATTCAATTAGGAATTGCAGAAAGCAGATTTGCGGATATCATCTGGGAAAATGAACCAATCAGTACTTCTGAACTGGTGAAACTGGCGGAAGCCGCTTTCTCATGGAAAAGAACCACGACCCATACAGTCGTCAAACGTCTTTGCGAGAAAGGGCTGTTTGTCAACAACAAAGGGGTTGTTACCTCTGTGATCAAAAGAGATCAGTTTTATTCTCTGCAATCGGAAAAGATCGTTGAGGACAGCTTTTCAGGTTCCTTGCCGGCTTTTATTGCGGCATTTACCAGAAACAAAAAATTAAACAATGAGGAGATCGACGAGATCCTTAAGATGATAGAGGAGGCAAGGGAATGAATAACCTGTTTTTTCTGCCGGTCTTAAACCGTTCCCTGTCTGCCTGCTGGCTGATCCTTGCAGTGCTTCTTCTTCGTGTCCTTTTCAAGAAAGCACCGGCTTATTTAAGGATCGTCCTTTGGGTGCTCGTGGGTTTCAGACTGATCATCCCGTTTGATATAAAAACAGATCTCTCTCTGATCCCAAATGCAAAGCCGCTAAGTGAATACACGGTCCAATACGAAACCGATCCCAAGATCGATTCCGGGATCCAAGCGATCGATGAAGCTATAAATCCTGTTTTTACCGAGACTTTTAAGGCGGATCCCGCAAACAGCGTCAATCCTTTATATGTGCATATGTCCATCGCAGGGATCGTTTGGATCCTTGGCATTGCGATACTGCTGCTCTGTTCACTGATCAGCCATTACCGGTTAAAAAAGCGTTTAAGCGATTCAATCCCTCTGAGTGAAGAAATACAGCTTTCCGATCATATCGAAACACCTTTTGTCTATGGACTGTTTCAACCGATGATCTATCTTCCTTCTTCTTTGAATGAAAAGGACAGGAAAATCGTATTGAAACACGAAAGGATGCATATCGCAAGAAGAGATCATCTTCTTAAACCGCTCGCCTATCTGATCAGTATCGTTCACTGGTTTAATCCGTTAGTCTGGCTTTCTTATCATCTGTTTTGCAAAGATATTGAGATCGCATGTGATGAAGCGGCTATCAAGGATATGACTTTGCAAGAGAAGAAGGATTATTCAAAAACTCTACTGAGCTGTGCAGCGCATAAGAGGTTCGTCTTTTCCTATCCTTTGGCTTTTGGTGAAGTCGGGATAAAGGAAAGGGTGAAAAATGTCCT
>DESX01000035.1:0-11179 GCA_002362065.1 Solobacterium sp. UBA3303
ATGTCTGTGACTCCAAGGGTGAGGCGATGCACAAGTCTGTGGGCAACGTCGTCAATCCGCTTGATATCATCAAGCAATACGGTGCCGATATCTTAAGGCTCTGGGCTTCTTCGGAAGATTTCAAGGCTGATATGAGGATCGGTGATTCCAACCTGAAACAGGTCTCTGATCAGTACCGCAAGATCAGAAATACCTTCCGTTTCATGCTGGGCAACATCAACAAGGAAGACTTCACGCCGGCTGACAAAGTTCCTTATGAAGATCTTGACGCTGTCGATCAGTATATGATGATCGCACTCAACGATATGGCTTCAAAAGTTGAAACAGCTTATGACAACTTTGAATACGTTATGGCTACTTCGACGATGACCAATTTCATGACCAACGAATTGTCAAGCTACTACTGCGATTTCGCTAAGGATATCCTGTATTGCGAAAAGCTGGATTCTCCGCGCAGAAGAAAAGTACAGACCGTCCTTTATACGGCAGTTGATTATCTGGTCAGACTCTGGGCTCCGATCTTGGTCTATACATGTGACGAAGTCTGGAAGCACTTCGGTGAACAGAAGGAAGACAGCGTACACTACGTACACTTCCCTGAGATCGTCAAGTTCGAAGGTGAAGATGTCATCCGAAACAACTTCGCAAGACTGCATGCGATCCGCTCCGATATCTTCAAGGCAAGAGAAGAAGCGATCAACGAAAAAGTCATTGAAAAGCCAATGCAGGCACATGTCCTCTTGCATGTAAGCGATGAAGATAAGAAGCTTCTTGAGGATGCCTTTGGTTCCAAGATCAACCAGTGGCTGATCGTTGCGAAAGTTTCCTTCTGTGAGGAAGAACTCAAGCAGTACGACAGCACCCAGGTGAAGATCGAAATGGCAAAAGGCCATGTCTGCCCGCGCTGCTGGAACATCGTCGAAGAAGAAAACGAAGATGGTCTCTGCGACAGGTGTGCGGAAGCATTAAAATAAAATAAGATGAAGGTCCCAAAAGGACCTTTTCTTATGCTTGGGGGATGTATAATGGGGATATGATCAAAGTAACGCTGAAAAGAAACGAAGGACGAACGATCTCGCAGGGCGGATCGTGGGTCTTTGACAATGAAGTTGACACATTTTCCGGTGCATATGAAAACGGTGATATCGTTGAAGTCGTCTCCTACAAGGACGATTTTATCGGCTATGGCTATATCAATGACCATTCCAAGATCCTGATCCGGATCCTTACAAGAAAAAAGAATGAAGTCATCGATGAAGATTTCTTCTACCAGCGTTTTCTTGATGCCTGGACATATCGCAAATCCGTGGTCGAGACCAACTGCTGCAGGGTGATCTTTTCCGATTCCGATCGTCTGCCGGGTCTGATCGTCGATAAATTCAACGAATATCTGGTCTTTGAACTCGATACGCTTGGCATGGATATCCGCAAGGACATGCTGGTAAAGATGATGCTAAAGATGTTTGAAGATGACGGCGTCACCATCAAAGGCGTCTATGAAAGAAGTGATGCCAGAGTCAGGACCCTGGAAGGACTTGAAAGAATGAAGGGCTTTATTGGCGAGCCATTCGATACGCATATCGAGATCGATGAAAACGGCGTAAAGCTTTATGTTGATATCGCCGAAGGGCAAAAGACCGGCTATTTCCTCGATCAAAAATACAACCATCTGGCAATACGGAAATTATGCAAGGACAAGACTGTACTGGATTGCTGCACACATACGGGCGGCTTTGCCCTAAGTGCTGCCAAGGTGGCGAAGAAAGTCATCGGTATCGATGCATCGAAGCTTGCGATCGATCAGGCGATCGAAAACAGCAGGCTCAACGGTTTTGACAATACGGAATTCGTGGTTGCCGATGTCTTTGAATATCTCAATGAAATGGGAGAAAAGAAACAGCACTTTGATGTCATCGTGCTTGACCCTCCGGCATTCACCAAATCCAAGAATTCCGTCAAGAATGCCTCCAAGGGCTATAAGGAGATCAACTACCGGGCGATGAAACTGCTCAATCCGGGCGGCTTCCTGGTGACCTGCTCGTGCAGTGAATACATGCCAAGGGACCTCTTCATGAAGATCATCCTTTCAGCGGCCAACGATTCCCACAAGCGCTTAAGGCTCGTGGAGTCCAGGGCTCAGGCACCAGACCATCCGATCATTCTGGGGAACAACGTTTCAGATTATCTGAAATGTATCATCGTACAGGTCAACAACAGATAAGAAAAAAAGACGATTCAATTCGTCTTTTTTTAAGCAAGTCTGACTTCTTTGATGCCTTCGACTTCATCGAGGATCAAAGCTTCGACACCTTCCTTCAGCGTGTAATCGAGGGCCATGCATCCGACGCAGGCACCGTGTACGCTGACATATACGATATCATCTTCCAGTTTGACGAACTGCACATCGCCGCCGTCGTTCTGAATATATGGTCTGACCTTTTCGATCGTCTTTTCGATCTGTCTTATCTTTTCTTCTCTGTCCATAAAATCATCTCCATAAAAAATATAGCACTATACTCACGAATATTCCAAGAAAAATGCCCGTGATGGCTTCCAGCTTGGTGTGTCCTAAGACCTCCTTGAATTTTTCATCATAGATCGGATCTTTCATCTCGATGATGTACTTAAGATCTTCGATCAGCTGCTGGGTCAAAGAAATATTGCGTCCGGAATAGTAGCGTACATTGACGGCATCGAATAAAACGATCATGACGATGCCAAGCGACAAAGCAAAGATCGAAGAATCGAAACCATCCTTCAGACCGATCGAAAGACACAGCGCCACGACACTCGCGGAGTGGGAGCTCGGATAGCCGCCGGAAGCGATCAGATATTTCAGACGGAATTCACCGGTCTTCAGCAGCATGATGAAGGGTTTTGCGCCTTGTGCGATCAGTAAGGCGATCAAAAACGACACAAGCGGATAATAATTCTTTAACATACCTGTTTATTATAACATGCTATAATGTAACGAGTATGAGTTCGATCAAAGATTACAAAGTCGGAATGACTGTATATGGAAAGATCACCGGCATCAAGCCGTATGGTGCTTTCGTCAAATTTGATGACGGCGTCACCGGGCTGATCCATATTTCCGAGATCTCCAATGGCTTCGTGCGCAATATCGACAATTTTGTGCAGGTCAATGAATATGTGATGGTCAAAGTCATCGATATCGACAGGGAACATAAACAGCTGCGTCTTTCTTTCAAGGCACTGTCGCAGAATACCAGACGCTATACAAAAAGGGTCCGCTTCTTGGGAATGCCGGAATCGATCAAGGGATTTGGCAGCATCCGTGACAAGATGCCTTCCTGGATCAAAGGTGAATACGACAACAAGGGTCATTAAGATCCTTTTTTAATACTTTTTTCAGTTTACTGAAGGAATCGTGACTCCTATCCGGAAATAATGTGTAGGAGGTTACAGATGATAAAGAAGGTCCTTTTGATCAGCATCAATCTGATATGCATTATCTTATGTCTGTATTTTTCGATCAGCGCCTACGTGACATACCATGAAGATTACATCAAAGTGCCTGTCGCTTCCCACCAGCTGTTTCAAAGAACGCGGATCGAAGAGGAAGACATTGAGATGATCGAAGTTCCAAGAGCTTTTTTGAGCGATGATGTCTGTCTGGACAGGGAAGAAGTCTTAGGTGACTATGTGAAACTTTCCTGCTGTCTTGCGAAAGGGTCCTTGTTTTACAAAGGGGCTCTGGAAGAAGATATCAAAGATCTGTCATTGACCCTGTTGAAGGAAAATGAGGTGAGCTATGATCTCTACACTTCGGAAGTGAAGATCAATACCGGCAATCTTTCCGTCAATATGTGCATCGATCTCTATCTTTCGGTCAAACAAAGCGATCAGACTTTATCGGATCTTTTGATCTCGGATTGCCGGATCATCGGTCTGTATGATACGCAGGGAAGATCCATCAAGGCCTATGAAGCGGATGCGAGGGTCGCGATCGTTTCGATCGCCGTGGAAGAAGACTACGTCGCCTTGCTGAACAAAGCTCTGCTGATCGGAAATCTCAATGCCTTAAGTTCAGCAAGATCCTATCAGATCGATCATAGATCATTGCTCAACGAAGACAGTGAGATCCTTGAATTGCTGAGATAGTGTTATCATGATAGGGTGAAAAAGATTTTGAAAGCTCTGTTTTTGTTTGCCTGGATGGCTCTGATCTTTTACATGTCGGCACAGCCACAGCTGGAATCTGAAGTGACATCCAATCTGGCAACGGAACTGATCTATCGCATATTGAACGTATTGTTTCCTTCAGGCCTGATCAGCATCGAGGAATTTTTTGCCCGTTATGGCCAGTTCATACGTAAGCTGGCCCACTTCAGTGAATTCATGATCTTAGGCATACTGATCAAGCTCAATTACATGGAGTATCGAAAGGACGATACCATATGGATCCCGTTCCTGTTTGCGGCGCTTTATGCGATGTCGGATGAATTTCATCAGCTCTTCGTGCAGGGGCGCTATTGTTCTATCAAGGATATGCTGATCGATTCCAGCGGTGCTCTGACCGGGATCCTTCTTTGTCATCTGATCTTGAAAGGATGGAAAAAAGAAAGATCGCATTGATTTTTCTGCTGCTCAGCGGCTGTTCGAAACAAAGAAGCATTGCCTGCAGCAGGTTTGATAATGAAGATTCCCTGACTTTATATCTGTATGGGGAAAACGATGTCCTGAAAATGGCGGAAGTGGAGGAAGTTTTCGTATTGCCTGCAAAGGCTCTGGCTGACAAGACCTTCAGCGAGGATCTGCTGGAACAGCTTGAAAACTGCGACCGCATGGAGGGAAACAAACTGTTTCGCCGCTACAGTCTTGTGATCGACGACATCTATTCCTATTCGCGGACCATCGAGGAGCTTGAACGAAAGAGGTACCACTGTGAGTGAAAGGCTCATGCCAAGAGAAAAGGCATTGTCTTTTGGCATCTCTTCTTTGAGCAACGAAGAACTGCTGGCTTTGATCATCAAGAGTGCGTATAAAGATAAAGATGTCTTTGATCTGTCTGCCGAGATCATTGAGGCAGCCAACGGTTTTGAAAACCTGCTGTCACTTTCCTATGAAGAGCTCATCAACATCAAGGGCATCAAAAAGGCCAAAGCTTTGGAGATCCTCGCGATCCTTGAGATCGGCAAGCGCCTGTCAAACATCAAGCACATCCCGAAAGGGGAGCTCGATGCGCCTGGCAAAGTCGTCGAATGGCTCCGTTTCAATCTCGGCTTTGCGGATGAAGAACATTTCTTTGTGATCTTCTTAAACGGCAGATGTTCCATTATCCGCTCCCAGGTCATGTTCAAGGGCAACCGCTTTTCATCCAATGTTGGGATCGATGAGATCCTAAGAAAGGCGATCCTGCTCAAGGCGAGTTCCATCATCGTCGCCCACAACCACCCGAGCGACGATCCAAGACCTTCAAGAAGCGACAGGGAGCTCACCGCAAGGCTGGCGAATGCCTGCAAACTGCTCGGTGTCGAACTTGCCGATCACATCATCATCGGAAAAAGCAGCTACTTCAGTTTTAAGAATCATAGTATGTTAGAATAAGGTTGTGAAAAAGATCATAGTTTTTTTATTGTGTATCCTGCTTAGCGGCTGTATGAGCCATTCCGATCTGAATCAGAGGCTCGATCAGATCTTTTCAGCCGATCAAAGCGATGAAATGATCCGCCGCAACAATTACAGTCTCTACGTGGATTATTATCTTCCAAGTGATACCGGAGAATTTGAAGGGGATGCCTTGAGCAGCCGCTTTTCCTATAATTCATCAAACTTCGTCATGGATATCAATATTTCCGGCATCGTCAACGAACGTTACTACAAGCAGGAAGCATTGTCCGATGAAGGATTCTTCGATGAAGACAAACTCGTCTATGAACACAAGGGCGTTTATACCGATACCGAAGGAACCGGACACGATTACACCTACAAAGTCTATTCCTATGACGACAAGTATCTGTCGTATTTCTTTTCCAGGGAACTGCTGTTTTACGGTTACAGCAACCGCAGTGACATCGAAGCGATCAGTTCCCGCATCCTGCTGATGGCAAAAAGCGCATCGGTCCGGGACAACGATGTCATCAGCGCGTTTTCTTCCAAGACGGAAGTCGACTATCAGAAAAAGCAGGTCAACCTGTTTGAAACGATCATGCCGGTCAATGGCAACGTCAATGATTTTCTGATCAACAAAGAAGATACCGGTACTTCAGAATAATCTGTTTTTGAAGCTTTAAAATAATGTAAAATGAATTAGAAGAGGTGGGAAATGAAAAGCAATATAAAGAAGAAATTTATCGATATCCTGTTTGAACCGGAAGAAGACGAAGAAGAGATCGTCGAAAAACCAAAACCAGAAGTCAAGCAGCCTGTCAAAAAACAGGAAAAGACCGTAAAGGCAGCGGATATCCTTTACCGTAAGCCGGAGAGGTCTGCTTTTATCGACCTGGAAGAGAAAAAGAAGAAAAAACCGGAAGTCAAAAAGGAAGCGGAAAATGTCGTCGGCGATTACGAGTTTTCTTCACAGATCTCACCAATCTTCGGACTCATCAAAGAGAGTGAACCGAAGATCAGCACCCCTTCGAAAAGCGTGAACGAATCTCTGATCAACAGACCGGATTCATCGCATCTTGAGATCATCACTTCACCGATCTACGGTTATGGAAACCGTGAGGATTTTGAAAAGGAACATCCGGATCTGTTCACGGATCTTTCTTCTGCAAGTGAAGAAGAAGAGCTTCACAGGCTCCTGGATGAAGACTATGGCTTTGATGATCACACCTACGATGACATCGATGATGACGATGAAGAGATCAATCTGTTCAACGCCTATGGAGAAGATGAATGAAATATTATTTTATCGGCATTAAAGGTACCGGCATGGCTTCACTCGCAGTCATGCTGCACCAGCTTGGACATGAAGTGTGCGGCTCAGATCTTGAGAAGCACTTTTTTACAGAGGACGAACTTGTAAAACGAAACATCCCGATCTATCCGTTCAACGAAGACAACATCAAGCCTGAATATACGGTCATCATCGGAAACGCCTTCCTCGAGGACTTTCCGGAAGTCATCAGGGCAAGGAAGTTGTGCAAGTGCTATCGCTACCATGAATTCCTTGGCGAACTGATGAAGGACTATCATTCCATCTCGATCTGCGGATCCCATGGAAAGACGACGACCACAACGATCGCCAAGACCATTGTTTCCAAATTCAAAAAGACCGGTTATCTGATCGGGGATGGCGAAGGCTATCTCGACAAGGATTGCGAATATCTGTGTGTGGAATCGGATGAATTCCGCAGGCACTTCGCCGGCTATCATCCGGAATATGCGATCATCACCAATATCGAGATCGACCATGTCGATTACTTCAAGGATGAAGACGATTACTTCAATGCCTACCAGGAATTCGTGAATAATGTATCCAAAGCCGTGTTCTATCATGGCGATGATCCATGGTGCAAAAAGCTCGTCATTCCTGTGGAATCCTATTCCTTTGGATTGAGCAGGGACAACGATTACTATGCCGAAAACCTTGTGAGTGATCGCAAGTCTTCTTCCTTTGATCTGATGTTCAAAGGCGAGAAGATCGCTCACTTCGATGTACCGTTTGTCGGTGATCATCTGATGATCGATACGCTTGGCGTTCTTTCCATGGCACACCAGATGGGACTTGATCCGCAAGGGGTTGAAGAAGCTTTGCAGTCATACGTCGGACCAAAGAGACGCTACATCATCGAGGAATACAAGGATACGATCTTCGTTGATGACTATGCGCATCATCCGACGGAAGTCAAGGTCACGATCGAAGCTTCCCGCAAGCGCTATCCGGACCGCAAGGTCATCGCCATATTCAAGCCGCACCGGGCTTCAAGGGTATTGTACTTTGCCAAGGATTTCAAAAATGCCCTGGAGAAGGCGGATGAGATCTATCTGCTTGACTTCACATCGATCGATGACAAACAGGATGGCACCGATATCGATATCACGTATCTGGCAAATATGATCCCCGGCTCCCACGTCCTTCCGGAAAACGACGAAGGGGCGAAGATACTGGCAAAATACAAGGGCGAATGTCTTGTATTCATGTCTTCCAAAGATATTTACAATATCGCAGAAAAGGTAAAGGAACTGCTTTAGTTCCTTTTTTGTTGTAAAGGCATACAAAGCATTGAAAATTTTTTCATATTTTATTAGAATACTTATTAAGGAAGGTGTGATTTTTATGGACGCTTTTATCATTGCATTCAGAGATTTATGTTCAGATCTGATGCCGATTTTAGGCGCGGTCTGTCTGGTCTGTGTAATCATATTGCTGATCAAACTGATCAAAGTCATGTCGAGCGTGGATTCAACGCTTCTCAAGACGCATACGACGATCGAACTCGTTGACCGTTCGATCGAAAAAGTACAGGCACCGCTTGATACGGTCGCCAAAGTTTCAGGTACTGTCGACAAGGCACACGATGCAACTCTGGTCGCTGTAAAGGATGCCAAGGATTTTGTCGTCAAGAATGCCGGCGAGATCAAAGACAGAGTCATCGCTTTTGTCAACGAAGACAGCAAGAAGGATGAACTCAAACAGCCGAGCCCTGAAGATATCATCGGGAGGTAAACATGGAAGAGAAAATGATCGAGGAATCCGTAAAGGAACTGATCGAAGACCTCAAAAACAAAGTTGATACTCTGACCCAGAGTGCGGATGAAAAAGACGATGAGATCGCCCGCAAAGCGGATGCGATCAGAAACAAAGCCATTTCCGTATTCAATGATGCATCGGAAAAACTCAAGGGCATGCTGGAAGAAACAAGAAGCGATGAAGAAGTCCTGAAGGCGATCGACACCGTAAAGACCCGTTCCAGACAGCTCTTTGACTCTGCTGTGGAAAAGATCAGTGCTCTGAAAGAAGAAGTCAGCAGAAAAGAAGAAACTGCGGAAGAAAAAGCTGCGGAAGAAAAACCTGCTCAGAAGCAGCAGGTGACAGATACTGCCGATCTGATCGACGCCGCGAGAAAAGGCATCGATGAGATCATAGGAAACTTCGGTGACGAGATCAATGAATTCGTCAACCGGGAAGATGTCAAGACAGCAGTGGAAAAGACAAAAGAAGGAGTCATCGATGTGGCGGAAAAAGCACTCGAGATCCTCAAAGGCTGGTTAGCGCCGGAAAGTGAAGATAAATGAAGAAAGTAACAATATATGAAGTAGCAAAAGAATCCAACGTCTCTTTGGCGACCGTCTCGAGAGTCATCAATGGTTCCACGGTTGTAAAAGAAGATACCAGAAGAAGAGTCGAAGAAGCGATCAACAAGCTCGGTTACAGACCAAATGCGATCGCCCAGGGACTGGCTTTGTCACGTACGACGACAGTCGGCCTGATCATCCCGTCCACCTCTGTCTCTTTTTCAGGCAGAGTGATCAATGGCCTTTGCGATGTCGCAAAGATCTATGATTATTCCGTCTATCTGCATACGATCACCGAAGGTGTCACCGACATCAAGGAGATCATTGATGATGTCATCAAGGCAAGAGTCGATGGTGTGATCATTTATGCGGACAAGGACCTCGATGATTCCGTAAAGCTTCTTGAACAATACAATATCCCGATGGTCGTCATGTGCTCACAGATCTCTTCTGAGAACATCTGTTCTGTTTATGTCGACTACAAGAGTGCGGTTTGCGAACTTTGCGATTCCTATCTTGAAAAGGGTATTGAAGACATCGCGATCCTGCAGGATCACAGAAACGACGTCGTTTCCCAGCTCATGAAATCAGGTGCGGAAGAAGCGTTCAGAAAACATGGAAAAGAATACAACGGCTATATCGAAGTCTCCAAAGACAACCGTTCCACCTATAAGTTCTTAAAGTCCTATTTCAAGAATCACAAACACCAGGTCTTCATTGCCAACCGTGACTCACAGGCGATGGCTGCCCTCAATGCTTCGCAGGGCTGCGGCATCTCCGTTCCGGATGACATGGAACTTGTATGTATGAACGAAAGCAAGTATACTTCTTCTGTAAGACCGGAGATCTCGTCATTTGTTGTTCCGGCTTACGATCTTGGAGCGATCTCCATGAGACTTATGACCAAGATGCTGAAAGACGAGAAGGTGGAAGAAAAGGAGAAACACCTCAACGCTTTGTATTCTCCGAAACAGACAACAAAGGAATAGTTTATTATGGGAATTTATGAAGAATTAGTCTGGCGCGGACTGATCAAGGATGAGTCTTCGCCTGAGATCCGGGATCTTCTGAACAAAGGAGGTCTCACTTTCTATATAGGGACCGATCCGACCGGAGACTCCTTACATATTGGCCACTTTTCATCCTTTCTGATCTCAAAGAGACTCAAGGATGCCGGACACAACCCGATACTGCTGGTTGGCGGCGGTACCGGCTTGATCGGCGATCCGAAACCGGATGCCGAACGTCCGATGATCACGGTCGAAGAAGTCAATCACAACTTCGAATGTCTGAAAGCCCAGGCAGAGAAGCTGTTTGGCTTTGAAGTGGTCAACAACTACGACTGGCTCAAGAACTTCAGCTATATCGACTGGCTCAGAGATGTCGGCAAGTTTTTCAATATCGGCTACATGCTGAACAAGGATATCGTCAGAAGAAGACTTGATGAAGGTATCACCTATACCGAGTTTTCCTATATGACGATGCAGGCTTACGACTTCCTTCACCTGTATCAGAACCGCAACTGCATCATGCAGGTCGCAGGTCAGGACCAGTGGGGCAATATCACGGCCGGCATTGAACTGATCCGCAAGAAACTGGGCAAGGAAGCCTATGGTTTTACGATGCCTCTTTTGACCAAAGCTGACGGACAGAAATTCGGCAAGACCAATGGCAAGGCCATCTGGCTCGATATCAACAAGACTTCTGCGTATGAGATGTACCAGTTCTTCATCAACTCTGAAGATTCCAAAGTCATCGATTACCTCAAATTCCTGACTTTCCTTTCCAAGGAAGAGATCGAGGCACTTGAAGTTTCCAATAACGAACATCCGGAACTGCGTGAGGCACATAAGGCTCTCGCCAGGGAAGTCATCACATTCCTGCATGGAAGAGAAGCTTATGATTCTGCAGTCAAGATCGCGGAGACCTTCTTCAAGGGCAACCTGAAGGATCTGACTTACGATGAGCTCAA
>DESX01000035.1:11289-13803 GCA_002362065.1 Solobacterium sp. UBA3303
CTTGTTTCGATCGGTGCCTGCAAGTCCAACAGGGAAGCCAGAGATCTGATCAAGGGCTCTTCCATTTCTGTCAATGGCGAAAAAGTGAATGATATGTCCTTTGTCTTAAACAGGGAAGATGCCTTCAACAAGGAACTGACCATCATCAAGAAAGGCAAGAAGTTCTATTACGCGGTAGAGTTCTGAGATGAAAAAAATTCTGATCCTTTTCTGTATCTTGCTTTGTCTGAGCGGCTGTCAGGATGACGGCAAGCAGATGGCAAATCCGGATGACAGATATTTATACATTATCGAAATGATCAACGAGCATGAAAGTTTTCAGACGGCCTCGAATTATTTTGATATTGAAACAGAGATGGCAAAGATCGAAAACGGCTACCGTTACTACATCACCGTCGATAATCCGCGCATCGCGATGTATGACATCGAGATCCTGGCGATCGAAAAGAACGTCGATTATCGCACCAACATGGCGGCCAATGTCGGTATCTTTGAAGACAAGGAATACAACATGGTACCAAACCAGGCCAATCCGGAACAGGGATTCTTTAAAGGCGTCGTGGTTTCCGGTGTTTCCAAAAATCCTTCAACGACTTTGTACATCTTTGTGCAGTTTAAGAATGCGGATTATTCGATCGTCCGTTCCGAATACTACCAGCTTGACGTGAGCTATGAGGAAGAATGATGAATAAAGAAAAGATGAAACAGTCTTTGCTGATCGGAGCTTTAACGAGCTCCTTTGGTATTTTTGTGTCCAAATTGCTCGGACTGCTTTACTATTCACCGCTTTCAGCCATCGCCGGCGAGTCCAATATGGCATTCTATTCGATCGTATATACCTATTACGATCTTCTGCTTCAGATCTCACAGGCGGGCATTCCTTTTGCGATCGCATCCTTGGTTGCGAAATATTATTCCAAGCAGGACTACAAGAGCGTGCTTCTCGTCAAAAAGATGGGCACATCGATCGTGATGGGCTTATCGATGATCACGGGAATCTTTCTTTTGCTGGCGGCAGAGCCGATCGCAAGACAATCCCTTGGCATCTCTGCGCCAAAGGAGGACGTCGAAAACCTCAAGATCATGTTTGCGATATTAACGATCGCGGTGATCATCGTGCCGCTTTTAAGTTCGGTCCGAGGCTATATTCAGGGTCTCAAGCGTCTTGATCTCTATGCTTCTTCGCAGGTCCTTGAACAGTTCGTCCGTGTCTTTTCGATCGTCTTTTTTGCCTATCTGTTTGTAAGGGTCCTCCATTTTAAAAACATCTGGGCGATCTTCATTGCCATCGGCGCTGCATCTTTAGGCGCGATCGTCGCGTTGTTATTTACGAAACTCTTAAGCAAAGAAGATGAAGCACACGTATCCGAGCTTGCCAAAGCGCAGGGTAATGATGCCTTGCTGAGTCAGAAAGAGATCGTCAAGGAGATCCTGCTTCTTGGCGTTCCATATGTGATCATTTCCTTTTTAGGAACAGCCGGTCCTTTGGTCAATACGACATTCTTCCTCGATCATATGACCAGGGTCAATGGTCCGGGCATCTATGAAGAAGCCAAGCTTGCCTCCGGCATCCTGCAGGCAAACATTGCCAAGATCTCCAATATTCCTTCGGTCCTGGCTCTGGGATTTGGTTCCGGCATGGTCCCATATCTTTCCGAATCACTGGAAGAAAGAGACAACAGAAAGATCACAAAACAGATCAACCAGATCCTCGATACCGTGACTTATATCCTGGTTCCGATGATCATGATCTTCATCTTTTTTGCCAGGGATATCTATTACATCATGTACGGCAACCGCAACCTTGACTTGGGCACGAAGCTCTTTGCCGTCAGCAATATCCAGATCTTCTTAGGAACGATCGCTCCGATCTTCTCCTCGATGATGATGTCTTTGAAGCTTAGAAAAGATGCGATCATCACGCTGATCATCAGCTTCATCGCCAAGTTCATCACATTCTTCCCATTGGTATCCTTATTTGGTGCCTATGGTATGATCTATTCTTCAGGTGTCTATTATCTGATCCAGATCGTCATGTATTTCATGGCATTAAGAAAGAACTTTGGCATCAATATAAAAGGCGCAACGCGCCGTTTCATAAAGATGATATTCTGTTCGCTGGTCATGGTGCTCCCGGCATTTCTGATCCACAGTCTGATCCCGTTTGATTACAGCAGCCGCATCCTCGACATCCTGATCATGGGTGTACTTGGCATACTGATGCTTGGGATCTACTACTGGCTGACTTCAAAGATCAATCTTCTGCAGAGGGTCTTTGGCATCAAGGATGTTTCCTTAAGAAGTCTGATCAGCCGTCTTCGTTCTTAAATACTCGATAACTTCATTGATCAAAGAAGGAGGGGTCGAGGCGCCTGCCGTTACGCAGACCTTGTTTGCACCCTTTAGATCTTCAAGATCGATATCGAGAAAGTTCTGTATCAGCAGGACTTTTTTTATGCCGTGATTTCTTCCGACATCGACAAGCTTTGCCGTATTGTTGGATTTGACATCGCC
>DESX01000052.1 GCA_002362065.1 Solobacterium sp. UBA3303
GCGCTTACTTAATATACCAAATCAGAAAGGGGGAGTCAACAGGTTTTTAAAAAAATTATTCAATTTTATTCAAATATTTTTCTGTTACCGTTTTCATCTCTTATATATCGATGCATAGTGCTCTGCCCTTTCTTTTGTGGTATCGGTTGCATTATTTCATATCTTTTCAGGATCAGAAAAACGGCATTTCTTTCTTTTGAAAAGTCATGCCGTTTCTGTTCGTTTATCTTTTTTGTATCTTTATTCTTTTTCGAAATCCGGTCTCCAGGAAGCAAATCCCTTCAGCTGCTCATCGGTCCGATGATAGTATCTGACACTTTTGTTGAGTTTTGCGATCTCATTCATTTCTTCTTCGTTCAGTTCAAAATCGAAAAGATCGATATTGTCTTTGATATGGCTGACGTTCTTGGAACCCGGTATGACGGCAAAGTCCATCTGTGTGTGCCATCTCAAAATGACCTGGGCAGAAGACTTGTGATACTTTTGTGCAAGCTTTTTGAATACTTCCTCTTCGATCAGACTGCGGTCGCCATGTCCAAGCGGATACCAGGACATCAGCTTGATGCCATACTTGTCGAGTATTTTTCTCAATTCATCCTGTGCAAAGTAAGGATATGCCTCGACCTGCATGAACTGTGGGACGATCTCCCATTTGTTCTGCAGTTCATCCAAAAATTCTCCTTCAAAATTGGAGATGCCGATGCTTTTTGCCTTGCCTTCACGGTACGCTTTTTCCAGCTGTCTGTATCCGGCAAGATAATTTCCGGCCGGCTGATGGATGTAAAGCAGATCGACATAGTCGACACCCAGTCTTTCAAGCGTTTCATCAACGGCATTCTCATTTTCATATTCCGATGGCCACAGCTTCGTTGAAAGGAAGATCTCACTTCTATCAACACCCGATTCTTTTATTCCTCTTCCGACTGCCCGCTCATTGACGTAGGCATTGGCGGTATCGATCAGACGATAGCCCATCTTCAGGGCTTCTCTGACACTGTTTTGTGCATCCGAAGGTGCCAGCATGAATGTGCCGATCCCGACACTTGGGCATTTCAGTCCGTTGTTCAATGTAATGTAGTCCATTTTTTTCCTCCTTTTGTAACTGGTATCTGCTTAAGATATTCAATATCTGTTTTGTTATCTTGGCTTATATAACTCTGATCACTTTCGCAGGATTTCCTGCAACGACCGTATTTTCAGCCACATCTTTTGTCACGACGCTGCCGGCACCGATGATTGCGTTTTTCCCGATCGTAACTCCTGGCAGGATCAAAGAACCAGCACCGATCCAGACACCATCTTCTATCGTTACGGGTCTGCATTTGAGGATGTCTCTGTCATTCAGGTCGTGATTGTTGGTCAGTATCGTAACATGCGGTCCGATCTGTACGCCGTTTCCAATACGGATCCCGCCGATCGACATCGCTGTAAAACTGTGGTTGATGAATACATTCTTTCCAAAGCGCATCTGCTTTGGAAAATCGATCTGTACCGGCGTAAAGATGCCAACGCTTTCAAGCTCTTTTCCAAACAGTTCTTTAAATGCTTCGCTTTGTTCTTCACTTAACGGTTCTGCCCCATTCAGCCGATGCAGGACCTTATAGGATCTGTGCAGTTCTTCCACACACGGACGGTATTCTTCTGAGTGCATCTTCACCACTTCGCCATTGGAGATCTTTTCAAAGATGTCCATCAGATGTGCTTTCTGACCCAGTCGATGACTTTCTGTCTGCTGTCTTTTGCATCAGCACCATGGATGGCCAGGCCTTTGGCAAAGATCGCACCGCCGATATGGGCCTTGAGGTCAGCTTCGCTGTGTCCCATACCGGAACCTTCATGTGTCATGATCGGAAGGACCTTCTTGCCGTTGAAATCAAGACCTTCGATGGCAGAGAAGATCGCCATCGGATAAGTCCCCCACCAGCAAGGCCCGGCGATGAAGACATTGTCATATTCCGAGATATCCTTCAGATATCTCTTGAGTTCAGGTCTTTCGTTGTTATCAAGTTCCTTCTGTGCTTCTCTGATGCAGTCCATATAGTTCTTTGAATACTCTTTGACAGTTTCAACTTCAAACAGATCAGCATCAAAGTATTCCTGTATATATTCGGCGATGTATTGCGTATTTCCTTTGCTGATATTTGTGATCGAACCATTGACGTAGTTCTCACCTTTTCTTGAATAATAGATGACCAGGTTTTTCATAATTCTCTCCTTTTCTTTACGTTTTTATTGTAAAAAACCTGTAATAAATAATCTAATCGAATTATTATATTATCGATAAATTATTTTTATTTAATAATCACTTTAAAGAAATAAGAAAAACAGTCCGCTCAGAACCAGTGTCTGAACGGATTGTTTAATCAGATCATTTTACACGCGCCTGAATTTAAAGATCATTTCTGAAAACCATGCACGATTCAAACTGCATATCAGTCGATCGCTTTGCCGTCAATGAAGACTTTGCAGATGGCTGTATCCGAGACTATCGGGTCACCGTTGCAGATGACGATGTCAGCATCTTTTCCGATTTCGATCGAACCAACGCGGTCGGCAATGCCAATCTGTTTTGCCGGATTGATCGTGATCGCCTTCAAAGCTTCAAATGGGTCCATGCCGGCTTTGACTGCCTGGCCTGCACATAACGGCAGATATTCCTGCGGAATGACCGGTGAATCGGTGATGATCGAAACCTGGCAGCCTTTTGAAGCAAGGATACCCGGCGTCGTCCAGGACTTGTTCTGCAGTTCAAATTTGGATGCGTGCGTCAATGACGGACCAACAGAAAGCGGATATGGGCAGTTTGCAAGTTTATCGGCGATCAGATGGCCTTCGGTGACATGCTCGATCGTTAATAGGACATCAAATTCCTTTGCGATGCGGATCGCTGTCAGGATGTCGTTTGCCTGATGCGCATGGATCTTCAATGGGATCTGTTTCTTCAATACCGGGATCATGGATTCACACTTGAAGTCGAATGCAGGTTTTTTAAAGATGTCATCACCCGCTGCTTCCTTCTTTTCCAGGTATTCTTTTGCCTTGAACAGCATGCCGCGGATCACGCTTGCGGTAGACATACGTGCCGCATTGCCTTTTTCACGATAGACACGCTTTGGATTTTCACCGAGTGCACATTTCATGGCAACAGGTGTTTTGATGATCATGTCATCGACGCAATCCCCTGTCGTCTTGACGGCGATCCAGGTACCGCCGATCGGATTGGCAGAACCCTGACCGGTAGCCACTGATGTGATGCCGGCTCTTGCGGCATTTAAAACTGTCGGATCCTGCGGGTTGAAGGAATCCTGTGCTCTTAAATGCGGCGTACAGACATCGCCCGGTTCATTGTAATCAGCACCTTCAAAACCGATGCCCCAGCCATCCAGGCCAAGGTGGCAATGCGCTTCAACAAAACCCGGATAGACATTCAGGCCTGCCGCGTCAAAACACTCTTCGTTTTCTTTTGGTTCGAGTTCTTTTTCGATCGCGCAGATCTTGCCGTCTTCAATACGGATATCGGAAATATAAGCTTCTTTATTGACTGCATCATGGATCAGTCCGTTTTTAATGATCATAGTCGTGTCCTTTCTCAGTTTTATTTCTGTCGGAAGTATAACATTTCCGGTGTTATGGAATATCGTACCGTTTTGCTTTGTACCGTTTATCGCATCATTCCGTTAAAGCGGCACCTTTTTCAAATGCTTCCCGGCACTCCTTCGGGAAGATCGTCTCATGTCTTTCTTTCTTCTTTTCCGGATCAAACATCGACCACTTCCAGTCTGTCGCATCATAATCTTTAAGCTGCAGCGTATCGCCGCTGACGAATACTTCGCATGGTCCGATGAATCTGTCAAATGTGTATTTGTAGCTATTCAGAAGATCTTCATACATGCCTTCACCCGCATTGGATGTCATCATCAAAAGCACCGGTATCATCCGTTCGTTGCAGCAAGGCGTTTCCATGTTGTAGGTCAGGTTCTGAAAGATGAGCCTTTCATACAGCGCGCGGAAGGCGGCCGTCAGATCCGAAAGATAGTTTGGTGAAGCAATGATCAGCCCATCAGCTTCCCGGATCGCATCCAGGACCGGTGTCAGACCATCCTTGCAGATGCAATGGCCTTTAAAACGTTCTTTCTTGCAGCCAAAACAGGAGATGCATCCTGTATACTTTTCAAGTCTGTACAGATCGAAGCGGGTCACTTCCGCGCCTTTCGACCTCGCACCTTCGATCGCATGATTCAATATCGTATCTGTATTGAAATTGATGCGCGGTCCGCAATTGATCGCAACGATTCTTTTATTCATATTCTTTCCTTTCAGATATCCTTTAGAGGACACATATCATACTGTCCGTCTTTCATCGTCATATCGATCAGCCTGTCATCCATCTTCAATTCCTGAAGTTTCTTCGCATCTTTGTAACATTCTTCGATATCCATGTCTTTATTTAACGCTATGTTCATGAAATAAG
>DESX01000025.1 GCA_002362065.1 Solobacterium sp. UBA3303
GATGACATCATCGAGATGATCTACGCACTGGATAAGATCGCACCGGGTACGGCAAACGATGAGACCCTGCTGTATGGTGTTGAAGTGAAGTTCTATAATATGGAATTAAAGCTGGACGAGAATCTGGAAACGCCGCATAAGAACTTATTCGTTATCGGCGACTGTTCGGGTGTCACGCATTCTCTGTCTCATGCTTCTGCAAGCGGCGTCTATGTCGCAAGATATATCAGCGAAAATCGATAAGGAAGGTAAATATGGAAAATAAATACAGTTTTGATGAGATCGTATCACATTTGAAAAGCTCCGGCTTTGTCTATCAGGGTTCTGAGATCTACGGTGGTCTTTCCAATTCCTGGGATTTCGGTATCTTAGGTTCCTGGTTAAAAAAGAACATCAAGGACCTCTGGTGGAAGAAGTTCATTGAGACTTCGCCATACAATGTCGGTATCGATTCTGCGATCTTAATGAATACAAAGACCTGGGAAGCATCCGGCCACTTAAAGGGCTTCTCGGATTCCATGGTCGATTGCAAGGAATGCAAGGGCCGTTTCAGAGCTGACAATCTGATCGAAGAAGCGACCGGTCTTTCTGCCGAAGGCAAGACACCGGAAGAAATGGATCAGATGATCGAAGAAAACAACGTCGTCTGCCCGGTCTGCGGCAAGCATAACTTTACCAATGCAAGACCGTTCAACCTGATGTTCAAGACTTACATCGGTACTTTGGAAGATGCGAAATCCGTCGTCTATTTAAGACCGGAAACGGCACAGGGCATCTTTGTCAACTTCAACAACGTCGCAAGGACATCCCGCAAGAAGATCCCGTTTGGCATCGGCCAGATCGGCAAATCCTTCCGTAACGAGATCACGCCGGGCAACTTCATCTTCCGTATCCGTGAATTCGAACAGATGGAACTTGAATTCTTCTGCAAGCCGGGAACCGATCTCGAATGGTATAAATACTGGGTCGATTACTGCTTCAACTTCGTCAAGAAGCTTGGCATCAAGGAAGAGCATCTGCGTATCAGAGAACATGCGAAAGAGGAGCTTGCGTTCTATTCCAAGGGCACGTCCGATATCGAATATGCCTTCCCGTTCACCGACTGGGGTGAGGTCTGGGGCATTGCTGACAGAACGGACTACGACTTAAAGAAACATTCCGAATACTCTGGTAAGGAACTCAGTTTCCTGGATCCGGAAACGGGTGAAAGATATACGCCATATTGCATCGAACCATCCGTTGGTGTTGAACGTTTGTTCCTGATGATCTGCTGCGATGCCTATGAAAAGGAAAAGATCGCAGACAACGACGAGCGTATCGTTATGCATCTGCATCCGGCGGTTGCGCCGATCAAGGCATGCGTCTGCCCGCTGTCCAAGAAGCTTTCCGAACCTGCTACGGCTTTATTCAACGATCTTTGCAGCGAATTCCATTGCGAATATGATGAATCCGGTTCGATCGGCAAGCGTTACAGAAGGAATGATGCCATCGGTACACCATTCTGCATTACATATGATTTCGATACCGAAAACGATCATTGCGTCACTGTAAGAGACAGAGACACGATGGAACAGGTCAGAGTTCCTGTTGCTGAACTCAAGGATTACATTAAAAACAGACTCGCATTTTAATGAAACTGACACAGGAAGTCATTGATGATATAAGAAGCAGCGCCGACATCGCACAGGTGATCGGCCACTACATACCACTGGTCAAGAAGGGCAAGGGCTACACTGCACTTTGTCCTTTTCATGATGATCACGATCCTTCCTTGTCCATTTCCGAAGATAAACAGATCTATAAGTGCTTCGTCTGTGGCAACGGCGGAAACGTATTTACTTTCGTTTCCAACTTCAAGAAGATCTCCTTTCCGCAGGCCGTTTCCGAGGTCGCTTCGATCATTGGCAAACCGATCGACATCGACTTAGCACCGAAGAAAGTATCCCGCTTTCAGCCTTATTATGATCTTCTTTCTTCGATGATCTCTTATTGCAACTACCTTCTGTCTGCTTCAAAGCTTGGTGAAGAGGCGATGACCTATCTGAATAACCGAGGATTAGAGAAGGAAGTCATCGAATACTTCAATATCGGTCTGGATCCCGATAACAATAAGATCTATGAATATCTGAAAAATCACGGCTTCAAGGATGAAGACATGATCAAGACCGGCATCTGCAGGATGCTGCAGACAGGCATGGCAGATGTCTTTTACAACCGCATCATCTTTCCGATCCATGACAAGGAAGGAAATCCGATCGCTTTCTCGGCAAGAGATTATAAGGGAACATCTTCCGCCAAATACATCAACTCTTCCGACAATATCATCTACACCAAGGGCGATCATCTCTATAACTATCATCGGGCTGCCGATGCCATACGCAAGAGCGGATATGTGATCGTTTGCGAAGGCGTCATGGACGTCATTGCCTATTACAGGGCAGGCAAGGAGAATGCGGTCGCAACATTAGGTACGGCCTGCACAAGGAATCAGATCGAACTGCTCAAATCCTTTAATCGGCGCATCGTCTTGTCCTATGACGGCGATAAGCCGGGCAAGGCCGCGAATATGAAGATCGGTGAGCTCTTACTGAATGAAGGCCTCGAAGTCTATGTGGTCGATAACCGCACGGATCTTGACCCGGATGAGATCATCGGCCAGTATGGCAAAAATGCGTTGCGGGATCTTGAAGCAAAACAGATCTCTTACATCGATTATGCGATCAATTATTACAAGGATATCTACAACCTGGAGAATTATGATGACCGCAAAAAGATGACGATCGCGGTATCTGCGCTGATCGAAAAGCTCAAAGATGATTATGATCGTGACAATTACATGAATCAGCTCTTTGAGATCACGAAAATACGCAAAAGAGTATCGCAGAATACCAATGAAATAAGGTATAATAGAAAGACGGCCGATATCAGTTTTTCAATTGACGGACTGACCAAAGCCGAGTATACGATCATAGCGCAGATCGCTATGTCGAAAAAAGCGCTCGACATTTACCAGAGACAGTTAGGCTGCCTGCTTGATGAAAACGATCAGCGGCTGGCCATGCTGATCATCGATGATTACCGGAAAAATGAACGCTGTTCGCTTTCCAGGATCTACGATTCCTGCGATGATGAACAGATAAAAGATCTGATATCATCCCTGGCTTTAGTCGAGAGCCTTCCTGATGAATACGATGAAAACAGCCTGAACGGTGCGATCGAGAAAGTCAAACTGGAGATAAAGCGGCGCAAGATGGCCGATCTGAAAGAGAAGATCTCCAGGATATCTGATGTTGATCCGCAAAAGACGGCTGAATATCTGAAAGAATATGAACAACTGATCAGAGAAATTGGAGGTAACAATGCCAAGAACCAGTAAAAAAGCGAGCGAAAAAGATACCGAACTTGAAACCGTCGTTTCCTCTGCAGAAAAGAAGAGTGAAACGATAAAAGAAGTCATCGGTTCTGACGGCAAAGCCATCAAGGCAGCCAAAAAGCAGAAGAAATCCTCTTTAGGTCTCAAGAAAAAATATAACGACATCGAAGATCTCAAAAACGACCTGATCGAGCTCAACAAGCAGGGTGTCGACATCGTACAGTCGGATGTTGTCGCCGCTCTGGATCGTTTTGATATGACCGATGATGAGATCGACCAGTTCTATGACTGGACTTCATCTGTAGGCATCGATCTGATCGACGAGTCTGAAGATGAAGAAGAACTCGAAAATGATGATTACCTTTCTTCTGAAGATTCTTCCGAAGAAGAGGAAGAAGATTCCGAAAAGAATATCGTCATTAACTATGAACAGGCATCCGCCTACACCAAGGTCAATGATCCGGTCAAGATGTATTTAAAGGAGATCGGACGTGTTCCGCTTTTGAAGGCGGAAGAAGAAGTCAAGATCGCTAAGCGTATCGAAAACGGCATTGCCAATCCGGATGATCCGAAGGCTGTGGCTGATGGCAATGAAGCGAAGAATGAACTGATCAGCGCAAACCTGCGTCTGGTCGTCGCCATTGCCAAGAAATATACAGGAAGAGGCATGCTGTTCCTCGATCTGATCCAGGAAGGAAATATGGGCCTGATCAAGGCTGTCGATAAATTCGATTACACCAAGGGCTTCAAGTTTTCAACTTATGCTACATGGTGGATCAGACAGGCCATCACACGCGCCATCGCCGACCAGGCAAGGACCATCCGTATCCCGGTCCACATGGTCGAAACCATCAACAAGATGACCAGGATCCAAAGACAGCTCGTCCAGGAACTTGGAAGAGACCCATCCGCGGAAGAGATCGCCGTCAAGATGGGCGCTGGCATGACTGCGGAAAAAGTCAGAGAGATCCAAAAGATCGCCTTAGATCCGGTTTCCCTTGAAACGCCGATCGGTGAAGAAGATGATTCTCACCTTGGCGACTTCATTGAAGACAAGGAAGCGATGTCACCTGACCAGTATGCCAACAACGAACTTCTGAAAGATGAGATCGATCTGATCTTATCGACATTGACAGACAGAGAAGAAAAAGTCATCCGTTTAAGATTCGGTCTTGAAGACGGACGTACAAGAACTCTTGAAGAAGTGGGCAAGGAATTCGATGTTACCAGAGAAAGGATCCGTCAGATCGAAGCAAAAGCGCTTCGTAAACTGAAGAATCCGACCAAGTCAAAGCGTCTGAAGGAATTTTTGGAAGACAAGAAATAAAATGATCTCCGCTCGATTACTTCAGATAGCCATGATGATCGAAAGGAATAAGGTAGTATTCGACGTCGGTTCCGACCACGCCTTACTACCTTGTTTTTTGATTGAAAACGGCATCAGCAAAAAAGTTTATGCCGGAGAGATCGCCGAAGGTCCTCTGCAAAATGTGAAGCAGACGATCGAAAAAAGGGGACTTGAAGGAAAGATCATTCCGGTCTTTTCCGATGGTCTTGCCAAGGCGGCAGATGATGTTGACATCGTTGTGATTGCCGGGATGGGCTATCATACGATCAGACACATTCTGGAGAGCTGTGATGTCTCAAGATATCAGTATTTTATCGTCCAGTCCAATACGGATGTGGACATGTTGCGTGCCTATATCTCGGAAAAAGGCTATACGATCGAAGATGAAAAGGTCGTCTATGATGACTTCTATTACCAGGTGATCCGTTTTTCTGCCGATCTTCATGATCCGTATAGCGATCTTGAGATCAAATATGGCCCGATCTTATTGAAACGAAGAGATGAGGTCTTTCTTGCGTATCTGAAGCAGACTTTAGATAAGCTCAAAGAGATCAATGTAATCGCTAAAAAAGCTGAAATTGCCGAAAAAATTGCTGAAATCGAAAAGATTCTATATAAAGATAATGTATAATAGTAACCTGTGAGGTCAAACGTATGAGTAACAGTTTTAAAAATTACCGTAACGAAGCGTTCCAAAACAAAGAAAGTTTTATTGAATATTTTGATTATTTCGCTCATATCCATTACGGTAAAGATCTTTCCGAAACCGGAATGATCGAAAAGTATGTCGTTTTGTCTGAAATGGTCAAGACATACATGCTGGAAGACTGGCGTGAAACAAAGAATTCCGTCAGGACCGGCCATAAAAAACAGATCTATTATTTTTCACTTGAATTCCTTCTGGGAAGGATGTTAAGGAACAACCTGATGTCCTTAGGCATCTATGATGTCGTCAAGGAAGGTCTGAAAGAGCTCAATATCGATATCAATGATATCGAAGACATTGAGACCGATGCAGGCCTTGGTAACGGTGGTCTGGGAAGACTTGCCGCATGTTTCCTGGATTCCCTTGCAACTTTGAAGTATCCGGGTTCCGGCAATACGATTCGTTACAAGAATGGTCTTTTCAAACAGCTCATTCAGAACAATGAACAGGTCGAAGTTCCTGACCAGTGGTTAAGGATCGAAAACCCATGGGAAGTCAGAAAAGCTGACAAGACAGTCGATGTCCGTTTCTATGGCTATGTCGATATCACCAGAGACGAAAACGGTGAACTCGAATTCCACAGAAAAGATACAGAACATGTTTTGGCCGTTCCATATGATATGCCGATCGTCGGCTCCAAGAATGCCACAGCAAACACACTCCGTATGTGGAATGCCGAACCATCCGATGATCTTCCGGCCGGCAGAGATTACCGCAAATACCTTTCCGATGTTGAGGATATCTGTCTGAACCTGTATCCGGATGATACGACGGAAGAGGGCAAGTATCTTCGTATCAAGCAGGAATACTTCTTTGTTGCGGCTGGTCTGCAGACGATCATCAACGATCACCTTAAGATCTATGGAACATTAGATAACTTTGCGGAAAAGGTCGTCATTCAGCTGAATGATACACATCCGGCTCTTGCGATTCCGGAATTGATGAGGATCTTTATGGATTCCTACAACATGCCTTGGAAGAAGGCCTGGGATATCGTCACACACACCTTCGCCTATACAAACCACACGGTCATGCAGGAAGCCCTGGAAAAATGGCCGATCGAATATATCAAGAAGCTGCTGCCGCGTATCTATCTGATCATCGAAGAGATCGATTCGCAGTTCAAGCGTGAGCTCATTGCCATGGGCAAGAAGCACAACTTCATCGATTCCGTTTCGATCATCCATGAAGGAAACATCCGTATGGCATATCTGTCGATCGTCGGTTCGTTCTCCGTCAATGGTGTTGCGAAGATCCACTCCAACATCATCAAGAACGATACGTTCCGTGATTTCTATGATATCTATCCATACAAGTTCAACAACAAGACCAACGGTATCACGCCGCGTCGCTGGCTGATGTATGCCAACCCTGAACTCTGCGCATTATTGGAAAAATATATCGGTCCTGGATTCCGTAAGGATTTCACCAAGATCGCTGATCTGATGAAGTTTGTCGATGATCCTGAGCTGCAGGAAGAATTCATGAAGGTCAAGCACCTCAAGAAGCAGCAGCTTGCCGAATGGGTCAACAAAAACTACGATATTCCGGTTGATCCGGATTCGATCTTTGACTCGATCGCCAAGAGATTACACGCTTATAAGCGCCAATTGATGGACATCATGTATGTCATTCATCTCTATTTCCGCATCAAGGAAGATCCGAACTTCTCGATCCCGAAGACGACATTCTTATTCGGCGCAAAGGCTGCAAGTGCCTATAAGTTCGCCAAGAAGGTCATCAAGCTGATCAACTGTGTTGCCGAAAAGGTTAACAATGACCCGCAGGTCAACATATACATCAACGTCGTATTCATTCCAAACTACAGAGTTACCGTTTCTGAAAAGCTGATGCCGGCTTCTGATATCTCTGAACAGATCTCGACTGCAGGCAAGGAAGCTTCCGGTACCGGAAACATGAAGTTCATGATGAATGGTGCGGTTACGCTTGGTACTCTTGACGGCGCAAACGTCGAGATCAGGGATCTGGTCGGCGATGACAACTGTGTCATTTTCGGTCTCAAGGAAGATGAAGTCAAGCAATACAAGAAGAATGGCTACAACGCCTACGATTACTACGAGCATGATCCGGAGATCAGAAGGATCATCGATTCCTTCTCCAACTGCACATGGTCAGACAATCCGAACGATTTCAAAGAGATCGTCGAAGAATTCCGCTGGCGCAATGATGAGTACATGGTCTTAGCTGACTTCCATGCATATTGTGAAGCTCACTACAGAGTCTATGAACTCTATGCCGACAGACATGCCTGGGCAAGGAAGTGCCTTGTCAACATCGCTAGATCTGCCTATTTCTCATCCGATCGTACGATCGAGGAATACGTGGAAGACATCTGGCATATCGAAAAGATCTAAGCAGACTACGGTCTGCTTTTTCTTTTGGATTTCTTCAGGGCATAAAAAAAGCATCCCGTTGGGATGCGTATTTTTCAAATTATCCTAAAGTTGCGACAGCTTTAGCCAGTTTAGCTTTTTGCCTTGCAACATAGTTTTTATGTTTTAAATGGCTTGACGCAGCTTTATCGAGAAGGGAGTTTGCATCGTTGAACGCCTTGACAGCTGCATCCTTGTCGTTAGCTGCAACAGCTGCATGAACTTTCTTCAACGCAGTCTTCAGCTGGGACTTTTCAGCTCTGTTCTTGAGGTTTGCCTTAGCATTCGTCAGGGCTCTCTTCTTCTGAGACTTAATATTTGCCATAGATCCTCCTTACCTAATTACGCTTTCTTATTATAAGCAAATCACCTGGAAAATGCAATAAATACTGTATAATATTGGTGTTATGAATATCACAGAACCTAGGATCGTTTTTATGGGTACACCGCAGTTTGCGGCGCATATCTTACAAGGCCTTGTAGAGGCCCATTACAATATTGTTGCAGTTGTCAGCCAGCCCGATAAAGAAGTCGGCAGAAAACGTGTTTTGACGCCGTCCGTTACAAAAGCCAAAGCACTGGAACTTGGCATCCCGGTATTGACGCCATTCAAGATCAAGGATGAAGCAGACGCAGTTCTTTCCTATGAACCGGATCTGATCATCACGGCCGCCTATGGACAGTTCATCCCGCAAAGGATACTTGATTATCCGAAATATAAATGCATCAACGCCCATGGCTCGCTGCTTCCAAAATACAGAGGCGGTGCGCCGATCCAGCGTGCCATCATCAATGGCGAGAAGGAAACAGGCATCAGTATTCAATACATGGCGAAAAAGATGGATCAGGGTGAAATACTCATGCAGGAAGCCATTCCGATCGAACTGCATGACACCAATGCATCGATGTTTGAAAAGCTTTCCGATCTGGCTTTGGATATGTTATTGAAGCTTTTGCCGGATCTCTTTGATGGAAACATCAATCCGATAGCACAAAACGAAGAGGAAGCGACATACGCATATAACCTCGAAAAAGAGATCGAGTGCATCAGCTTTGATGAAGATGTAAAGAAGGTCTACGATCATATCCGCGGACTTTTGGATAATCCTGGATGTCACTTTGTTTATAAGGAGAAGAAATACAAACTGGAAAAAGTCTTCTTCCAGTATGCGGAGAATTGTGATCCTGGAACGTTTAAAGGACTTGAAAAGGATCATCTTCGCATCGATTGCCTGAATGGCTATATCGAAGTCTATCAGATCCGTCCGGAAGGAAAGAACTCAATGGATGCCAAAGCCTTTTACAACGGCTATGGCAGGAATATGGCAGGTGAAAAACTTGGATAAAAAACATATACGAAACTTTTCGATCATTGCGCATATCGACCATGGAAAGTCCACTCTGGCGGACCGCATTTTGGAATTGACCGATACGGTCTCCAAAAGGGAGATGCAGGATCAGATCCTGGATTCTCTTGATCTGGAAAGAGAAAGAGGCATCACGATCAAACTCAATGTCGTGCAGCTTTCCTATCGGGCAAAAGACGGAGAAGAATACATATTCCATCTCATCGATACGCCGGGACACGTCGACTTTTCCTATGAAGTATCAAGATCGCTTGCCGCCTGCGATGGTGCGATCCTGGTCGTCGATGCATCGCAGGGCATCGAAGCGCAAACCCTGGCAAATACGTATCTGGCTCTGGACAATGACCTCGAGATACTTCCGGTCATTAATAAAATAGATCTTCCAAGCGCGGATATCGAACGCACCAAGAAGGAGATCGAAGATGTCATCGGCCTTGACTGTTCCAATGCGCCGTGCATCTCAGCGAAAACAGGCCTGAATGTGCAAGATGTTCTTGAAGGTATCGTCAAATACCTGCCGGCACCAAAAGGGGACGAGAATGAGCCTTTAAAAGCTCTGGTATTTGATTCCTATTACGATTCCTACCGCGGTGTCGTCGTTTTCGTCTGTCTCAAGGAAGGCAAGGTCAAAGTCGGCGATCACATCCGTTTCATGCAGGACAATGTCGAATACGAAGTCACCGAACTTGGCGTCAAGACACCGAATGAAGTCAAACGAAACAGTTTATCGACTGGTGAAGTCGGCTATCTTTGTGCCTCCATCAAATCCATTCAGGACATCCACATCGGTGATACGATCACTTTGGCCGATCGTCCATGTGCGGAAGCGCTGCCGGGCTATCGCAAGATGAACCCGATGGTCTATTGCGGTATGTATCCGACCGACAACAACAAATACAACGACTTAAGAGATGCGCTCGAAAAACTGCAGCTCAACGATTCCTCTTTAACCTTTGAAGCGGAATCTTCCAAAGCTCTGGGTTTTGGCTTCCGTTTGGGTTTCCTGGGTCTTCTTCATATGGAAGTCGTGCAGGAAAGACTCGAGAGAGAATACGGCCTCAACCTGATCGCAACGGCACCATCCGTCATCTATAAAGTCACTTTGACGGACGGTTCCGTATCTTATATCGACAACCCGTCCCTGATGCCGGAACTCAACGTCATCGAATCGATCGAAGAGCCATATGTCAGGGCGACCATCATGGTGCCGAACGAATACATCGGATCGATCATGCAGCTGTCGCAGGACAAGCGAGGCATCTATAAAGAGATGATCTACCTTGATGAAAACCGCAATCAGCTGATCTATGAAATGCCATTGTCGGAGATCATCTTTGAATATTTTGACAAGCTCAAATCCGTTTCCCGAGGCTATGCGTCTTTGGACTATGAGCTGATCGGCTATCGCAAATCCAATCTCGTCAAGATGGATATATTGATCAATGGCGAGATTATCGATGCTTTAAGCATCATCGTTCACAGAGACTTTGCCTATAAAAGAGGACAGGCCATCACGGTCAAACTCAAAGAGATCCTGCCAAAACAGCAGTTTGAGATCCCAATACAGGCTGCCATCGGCAATAAGGTCCTCGCAAGGACAAACATCAAGTCATTGCGAAAAGATGTCCTGGCGAAGTGTTACGGCGGCGATATCTCGCGTAAGAAAAAGCTCTTAGAGAAACAGAAAGAGGGTAAGAAGCGCATGAAGGCGGTCGGAAGTGTGGAAATACCGCAGGAAGCTTTCATGGCTGTACTGGCTTTGGATGACGACAAGAATTAAACATCTCTATCTGCACGTCCCTTTCTGCAGGACCATCTGTTACTACTGTGACTTCTGCCACAGGGTCTATAGTGAAGATCTTTCACAAAGATGGCTTGAAAGGGTAAGGGAAGAGATCGAAAATAATTGTTTTGATCAATACGAAACGATCTATATCGGCGGTGGTACACCCACCGCTTTATCAAATGGCCAGCTTGACTCTCTTTTATCGTATATCGATCCATATACCAAAGAAGTGAAAGAATATACGATTGAAGTCAATCCGGAATCCCTGGATGAAGAAAAGATCAGGATCTTCAAAAAACACAAGATCGATCGTATCTCCATGGGGATACAAAGTTCAAACGATAAAATTCTTCAAAGTATTAACCGCAGGCACACGTTCAAAGATGTCAAAGAAAAGATCGCTTTGTTGAGAAGCTATGGCTTTGACAACATCAGCGGTGATCTCATGTATTCTTTGCCGGGTCAGGATATGAAGATCCTCGAACAGACGATCGATGATATCTTGTCTCTTGATCTGGAACATATCTCCTTATATTCCCTGACGGTCGAAGAAAATTCAGTCTTTGGCAAAAAGGGGATCATGAGTCTTGATGAAGATATCGAAGCTGACATGTACGAACTGATTGAAAGAAAACTAACAGAGAATGATTATATCCATTACGAAGTCTCCAATTATGCAAAGCCGGGAAAAGAGTCAAAGCACAATCTTTCCTACTGGAACTACGAAGACTTTTTAGGCATATCCTTGGGTGCTGCTTCCAAGATCGGCAACAACCGCTATACCAATACCAGGGATTTTGGTCGCTACTTTTCATCAGAGGATATCCGGGATGAAAACCTGTATCTTGAAAAGGAAGATCTTGAATTTGAACACATCATGATGTCCTTAAGGACTATCTATGGTCTTGATATAAACGCTTTTAACAAAATGTATGACTGTGATCTTTTAAGCAAATACAAAGAGGGTGTGAATGATGAAAACATCGTCGTTGAGAACGGACATCTGATCTGCAAAAATCTTGAAATACTGAATCATATCCTATTAAAATTTATGCTTTAAATAGACATAAATTATCACAAAATATCACATAATTTGAGTCAAAACGTTTACATTTTTTTCTCCGGTGCCATATAATGAAATTAAAGAAGGTGTTTTTTCTGAAACAGCAGATCTAATGAATCAACGTTTTAGACAGAATGCTTTTTTAAACTGAAAGGGGTATTTTTAAATGAAAAAACTTTTAAAAAGCAGTCTCATCCTCAGTTTAGTCGCACTTCTTCTTTGCACAGCTGGCTGTTCAAAGAAAGAAGAAACTCCGGCTGCAACTGGCGGTGATACTGCAACTTACGACATCACTGTATGGGTCTCTGAATCCGACGGTGTTGCTGACCTGACAAGACAGCAGATCGAACGTTTCAACGAAGCAAACGATGACGTTCAGATCAATGCGACGATTGAAGGTATCTCTGAAGCTGACGCAGCTACCCAGATGATCACTGACGTTGAATCCGGACCGGATGTATACTGTTTCGCACAGGACCAGCTGGCTCGTTTAGTCCAGGCTGGAGCTCTTGCCGTTTTAGGTGAAGGCGCTTCTGCAACAGTCAAGGAATCCAACGATGCAGGTGCTGTCAATGCGGCAACTGTCGATGGCAAGCTGTATTGCTATCCATTAACTTCCGATAACGGTTACTTCATGTACTATGACAAGTCCGTAATTTCTGACGACATGGTCGATGACCTTGCAACATTAGTCAAGGCATGTGAAGACAACAACAAGTTCTTCTCCATGGAATACAAGACTTCTTCCTGGTACAACGCAGCATTCTTCTTCGCAACGGGCTGTGTTTCTGACTGGACGACCGATTCTGAAGGCAAGTTCACTTCAGTCAACGATACATTCGATTCTCCGGAAGGCTTAGCCGCTATGAAGGGTATGCAGATCCTTGCGAAATCCAAGGCTGCCAACTCCTCATCTGACGGTTCTGACTTCTCCAAAGGTTCTGCAGTTGTCGTAACCGGTACTTGGGCTCTTGCAACTGTCAAAGAGATCTTAGGCGATAACATGGGTGTTGCTGATCTTCCAAGCTTCACGGTTGATGGCCAGACTTATCACTTAGGTTCCTTCTCCGGCAACAAGCTGATGGGTGTCAAGCCTCAGACAGATCCTGCAAAGGCTTCAGCATTACAGAGACTTGCATTATATCTGACCGGTGAAGAATGCCAGATGGAAAGATTCACAAGCTTCGGCTGGGGTCCTTCCAATTTAGCTGCTCAGGCAACAGACGCTGTTTCTTCCGATCCGACGCTTGTCGCACTGGCTGCACAGAACGCATACGCTACTCCGCAGGGCCAGATCCATGGTTCTTGGTGGGATATCGCAAAGGTCTTAGGTACAGTTGCTGAAACTGCTACTTCTGATGCTGACTTACAGGCAGGTCTTGATACTTACAAGGCTGCGATCGATGCTCTGTTCTCTCTCAACGGCTACGTATTCGTAGGTGCTTGGAATGAATGGAACAACGCAGATACGGAAATTGCTGTCATGACGCAGGATGGCGAAAACATCTCGATCACTCTTGATGTTCCGCAGTCTGACTACATGGGCGGCCGTATCGTTGCTGCCGGTGACTGGGGCACAGACATGGGCTGCCAGCAGGTCACTGAAGGTGCTGATCTGATTCAGCCGTATGACGCAGCGAACAACCCTGATAACAACATCATCTTCTTGGAGGCCGGCAACTACACTGTTTCTGCTAACCTCTCCAGCAAGGAAATCAAGATCGTCAAGAACTAATTTCACTTGTAACGTTGTTTAAGGCAGGCTTGCATCATCAGCCTGCCTTTCTTTTTAACAAAAGAAGGGAATTCGTCTATGGAAAAGACAAATCATACAAAAGATATCAGTTTATTCGAAGATATCGGCGATCTCGATCTTTTAAGACTGACGAAAGTCCAGACCATCCTTTATAAAATCATTCATTCCTTCAAGGCCATTCCATCCTGGTTTGTTTCCTTGTTCAAGGCGATCGGTGCTTTTATAAAGAAATTCTTCGTCTGGATCAAAGATGATATTTCCGATATCATTTCTACATTTACCAAAGGGGACTACAAAACCAAGGTTTCCTTCTTTATCATGGGCTTCGGCTCGATCATGAGGGGACAGTATTTAAGAGGACTTTTGTTCTTACTGATGGAAGTCGTCTTTATCGTCTATATGATCTCGACCGGTTTTTACTGGCTGGGAAAACTGCCGACACTGGGAACACAGCTTCCGGGAACCGTCTATGATCCAAAACTTGACACCTACGTCAGAGTTGCGGGCGATGACTCCTTCAAGTGTCTGCTGTATGGCGTACTTACGATCATCTTCATCATCGCCTTTATCTACACATGGCGCCTGAATGTCAAGCAAAACAAGCTCTCGGAACAGATCCTGGCGATGGGCAAGAAGTTAAGATCAACAAAAGATGATCTTTCCGCACTGCTCGATGAAGAGTTCCACAAGACACTGCTGGCACTTCCTTTGACCGGCATACTGTTCTTTACGGTCCTTCCGATCTTATTCATGATCCTTGTTGCCTTCACCAATTACGATGGGGCACACGATGGCTATTCCAACCTGTTTACCTGGGTCGGCCTTGATAACTTCAATTCCTTATTCTCACTCAATCTCGGCAAGAATAATCTCTCCGTTGCCTTTGGTGAGATCCTGTCCTGGACTTTGATCTGGGCCTTCTTTGCGACTTTTACAAACTACTTCCTGGGTATGTTTGTAGCGATCATGATCAACAAGAAGGGAATCAGATTCAAGAAGATGTGGAGAGGTATCCTTGTTTTGACGAGTGCCGTTCCGCAGTTTATTTCCTTGCTGTATGTATCGAAGATGTTCTCGGCAAATGGTCTTGTCAACGGTATGTTATTAAATACCGGCCTGATCAAGGACTTGAGCCACATCATCCGTTTCTGGGAAGACACCAATCTTGCCAGGATCATGGTCATCGTCATCAATATCTGGATCGG
>DESX01000011.1:0-2063 GCA_002362065.1 Solobacterium sp. UBA3303
TTTCTTAATACGGAATGCGGACGTCCGCATCTTTCACATCTTGTGTAAGCTCTGGTAGAGAACTTTGCAGGACGATGTGCTTTAACTTTCATTGATGTCTTTGCCATAAGTTCTCCTTCCTTACTTCGCGAACGGCATGCCGAGTTCTGTTAATAACTCTTTGGCATCTTCATTGTTCTTGGCAGTGGTAACGATAACGATATCCATACCACGGACCTTGCTTACCTTATCATATTCGATCTCCGGGAAGATGATCTGCTCTTTGATACCAAGAGTGTAGTTTCCTCTACCGTCGAATGCAGTGTTGGATACACCATGGAAATCTCTGACACGCGGTAAGGAGATATTGACGAGCTTATCTAAGAAGTCATACATCTTTTCACCTCTGAGAGTGACCTTGCAGCCGATCGGCGTGTTCTCTCTCAGTTTGAAGTTCGCGATGGACTTCTTTGCCTTTGTGATGACCGGTTTCTGACCGGCGATCTTTGTCATATCAGCGACTGCATCTTCAAGCTGTTTCGGTTCAGCAACTGCTTCACCGACACCCATGTTGATGACGATCTTCGCGATCTTCGGGCACTCCATCGTTGATTCGTAGTTGTGCTTCTTGATCAGAGCCGGTCTGATCTCTTTGTTATATTTTTCCTGTAAACGGTTCATTATTTCTTAGCCCCCTTTGCAGTTTTCTTAGTTGACTTCTTAGCAGTCTTCTTTTTCTTGTCGTCAACGAGTTTCACATTGGAAACGCTGATCGGCAATTCCTTATTGACGATACCGCCGTCAGGGTTGGCGTTGTTTGGTTTCGTATGTCTTTTGACGACATTGACACCTTCAACGATGACTCTGTTTGATCTAGGAAGAGCTGCTACGACTTCCGCTACGACACCTTTGTCATCGCCGGCGATAACCTGTACTTTGTCACCTTTTTTGATCTTCATAGCTTCCTCCTATAATACTTCTGGTGCTAAGGACACGATCTTCATGTAGTCCTTGTCACGAAGTTCTCTGGCCACAGGGCCGAAAATTCTGGTTCCTAACGGAGTCTTGTCATCCTTGATGATGACAGCCGCATTATCATCGAACTTGATGAAGGAACCGTTTTCTCTTCTCAAACCGTATTTCGTTCTGACGATGACCGCCTTGACGACCTGGCCCTTCTTGGCCGTGCCGCCCGGTGTAGCATCCTTGACGGAACATACGACAACATCACCGATGTTGGCATATTTTCTTCTTGAACCGCCTAAGCAGCGGATGACCAGCAGCTCTTTTGCACCGGTGTTGTCAGCGACTCTTAATCTTGTCTCAGTACTAATCATCTTGACCCCCTCTTACAGAATAACTGCCTTTTCTACGACTCTGACCAGACGGAAGTGAACTTCCTTGGATAAGTTTCTGGTCTCCATGATCTCGACAGTGTCACCGACATGGGCTTCATTGTTTTCGTCACGGACTTTGAACTTTCTGGTGAATTTCGTACCTTTGCCATATAAAGGATGGCTCTTCTTTTCGTTGATGGCAACGACGATGGTCTTTTCCATCTTGTCAGAAGTGACAACACCCGTTAAGGTTCTGCGTGTGTTTCTTTCCATTGATTAACCCTCCTTTACTTCTCTTTCGTGTAATACAGTTAAGATCCTAGCGATCGACTTCTTCAGTTCTCTGATGCGCATCGGATTTTCGATCGAGCCTGTAGCTCTTGCGAAACGAAGATCGAATAGTTCGGCTTTCATTTCATCCAAAGTCTTCTTCAGATCTTCGGAAGATTTTTCTCTGATTTCCTTGATGTTCATAACTATTCACCTTTCTTCACGAATTTTGCCTTGACCGGTAATTTGTTCTGGCCGAGTCTCAAAGCTTCTCTTGCAGTCGCTTCATCGACACCGCCGATCTCAAACATGACTCTGCCCTTCTGAACGACTGCGACCCAGCCTTCAGGAGCACCTTTACCGGAACCCATACGGACTTCCAGAGGCTTCTTTGTGATAGCCAGCTGCGGGAAGATCTTGATCCAGACCTTACCGCCACGGTTCATAAATCTGGTCATGGCAACACGGGCTGCCTCG
>DESX01000011.1:2106-7838 GCA_002362065.1 Solobacterium sp. UBA3303
GGGCTGCCTCGATCTGGTTGGAAGAGACATAACCGCCTTCCATTGCGACCAGACCGTATTCGCCGAACACGACTTCTCTGCCGGCTTTTGACTTACCTTCGTAGCTCAGACGATGAGGACGACGATATTTTGTTCTTTTAGGCATTAACATAATTATTCAGCATCCTCCTTTGCAGGTTCAGCTGCAGGAGCGGTTTCAGCAGCTGCAGGTGCAGTTGTCTGTTCGCCTTCCTGTCTTCTGAAATCTCTTCTAGGTCTTCTGTCTCTCTGCGGACGACCCATTGATTTTGGTCTTTCCGGTTCCTTGACCATTTCACCCGGTAAGACTTCACCACGGCAGATCCAGACCTTGACGCCTAATTTGCCATATGCAGTCATAGCTTCTTCCCAGGCATAATCGATATCGGAACGAAGTGTGTGTAAGGAAACGGAACCTTCGGAATAACCTTCGCTTCTGGCGATATCAGCACCACCTAAACGGCCGGAGATCGCTGTCTTGATGCCCTTGGCACCGGATCTCATGGTCTGCTGGATGGCACGCTTCTGCGCCGTACGGAAGGACTGTCTTTCTTCGAGCATCTTGACGATCTTCAAAGCGACAAGTCTTGCATCAAGATCAGGGTTGGCAACTTCAACGATGTTGATGTTGATGTCCTTGCCGCCTGTCATCTTGACTAAATTTTTCTTCAGATCTTCGATCTTGGAACCATCGGAACCGATGAACATTCCCGGACGAGCTGTTCTGATGATAAGGTTGACGCGATTCTTGCTTCTTTCGATCTCAACGCGTGAGACTAAGCAGTCTGCACACTCCTTGAGGATGAAATCACGGATCTTGACGTCTTCGAGCAATAAATCACCATATTCTTTTTCAGCGTACCATCTGGATTCCCAATCACGGATGACGCCGATTCTTAATCCAATCGGACTTACTTTCTGACCCATTGTTTTCCCCCTTACCTTTCAGTTACAACCACTGTGATGTGGCTGGTCCTCTTCATGATCGATGAAGCAGAACCCTTTGCACGAGGCATATATCTCTTCAAAGTGATACCCTCATCGGCATAGCACGCTTTGACATAAAGCTTGCTTTCGTCCATCTGGAAGTTATGTGTCGCATTGGCACATGCACTCTTTAAGACCTTGCCGGTGATCCTTGCGGCCTTGTTCGGTAAGAACTTCAGGATAGCAGCTGCTTCCTTGACATCCTTGCCTCTGATCAGGTCTAAGACCAGCTTAGCTTTTCTGGTCGTGACTCTGACTGTCTTTGCCACTGCCTTAACGTCGCGAGGTTCTGACTTTACGACTTCTTCAACTTTTTTCTTTGCCATACTTACTCCTACGCTTTCTTATCGGCATTGGCACCATGTCCACCGAATTTTCTGGTTGATACGAATTCGCCTAACTTATGGCCGACCATATCTTCTGTGACATAGACAGGGACATGTTCCTTGCCATTGTGAACAGCGAATGTGTGTTCGACGAATGCAGGGAAGATTGTAGATCTTCTTGACCAAGTCTTGATGACTTCTTTTTTGCCAGCCGCATTCAGAGCTTCTACTTTCTTAAGCAGGTATTCATCTACGAATGGGCCCTTCTTTAAACTTCTACTCATTTTCCTTCCCCTTTCTACTTATCATTCCTTCTTCTGATGATCAGATCATTAGAAGCATTCTTGCTCTTTCTGGTCTTGACACCCATAGCTTTCTTGCCCCAAGGCGTCATCGGAGACTTACGACCGATCGGTGAGCGGCCTTCACCACCACCATGAGGGTGGTCAACAGGGTTCATAACAGAACCTCTTGATTGCGGACGGACACCTTTCCAGCGGATCCTGCCGGCCTTGCCCCAGTTGACAAGAGAGTAGTCTTCGTTGCCGACAACACCGATCGTTGCACGGCAATTGCCTAAGATCTTTCTCATTTCAGTGGAAGCTAAACGGATGGTAACGTACTTGTCTTCGATCGCTAAGATCTGAGCGCTGGCGCCTGCTGCTCTTGCTAGCTGGCCGCCCTTGCCAGGTTTTAACTCGATGTTGTGTACGATCGTACCTTCCGGCATATATCTCATCTCACAGCAGTTACCAGTCTTGATATCTGCCTTTTCGCCGGAGATGACAGTCATACCGACGTTGAGATCTTTTGGCGCGATGATATATCTTTTTTCACCATCTGCATAGAACAGTAAGGCGATGTTGGCGTTTCTGTTCGGATCGTATTCGATCGCTCTGACAGTTGCCGGGATATTATCTTTATTTCTCTTGAAGTCGATGATCCTGTACTGCTGCTTGTGACCACCGCCCTGATGCCTGCTTGTGATCCTGCCCATGTTGTTGCGGCCACCCTTGGACTTCTTGGAGGCTAAGAGGGCCTTTTCAGGTTTTGTCTTAGTGATCTCTTCGAAGGTCAGAGTAGTCATACCACGTCTGCCAGGAGTCGTAGGCTTGTATTTTTTAATAGCCATTTTATTTATTTACCTTTCTTTATGCAATTATCCGGAAATAGCATTTTTCTTCCGATAGTTTGATCGATTACTTATCCTGCAGGATATCGATCGTGTAACCATCTTTGAGCTTGACATAAGCTTTCTTGAGATGGTTTGTCTTGCCGACGTATCTTCCCATACGTTTTGTTTTCGGCTTCTGGTTGACAACGTTGACGTTTGCAACCTTGACGTTGAAGATCTCTTCAATCGCCTGTTTGATCTGGACCTTGTTGGTGCCTTTTCTGACTTCGAATACGACAGTATTTCCAGCTTCCTGGCTCCTGATCGTTTTTTCTGTAACAAGAGGACGAACGATGATGTCTCTGGCGTTACTCATTGCCTAATACCTCCCCTAATCTTTCTGCAGCTGTCTTGGTAAGGACTAACTTGCCTGCATTCTGCAGATCATAGATGTTGAGACCTTCGACTGATACCATGACGATATTGCCTAAGTTTCTCAAGCTCATGTAGGCGTTGTCGAAGCTTTCTTCGAAATCGACTACGAATAAGGCTTTTCTCTCGATGCCTAAGTCCTTGAGGACCTTGACGAAGTCTTTCGTCTTGATCGAAGGCATCTCTACGTTTTCAACGCAGATGATGTTGTTGCTGTTAGCCTTGAGCGTCAGACCTGAACGCAATGCCAGTCTTCTGACTTTTCTGTTGAGTTTGAATGTGTGGCTTCTAGGAGTCGGACCGAATGGGACGCCGCCGTGTCTGAACTGTGTAGCACGGGTGGAACCCTGTCTGGCTCTGCCTGTACCTTTCTGTCTGAAAGGCTTCTTGCCGCCACCTGATACTTCGCTTCTGCCCTTTGTATCATGCGTTCCCTGTCTCCAGGAAGACTGCTGTCTGAGCAATGCATCGAAGATAGCCTGCTCGTTGACTTCGCACTGGAATACTGAATCGTTAAGTTCTACGTCGCCGACTTTCTTTCCAGTTAAATCTAAGACATCTAACTTCATAATTATTCAGCCTCCTTTGTTAAGAGAACCTGAGGTTCTACATGTTTGATCTTCTTTGTTGTGGTCTTTACCATGACCAGGCCTCTCTTCGGACCCGGTACGTTGCCCTTGACCAGCATATAATTCTTTTCTGTATCGACTTTGATGACTTCCAGATTCTGGTTCGTCGTCTTGAATCCGCCGTCCTGTCCAGGCATCGGTGTATTCTTTTCGATACGTCCGTTGTTTCTACCGGTCGTAGCCATGGAACCGACATGTCTGTGGACAGGTCCGGCACCGTGAGTTTCCGGCAGCATATGTGCGTGATAACGCTTGATTGTTCCTGTATATCCTTTACCCTTAGAGATACCAGTAACGTCTACCATATCACCAGCGGAAAAGATATCAACTTTTACTTCTGCACCGACTTCATAGTCCATTTCGTCGCTTCTGACTTCCTTAATGAACTGTTTCGGAGCTGAGCCAGCCTTCTTGGCGTGGCCGATTTCCGGCTTGTTTGCACGAGATTCTTTCTTGTCCTGGTAACCTAACTGTAATGCTTCATAACCATCGGTTTCAGCATTCTTCTTCTGTAATACGGTGTTTGGTTCAACTTCGATTACAGTGACAGGGATAAGATTACCATCGGCAGTGAAGACCTGAGTCATACCAAGCTTTCTTCCAAGTATTCCTTTCATGATGTTCACCTTTCTAATCCTTATAACTTGATTTCAATATCTACGCCACTAGGCAGTTCCAGACGGCTGAGGGCATCGATCGTCTTAGCACTTGGCCCAATGATTTCGATCAAACGCTTGTGCGTTCTGATTTCGAACTGTTCTCTTGAATCCTTGTTGACATGAACGGATCTTAAGACAGTTACGATCTGCTTCTCTGTAGGAAGCGGGATAGGTCCGATGACCTTCTTGACACCGCCATCTTCAGCAGCCTTGACGATCTTTTCCGTCGCTGCATCCAATGATCTGTGTTCGTAAGCTTTTAATTTGATTCTTACGTTGTTTTTTGCCATAGAATTTTCCTCCTGTATTCCATTAATCCCCTTTGGGGATAACTCGCTCCCTGTAAGTTCCCTGGTTATCACACGGTTATTCGTGTGCCAGCAATCTTCCATATCTTCGCGAGCGCTCGTATATTATATGATTTTATCTGGGGATTTTCAATAAGTTTTTATTCAAAAAGGCTTATTTTAGGCACTTTTTGAAATATCATTTATACAACGCACATCGGTGTATCTTTTTGCAAGCGTTTACATACAAAATAAAGGGTATAAAATTCGCTTTTATACCCCATTTTCTTATGATTTCCTTAAAATTATTTCCCGGAAATATTGCTTTATTCCCTCTCTTTGACCGGGTCGATCAGCTCACTTTGCCCGTCGATCTGCACCGTTTCCACATATTCTAATGATGCGTAGTCTTCAAGCAGTTTCTTCAGAGCTTTCTCATTGTCATACCCGATCTGATAAACATAGAGGGGTGCGCTGATCATCCTGTTCAAAAACTTTGCCTTACTGAATTCTTCAAACTTTTTCGCTTTTTCATCTTCGTCCCCTTCTGTAAAGCGAACGACGATGCGTGCTGTCTTTGATGCAGTCTTTTCTTCAGGCTTGCTGATCTCGATCTTTCTTTTTGGCTTATTCAAAGGATTTGATTCAGTGATCCTTGTTTTTATTCCTTTCAGCTTTTTCATCTCTTTTTCGTTTGCTCCCTGTTCTTCATTGAATGGAATGATCTGATCCTTTGATACATAGCAGAGTCCTTCATTGGTTTGCATGATCAGACTGTATTCATTTTTATTCATCTCTTCTAGCAGCTTTTCATTTTCATTGAATTCGCAGATATCTGAGCATAGCGTCAGAGAAATGATCGAATCATTGCAAAATATCGCATAGACTTTCAAATCAGAGGCCGTACCATCCGGATGCAGCGGTCTGATCATATCGCTGACCATAAAGACTGTTTCTTCCCTATGCGAAAGATATTCATAAAGTGCATCCTCATCAAAAGAAGGATCTTCAAGCACTTCATGGATCAGCGGTCCTTCAATGTTTTCTTCTTTTGCCGTACATGCACAGAGTGAAAACAGGATCAGAAAAGAAATTAAAATCTTCTTCATATATTTATGATAACCTCAATGTTTCATAGTTTAATCGAGTAGGGACTATTTTCTAGCCCCTCTCACACCACCGTATGTGCCGATCGGCATACGGCGGTTCAATCAAATCAAATTTTGCTTTAGGGAATGTCTAGTTATGTAGTAATCCAAAGGATCAACTAAGCCGGCACG
>DESX01000093.1 GCA_002362065.1 Solobacterium sp. UBA3303
ATCCTGGATGAAGCGCAGAATACCACAGACAAACAGATGCTGATGTTCTTAACGAGGCTTGGTTTCAATTCCAAGATGGTGGTCAATGGCGATATCACCCAGGTCGATCTCAACATCAACAAGACAAGAAGCGGACTCAAGATCGCCTGTGAAAAACTCAAGGAGATCCCGGAAGTCGGTTTCATCGAATTTACCGGCAGCGATGTCGTAAGACATCCGCTGGTCTCCAAGATCATTGAAAAATTCTCGATCGATTAAGCTTCAGATCTCTTCTGAAGCTTTTTTAAGCCTTCTGAGCGATATTTAAAGATGAAACGAATAAAATATCGTTTTATATGAAACCGACTTGTAATTGAAAATTACAGTTTTTATATTATAATTCATTATTATGAGAAAACTATTTATTGCTTCCAATAACGCCCATAAGATCTCGGAGATCGACGATATCCTGAAACAGAATGGCGTTGAACTGGAACTTCTTTGTCCCAAAGACATGGGACATCATGAAGAACCGGATGAAAACGGTGAAACATTTGAAGAAAATGCCTATATCAAGGCAAAATACTATCACGACTTATTTCATTTACCGACCATAGCGGATGATTCTGGCATCTGCATCGATTATTTCGATGGAAAGCCTGGCATCCATTCAGCACGTTTTTTGCCGGAAATGGATTATCCGGCCAAATGCGAATACATCGTCGACGTCATGAAAGACGTCAGCCAAAGAGGGGCACAGTTTGTGGATTGCCTTTGTTATATCGACAAGAACAATGAAGTCCATTATTACAAGGGCGTCAATGAAGGAAGCATCGCCTATGCGCCGGCCGGAGACAAGGGTTTTGGCTACGACCCGATCTTTATGATCCCGGAATACAACAAGACGGAAGCAGAACTAGGCGAAGAGTACAAGAATGTCTACTCGCATCGTGCAAAAGCACTGAAGAAATGGATCCTCGATGCAAAAGAAAAGTTCTGATAGACCCATCTATTCGATCGTAGCCATCTGTTTCATCATTGCCGCTTTGCTGTTTTCCGTCCATTTCTGGGCCTTCAACGAGTCGTTTTACCGCTCTGAACACTCCAAGCTCAGACTCTATGGAAATACCATTGCCGATCATATCGGCATCTCGGAAGAAGATCTGGATAAACTGACCCATTTCACGCTTTCCTATCTCAATGATCCAAATGCATCCCTGGATATCCAGATGAATGTCAAAGGACAAAACAGAGAGATCTTTACCGATGAAGAGAAACTGCACATGATCGATGTGCGAAATCTCAATCTGACCGCTAACACCTTGCTGATCATGACTTCGATCATTTCATTGATCGCTGTTTTTTATGCGGTGTTCAAAAAAGAGCTTTCCTTCCTGTTTAAAGCCTATAAGAAAGTTCTGATGGCCGCAGGAATGGTCCTACTGGTACTTGGCGTATGGATCCTGATCGACTTCGATTCCTTCTGGACGATGTTCCATCACGTCTTTTTCCCGACCAATGAATTATGGATCCTGGATCTGAGGAAAGACATCCTGATCATGATCGTACCGCCGGAATTCTTCAATCATCTGGTCATCACGATCGTCGTTACATTCATTGCAATATTAGCACTTTCATATTTTGTACTTCGTTTCGTCACAAAAAAGGGGACTCTATGATCCATATCGTCTTATTTGAACCGGAGATCCCGCACAATACCGGAAACATCATGCGCACCTGCATGGTCTTTGAGATGAAGCTTCATCTGATCAAGCCTCTTGGTTTCTCACTGGATGAAAAACATCTGAAACGCTCCGGTATGGATTACATCTCGGAATGCGATTATGATCTCTATGAAAACTGGGATGAATTCTATAAGGGTAGAAAAGGGCAGTTCGTCTACTTTACCCGTTATGCTTTAAAATCCTTCGCGGAATGCAAATTTGATAAAAATGCGGAAGATATCTATCTGATCTTCGGCAAGGAATCAACAGGCATCGACAAACAGATCCTGAAGGATCACCTGGATGAATGTTATCGCATCCCGATGCGTGCAGATGCGAGAAGTCTCAATCTTTCCAACTGTGCAGCGATCGGCGCTTATGAATGCCTCAGGCAGATCGGTTTTGGTGATCTGTCCGACCGTGAAGTGATCAAAGGAGAGGATTTTCTACTCAAATGCTGAAGATATGTTTGTGTTCCGACAATCATGGTGACATGATGTCCATCAACAAGATCCTGTCTGACAATCCGGCCTGTGATTATTATTTTCATTGCGGCGATTCGCTTGTTCCGCCCGAGGAACTTTCGCCATTTGTTTCTGTCGAAGGAAACAATGACTGGTCATTCGATTATCCGAAGGATCGCATGTTTGAACTCGCCGGGCACAGGATCTACATGTTCCATGGGACCGGCTATACCTTCTCAAAGAAACTGATGATCGACAAGGCCCGCAGCGTCAAGGCGGATATCGTCTTTTATGGACACACCCATACCTTTGCCAATGACATCTTCAGTAATATCCACTTCATCAACCCCGGATCGACCTTATACAACCGGGATCTGACCTCGCCATCCTACGCCAGAGTTTATCTGCTTGATGACGGCAGGGTGAGAGTCGAACGTATCGATCTATAGAAAAAGGAAGCGCATCGCTTCCTTTTAAAGTACTCGTTTTAAGAATTGTCTCGTCCGTTCGTTTTTCGGATTGTTGAATATTTCGGCCGGTGATCCCTGTTCGGTCACGACACCGCCGTCCATGAAGACGATCTTGTCTGCCACATCTCTGGCAAATCCCATTTCATGTGTTACGACTAACATCGTCATATCCTGGGCTGATAGATCTTTCATGACATTGAGGACTTCATCGACCATCTCCGGATCAAGTGCGGAGGTCGGCTCATCAAATAATAAGATCTCCGGATCCATGCACAGAGCTCTGGCGATCGCGACACGCTGCTTCTGGCCACCGGAAAGGGTGGAAGGAAAGGCATTCGCGAAATCGGCCATGCCGACATGTTCAAGATGCATCATGGCTTTTTTCTTTGCAGTCTCCTCATCGATCTTGAGCACACGCTTCTGGGCGATGGTACAGTTGCCGATGACGTTCATGTTGCTGAACAGGTTGAACTGCTGAAAGACCATGCCGACTTTGGAACGGAAACCGTTGATGTCACTGATATTTGAAATATCCTGTCCCAGGACGACGATACTTCCTTCATCGATGTCTTCAAGCAGGTTGATGCATCTTAACATCGTTGATTTGCCCGATCCCGAAGGTCCGATCAGGCAGACGACTTCACCTTTGTTTACTTCAAAACTGATCCCTTTTAAAACACTGAGTCCATCGAAGCTCTTTGCTACATTTTTTACTTCGATCATTGCCATTTCAGATTTTCTCCTTTGCCATTGTGATGCTTCTAAAGTCCGTGTCTGACTGCGGTAAAGAAGTCTTTGTATTGTTCATCTTTTTTTCGATGAAATTCAGTATGACCGATGAAACGGAAGTCATGCATAAATAGATCATTGCGGTGACAAAATAGGTCTCGGTGAAGCGATACGTCGTACCGGCAATGGAATTGGACTGAAACATCAGTTCGGTGATCGATATGATCATCAAAACAGAAGAGTCCTTGATATTGACGATCAGCTCGTTGCCGATCGCAGGGAAGGCATTTTTGATCGCCTGGGGAAGGACGATGTCCCTCATCGTCTGCATGGATGACATGCCAAGAGATCTGGCTGCTTCATTCTGTCCCGGATCGACCGCCTGAATACCAGAACGGATGATCTCAGCCATATAAGCACCAGTATTGACCGAGATGACAAAGACGGCAGCGACCATCTTGTCCCAGCGGACGATGTTGGTGTAGACAAGATAATAGATGA
>DESX01000095.1 GCA_002362065.1 Solobacterium sp. UBA3303
CTGAGCAGCTGGTTGTACTTAGCGATACGGTCTGTTCTGGACATAGAACCAGTCTTGATCTGGCCGGCATTGACACCGACAACCAGGTCAGCGATTGTTGTATCTTCAGTTTCACCGGATCTGTGGGAGACAACAGCAGTCATGTTGTTTCTCTTAGCCAGTTCGATGGCATCCAGAGTTTCTGTTAATGTACCGATCTGGTTCAGCTTGATCAGAACGGAGTTAGCGCAATGGAGGTCGATACCCTTCTTGATGTACTCAACGTTTGTAACGAAGAGGTCATCACCGACTAACTGGATCTTGTCGCCTAAGCGAGCCATGAGTTTCTTCCAGCCGTCCCAGTCATTCTCTGCAAGACCGTCTTCGATCGAGATGATCGGATATTTTTCACACCAGTCAGCGTACATGTCGATCATTTCATCAGTCGTCTTGACGCCCTGGCCGGATCTTGTCAGTTCATAGTTGCCGGTTTCAGTGTTGTAGAATTCAGAAGAAGCCGGGTCCATGCAGATACCGAAGTCGATACCTGGCTTGTAGCCTGCTAATTCGATTGCAGCAACGATGAGCTTCAGAGGTTCTTCATTACCTTCTGTGCAGTTTGGAGCGTAGCCGCCTTCATCACCGACAGCAGTAGAGTAACCTTTTGACTTTAAGACTTTCTTTAAAGCATGGAATACTTCAGCAGACCATCTGATCGCTTCCTTGAAAGAAGGAGCACCGTAAGGCATGATCATGAATTCCTGCATATCAACAGTAGAATCAGCGTGCTTGCCGCCGTTTAAGACGTTGAGCATCGGTACTGGTAAAGTCTTGCCGTTAGCACCGCCTAAGTACTTGTATAAAGGCATGCCATAGAAATCAGCAGCAGCTCTTGCGCAAGCAAGGGAAACACCTAACATTGCGTTAGCACCTAAATGAGACTTATCCTTTGTGCCATCGAGTTCGATCATCTTCTTGTCGATCAGAGCCTGGTCAGTTACATCGTAACCGATCAAAGCCGGAGCGATGATCTCGTTGACATTGTTGACAGCCTTCAGAACGCCCTTGCCTGAGAAACGAGAAGTATCACCATCTCTTAATTCGAGAGCTTCTCTTTCACCTGTGGAAGCACCGGAAGGTACCATTGCACGGCCGAAAGCACCGGATTCAGTAGCAACTTCAACTTCTACAGTTGGGTTACCACGTGAGTCGATAATTTCGCGAGCATAAACATCAATAATTGCAGACATACGTTTTTCCTCCTATTTAGTAGCGTCAATTATTTCCTTAAATGAATCAACTTTAAGTGAAGCACCGCCGATCAGAGCACCATCGATATCTTCACAAGCCATATATTCTTTAATATTTGTCGGTTTTACGGAACCACCGTACTGAACTCTTACAGAAGCAGCAGTCTCTTCATCGTATAATGCCTTGACTGTATCTCTGACGAGTTTGCAGCAATCCTGCGCGATCTCTTTCGTCGCGGATTTGCCAGTACCGATCGCCCAGATCGGTTCATAAGCGATGACCATTCTTGCAACTTCGTTTGCATCAAGTCCTGCAAGAGAGCCGGCAAGCTGTGTCTTGATGACTTCAGCTGTCTTTCCTGCATCATACTCTGCTTCGGTCTCACCGATGCAAAGGATCGGAATGATGTTGTCGGCGAAGAGCCTCTTGGCCTTTAATGCACAAGCCTCATTGGTCTCGTTGTAGTAAGTCCTTCTTTCACTGTGGCCGATGATGCAGTATGTGATACCGACTTCTTTGAGCATCGGAACAGATACTTCACCCGTGTAAGCGCCGGAATCCTTTTCGTTGCAGTTTTCAGCAGCGATGATCAGATTCTTTGCGTTTTTGACACAGACGTCAAGATCGACATATGGTGCGCCTACGCCGTAATCGGCAGCTTCTTCACCAGTCAGGACTTCTTCGATACCCTTCATGAATTCAAGAGCTTCTGAAGGAGTCTTGTTCATTTTCCAGTTACCAACGATAATAGGTTTTCTCATTTTAGCCTTCCTTATTTTTCGTTAATGATATCAACACCCGGTAAACCGTTGCCCTCTAAGAACTCAAGGGAAGCACCACCACCGGTAGAGACATGGCTGACCTTGTCAGCATAGCCGAGCTGTTTGATCGCAGCTGCGGAATCACCGCCGCCGATGATCGTTGTGCCATCGCACTCAGCCAAAGCCTTAGCGACTTCATTCGTACCAGTAGCTAATGTCGGGTTCTCGAATACGCCCATCGGACCATTCCAGACGACAGTCTTGGCTGCTTTGACCTTTTCAGCGAATAATGCAGCAGTCTTCGGACCAATGTCGAGACCCTGCTTAGCAGCCGGGATCGCATCGGAAGAAACGACTTCTGTTTCGATCGGTCCATCGATCGGATCTGGGAAGTGGTCTGCTACGACTGTATCGACCGGTAAAAGAAGTTCTTTGCCAAGGCTTGCAGCCTTTTCGATCATTTCTTTGCAGTAGTCGAGCTTTTCATCATCGACTAAGGAAGAACCGATCTCCTTGCCCTGAGCCTTTAAGAATGTATAAGCCATACCGCCGCCGATGATCAGCGTGTCACACTTTTCAAGCAGGTTGTTGATGACTTTCAGTTTATCTGCAACTTTCGCACCGCCTAAGATACCAACAAACGGTCTGACTGGGTTTTCAACGGCATCGCCTAAGAACTTGAGTTCCTTTTCAACCAGGAAACCGGCAGCACTTGGCAAATTGCTAGGAATACCGACAGTTGAAGCATGAGCTCTGTGGACAGAACCGAATGCATCTTCAACGAACAGATCGCCTAAGGAAGCCCAGTACTTGCCAAGTTCCGGATCGTTCTTGGATTCGCCCTTTTCGTATCTGGTGTTCTGCATTAAGACGACTTCGCCTTCGTTCATGTTGGCGACAGCGTTCTCGAGTTCTTCACCTCTTGTTGCATTGACGAAGATGACTTTGTTGTTCGGAAGATATTCCTGAAGCTTCTTTGCAACGATTTCCATGTTGTTTTTCTTCTTTGCAGCTTCGATCTCTTCTTCGCTCTTCTTGTAGTCGACCTTGCCTAAGTGTGAAAGTAAGATGACTTTTGCGTTGTTTTCAAGTAAGTACTTGATCGTAGGCAATGCAGCGACGATCCTGTTGTCGTCGGTGATCACATCACCTTTGTGCGGAACATTGAAGTCAACTCTGACGATGACCTTCTTGCCCGCTACCTGTAAATCTGTAACCAGCTTTTTAGCCATAACAAAACTCCTCCTAAAATACATACCTATTATACCATCAGTATTTATAAAAAAAGTAGGCCAATTATTGCCTACTGTCCTTCAGACCAGAGTTTTCATCCGTCTTTTTCTTTTTGCTTTTTTCCTCAATGCCGTATTGCTCGCACTTACGGGCATATTCCTTCTCGGCAGCATTGAGTTCATTCAGTATTTCTTCAAGACTTCTCATAAAACTAACCTCACAACATTTCCAATTCTAGCATAGTTTTTATAAAATGAAGGTATGTATTTGAAACAGGAAACGATCCATTCCATTACCATCGAACGCTCCGAATTCATCTGTTACATGAAGCGCGTGAAAACGGAAGAGGAATATAAGGATTATCTTGCACAGATCAAAAAGAAGCACTATGACGCAACTCACGTTTGTTCCGCTTTGATCTGCCATAACATCAAACGCTCGTCCGATGATGGCGAACCTTCCGGCACGGCTGGTGCGCCGATACTTAATGTTTTAGAGAAAAACGGGATGGATGAGACCTGTGCTCTGGTCGTGCGCTATTTTGGCGGCATCAAATTAGGCGCCGGCGGACTCATAAGAGCCTACTCTTCCGCCTGCAGTGAGTGTCTTAAAACAGGAACGCTTCTTGAAGATGTCGTCCTTCCAAAATATGAGCTTAAGCTTTCCTATGAAGCAGCCAATCGCATCGACTACTATCTTTCTTCCCAGACCGTTCTGATCGATCGGCTTTACGATACGGAAGTCACCTATATCTTTGCCCTGGATGATGAAAACAAGATCGAAAAGATCAAGGAATTCACCAGAGGCAAAGCTCCCGATAAGATCGGTGAAGAAATCATACAGAAAGTTGTAAAATAAGAGTATGGAACTGATCAACAGGATTATCTTATATTCCTATATACCATTGGGCATTGCCATCCTTGTGTGTCTCATCATCCTTCTTACCAAAGTCATGAAGACCCTGAAAGGTGTAAATGTCACACTCGACAAGACAAAGCCGATCAATGAACACCTGGAGCACATCAATGCCTCGACCAAAAAGATCGCCGCCTCCAAAGACAGCTGGACCTTCTTCCTGGCACTCGGTGCGATCTTTGTGATCTTAAAAGAGACGGGCAAATACTACAAGAGTGAAGGTTCACTGACGCGTTCCTTCTCCAAAGCCATGATCCGTCATTCTGCACAAATCAAAGGACTTCGCTTCTGAAGTCCTTTTTTTTAATATTCATCAGAGTTAAGAAAAGAGCCTTGCGGCTCTTGTTTTGTTTATTTTGTACCGTAGATACGATCGCCCGCATCGCCAAGACCTGGTACGATGTAGCCGATTTCGTTTAGGTGATCATCGAGTGCTGCCAGATAGAGATCAACATCCGGATGTGCTTCCGTGAACGCCTTGACGCCTTCCGGTGCACCAACCAGACATACCATACGGATGTTCTTGGCGCCTCTTTCCTTGAGCTTGTTGACAGCTGCAATGGCGCTTCCTCCCGTCGCCAGCATCGGGTCGAGGACTAAAACGATACCTTCGTCGAGTTCTTTCGGGAATTTCGCAAAGTATTCGACCGGTTCAAGTGTTTCTTCGTCCCTGTAAAGACCCATGAAACCGACTTTTGCCGTCGGGATCAGATCCATGATGCCGTTGACCAGTCCCATGCCTGCCCTTAAGATCGGGACTAAAATGATCTCACCTTTTAACATTTGCGTATCACATGGTCCCATCGGAGTAGTGATGTGAACATCTTCCATCGGAAGATCTCTGCAGACTTCATATGCCATCAAAGAAGCAATCTCATCAAGATTCTCTCTGAAATCCTTATGTCCGGTCGTTTCCATACGCATCAATGCCAGTTTATGCGTGATCAAAGGATGTTGTAAAACTGTTACCATATACGCCTCCTGTTTTTTATCATTATACTTCTGATTTCTTTATGCATCAAAAAAATAGAGATGAACTCTCTATTTTTCGTCATATGTGAATGCATTTACCGTATTCAAGATCTCAAGCAGATCATTCATGTCGCTGATGCAGCGGTTCGCTTCCCTGGAAAGCTGTTCTGAACGCTTCGGATTGTTTAAGAAGGCAACCGTGAATGCACCATAGTTCTTGCCGCAGCGGATATCCATCAGAGAATCGCCGATCATGACGGCTTCCCTGTTCCACTTGTTCTTGTTGATCAGCTTGAATATGGCTTCCGGATCCGGTTTGAGGTTTTCGACATCCTTCAGACCGCAGATATCATCGATATAGGACTCCAGTCCATTGTCCTTCAATAAGCCTTCGATACCTTCGTGGGATCTTGTTGAAATGATACCGATCTTATAGCCTTCTTCATGAAGCTTCTTCAATGTCTCAACTGCATTTAAAGTCGGATGATTGACGATCGGTGCAACCTCGACCTGTCTTGCGTGATAATCCTTATACAGCGTATCGTAATCGATGCCCGGGAAGTACTTCGGGAATGTGTCACGAAGTGCCGGACCCAAAACTTCTTCCTTGACTTCATCGGTGAAGAGCTTTTCATCGGAATACTTTTTGAACAATGCTCTGAAGGCTTCATAGATGCTTTCGGAAGTATCCATCAGTGTGCCATCAAAATCAAACAGCAATGTCGGTTTTTCCTTTTTGAGGAAACGGTCAAAGACACCAAGGTAGCCTAAGATCCCGATGATCAGAAAAGCGATCGAGGTCAGCTGTGCCATACGGAAATTACCGAAATACAGTGAGTCGGTCCTTCTTCCTTCAATGAAGAAGCGGATCACACCATACCACATCAGATAAGCGTAACCCAGGTCTCCCCTTTTGTTCTGGTGTTTCTTTAAGACGAACCAGATCAAAGCCCAGCCCAGTAAACACAACATCGATTCATAGAAGAACAAAGGTTCATAGTAATGTCCCTTGATGTACATGCCGTTTTTCAGGAATGAAAGGATGCCATTGAAATAGGCTTCCGATACCTCACCGCCATGACATTCCTGGTTGGCAAAGTTGCCCCAGCGGCCAAAGGCCTGTGCCAGCATGACATTCGGAAGTATGATATCGACGAGTTTTGAAAACGAATAGCGGTTCTTTTTGACGTAGAAATACGCGAATAAAGCACCTGCCACGATGCCGCCCTGTATTGCCAGGCCGCCATCCCAGATCCTTATGATCGCCACAGGATCTGAAATATAATACGCGAAGTTATAGAAGATACAATACCAGAGTCTCGCACCTAAGATCCCGACCCATAAGGTATAGATGAAGAAGGAATCAAAGAAGTCCAGCGAGATATACTTTGCCTTTTTGATCTCCTTTTTGGCGATCACATATGCCAGCAATGCCCCGGTCATGATGCAGACGGCATACCAGCGGATATCAAAGTTCAAGCCAAACAGAGAAAACGCGACAAAGGTCTGGCCATCCGGAAAAAATCGGATCATTGTTTGCCTCCTTTTCTTTCCAGCTCTTCACGATAGCGGTTCTTGAAGTCTTCGTTGGAATTGAATCCAAGTTTTGTCAGAAGATAGCTGGAAACAGCGGCTTCAATGATGACGGAGAGCTGCTTGCCTTCGGTGATCGGTATCACCAGCATCGGCACTTCCAGTCCCAAAACATTGAAGCTTTCATTGATCGGATTGAGACGATCGGATTCCATCGACTCATCGTATTTGACCAGCTTGATCACAAAATCGAGCTGACAGCGATTCAAATAGGCGTTGGCACCAAAGGCCCTTGTGACATCGACGATGCCGACACCGCGGATCTCCAGCATGCGCTTTAAGAGTTTCGGTGCCGTGCAGATGATCGATTTGTGCACTCTTGTCACATCGACACGGTCATCGGCGACTAACATGTGTCCGCGATCGATCAGATCCAGTGCAAGTTCGGATTTACCGATGCCGGATTTACCGGTGATCATGATGCCCTTTCCATAGATGTTCATCATGACGCCGTAGATCGAATCGGTCGGCGCCAGTTTTTCCGAAAGGAAGGAGACCAGGTCGACGATCAGCTGATAGGTCAGTCCTTCGTAGCGGAAGACCGGGAAGTTTTTATCCCTGGCAAGATCCAGCAGAGAATCCATCCGCTTGAAACCGCCGGAACAGATGATGCATGGCGTAAACGAGTCGGTGACGACTTCAAAGCGGGAACGCTGCGTATCATAATCGAACTTCGACATGAATTCAAATTCCTTGGTACCCAAAATGACCACACGCTTGAGATCATTGGATTCAAGATAGCCGCTAAGTTCCAGACCCGGACGGTTGATGTCCGGTGCGATCGCCCAGCGGTTCAATGAGTCTTCATTGCCGGTCAGCTGTTCCAGGGAGAGATGTTCCTTGATCTGTCTGACGTAAACGCGTTTATTGAGTTCTTCATTAGCCATGTTTTTCACCTAACACTTTCTTCAGATATACACCGGTATAGGATGATTCCACTTCTGCGACCTCTTCCGGGGTGCCCTGGGCAACGATCTGTCCGCCCTTGTCACCGCCATCCGGTCCCAGATCGATGATATGGTCAGCACACTTGATGACATCAAGGTTGTGTTCGATCACAACAACCGAATCGCCATTGTCGACGATGCGGTCGATGATGCGGATCAGCTTGAGGACATCGTCCATATGAAGGCCCGTCGTCGGCTCATCGAGGACGAACATCGTTTTTCCGGTCGGCTTTTTCTGCAGTTCCGAAGCAAGCTTGACACGCTGTGCCTCACCGCCGGAAAGTGTCGTTGCCGACTGGCCGAGTTCGATATAGCCCAAACCGACATCGTATAAGACCTGCAGTTTATCTTTGATCTTTTTATGATTCTTGAAGAATTCCAGGGCTTCCTTGACCGACATCTTGAGCACGTCATAGATGTTCTTGCCTTTATAGCGCACTTCTAATGTTTCCGCGTTGTAGCGCTTGCCATGACACTCTTCACATTCCACATAGACATCCGGAATGAACAGCATCGAGATGCGCTTGACGCCATCGCCATAGCAGGCTTCGCAGCGTCCGCCCGGCACGTTGAAGGAATAACGTGACTTGGTGTATCCCCTCTCCTTGGAATCCGGAGTCATCGCATAAAGATCGCGGATGTCATCGAAGACACCGGTATAAGTCGCCGGATTGGAACGCGGCGTACGGCCGATCGGATCCTGGGTGATGTAGACGATCTTGTCAATGTTCTTGAGACCTTCCACTTTCTTCACTTTGCCCGGACGGATCTTGACGCGGTCCAGCGACTTCATGATCGACTTGGTCAGAGTCTCGATGATCAGTGAAGACTTGCCCGAACCCGATACCCCGGTCACGACCGTAAATTTGCCCAAAGGTATGGAGACATCGATGTTTTTCAGGTTGTTTTCTTCCGCACCGATGATCGTGATCTTCTTGCCGTTTCCTTTCCTTCGCTTTTCCGGGATCGGGATCTGCTTGCGGAAGGACAGATACTGACCGGTGATCGAATTTTCATCGACCAGGATCTCCTGAGGTGTTCCTGCAAAGACGACCTGTCCGCCATCCTTGCCGGCGCCTGGTCCGATATCGACGATATAGTCAGATTCCAGCATCGTCTCACTGTCGTGTTCGACGACGATGACGGTATTGTCAAGATCGCGCATCTTCTTCAAGGTCGCGATCAGTTTGGCATTGTCTTTCTGATGCAGGCCGATCGAAGGCTCATCCAGGACGTACAAAACACCCGTCAAAGCTGAGCCGATCTGGGTCGCCAGACGGATACGCTGCGCCTCACCTCCGGATAAGGATCCGGCAACGCGGTCCAGTGTCAGATAATCAAGACCGACATCCGAGAGAAAACGAAGTCTTGAACGCAGTTCGTTCAGCAAAGTCTTGGCGATCTCGGCACGCATCGGATCGAGTTTGAGTTCATTGACGAACTGGTAAGCCTTGCTGATCGACATCCTTGTGTGTTCGTAGATATTGAGACCTCCCACTTTGACGGAGAGGACTTTGTCGTTGAGCCTTGCGCCATGGCACTTCTTGCATTCCGATTCGACCATGAAGGAACCGTAGTATTCCTTGCCGAACTTGGATTGCGTCTCTTCATAGCGGCGCTCGATCAGAGTCTTGACGCCTTCGATATAGCCGAATTTATTGTAGGTCGTACCGCCTGTGGAGGTGACGGTATAACGGATCTCTTCGGTGGAACCGTAAAGGATGATGTCCATCTCTTTTTTGGTCATCTTTTCCAGCGGTTTGGTCTCGGAGATCCCGTAATGTTTCAGTAAAGTTGCGAAATTCTGCCACTCAAGATTGTTGCTTCCGTAGATATTCTTGTAGTAGCGGATACCGCCTTCCGCGATCGATAAGGAACGATCCGGCATCAGATAGTCGAGATCGACCGACATCGTCACTCCAAGGCCCTTGCATTCATCGCAAGCCCCTAAAGGCGAGTTGAACGAGAACAGACGCGGTTCAAGCGTCGGCACCGTGAAGCCGCACTTCGGGCAGGCCTGGTGGGAAGAAAAGAGGTCTTTCTTGCCGCCATGTTTGATCTCACAGGTCCCATCCGCCAGACGTAAAGCGATCTCCAGGGAATCGGAGAGTCTTGTTTCAATGCCGTCTTTCTTGACGATCCTGTCGACAACGACTTCGATGTTGTGGCGCTTGTTTTTATCTAATTCCGGCACCTCATCGATGTCGAAGAGTTCGTCATCGACATACAGACGAAGGAAGCCGTCTTTCTTCAGTTTTTCAAAAAGGTCCTTGAAGGTCCCCTTGCGGTTGGTCACGACGTTGGCCAGTATTTCCATGCGTTCACCGTTTTCAAAGGCCATGATGTTGCGGATCATCGAAGTGATCGTCATTGCCTCGATCGGTTCGTTGTGGTTCGGGCAATACGCCACGCCGCATCGCGCATACAAAAGACGCAGGTAATCATAGATCTCCGTGATCGTTGCCACTGTGGAACGCGGGTTGTTGGACGTCGTCTTCTGATCGATCGCGATCGCCGGAGACAGGCCTTCGATCACATCGACATCCGGTTTATCAACGCCGCCCAAAAACTGTCTTGCATAGCTTGACAAGGATTCGACATAGCGTCTTTGTCCTTCGGCATAGATCGTATCGAACGCCAAAGAGGTCTTTCCTGAGCCGGAAAGGCCGGTCATAACGATCAGCTTATTGCGCGGAAGGTCGAGCGAGATGTTCTTTAAATTATTGACTCTGGCTCCGCGGATAATGATTTTATCATTCATCTTCGTTTCTCTTTATTCTCTCTTTTATCTTTTTCAGCACTTCATTCAGTCTGGAAGAATGTCTGCTTCCCTTAAAGCCCTTGATGCGGGTAATGATATAGCGCCTGCCTGAGCTCATCGAATCGACAGCCCTCTCGATCCAGCGATCTGTGAATCTCTTTCGTTTCTCTTCGATTTGATCGACAGCGGAATAAAAGCGTTCGCCGATCGCCCTGGATTCATCAAGGTGATTGTCGACAAAGCTGTCCATCCGCTCATTGATGCGTGTATCAAACGTCTCAACGCGGCGTATGAAGTCCGACAGCGTAGAGATCGTAAGTGTCAGGTCCGCCGACAGGATGACCGTAAACAGCAACGCGACAAACTGTGCAAGCTCATCCGGCATCCTTCTTAATAACGGCAGGATCGCCGGATCAAACACATAGATGATCAATAAGCCGGCTATACCAAAGCCTAAGGATGCAGGCAGGCAGATGCGGCCATTGATGTTGAACGGCGCTTTGGAATAGTCCCACCAGTAGGCGTGGAAGATCTTTTCCAGCCCATAGTGTACCACATATTCCAGCACGGCAGATGCTCCCACGCTCCATAAAAAGACTTTCAATGGTGTATAGGAAGTGATGACATATTCAAACAGAAGCGTTCCCAGCAAAGCCCCTGCCCCATAGATCGGGATCACCGGTCCAAACAGGAAACCGCGATTGTCCCACTTGCCGGTCCAAAGGACCATGGCGAGGCATTCATAGAGATAACCGATGAACGAAAAAACAGTAAAGTAGATCACATAACGGCTCACCATCTCTGAAACGTCTCCTTTAATGCACAGATCTTATCGGCCAGACAGACCAGAGCCGCCTCCTTGCTGGAAGGAAAGCTCCTGAGTGTCAAAGGCCACATGTGGGATGATATGACTTTCTGCGTCTTTTCATCGACGCCAAAATCCCGTACCGCATTCTTTCTTGCGGCTTCCGGGTGGGTGAAGCCATGCATCTTGAAAATATTGATAAAAAGTCTGGCATCATGCCAGTCGTAAAGGTAGTAGTCATGAAGGATCGCGCCAGTCAGTAAAGTGTCTTTGTCACAATGCAGTTTCAGCTTCTGATCGAGCTTATAAGCCATCGATGCGACATTGACGCTGTGAGCCAGGACCGAGATCTTTCCATGTGCCACAAAATCGTTCATGCGAAAAACTTTCGGGTCATTGAGATATGGCCTTACACGTGCTTCAAAATCTTTTGATTCTTCTTTGGAAAGCTTCACCTTTTTATTATACAATGCTTTACAAAGCCGCAAAAGAAGGACCTGCATCTAATTAAGATCTTCATTTTTGCGCTTTGTTATATAATGGTTTTATGCGTGAAAATATAGTAGAACTGCAATACGGCGGCAAACAGATCTATCTGGTCAAGACAGCCCACGTATCCAAGACGTCTGTGGAAGATGTAAGGGCCTGCGTGGAGGAAGTCGATCCGGATTCCATCTGTATTGAGCTCGATGAACAAAGATATCAGAAACTGAAAGACCCGGAAGCCTGGCGTGAAACCGACATCGTCAAGGTCATCAAGGAAAAACAGGTCGGCTATCTCATGGTCAACCTCATCCTGTCTTCCTTCCAGCGAAGGATGGCAAAATCGCTTGATTCCAAGACTGGCGGTGAAATGATCGAAGGCATAAAGCTTTCCGAAGAAAAGAAGAAAAACCTTGTCCTGGCCGACAGGCCGATCAAAACGACCTTTGCGCGTATCTGGGCAAAGCTTGGAACAAATGAAAAGGTCAAACTGCTGACAGCGATCATCGGTTCGATCTTCGACGATGAAGAGATCTCCGAAGAAGACCTCGCAAAGCTCAAGGAAGCGGATGCCCTGGAGGCAGCAATGCTTGAGATCTCCAAGGAATTCCCGACCGTCAAACAGGTCCTGGTCGATGAACGTGACCAGTATCTGGCACAGAAGATCAAGACCGCACCCGGCAATAAAGTCGTTGCCATCATCGGTGCAGCCCATGCGGCCGGCATCGAAAGAAACCTTCAGAAAAGCGTCGATATCAAGGAACTGGAAACTGTCGAAAAGAAAAAAGGGATCGGCTCCTTCATCAAATACCTGATCCCGCTTGCGATCATATTGCTGATCGTCATCACAATCTTCAACAACAGAGACCTCGGATTATCCCAGATCCGTTCCTGGATCTTGTGGAACGGCACCTTGAGTGCCCTGGGCGTAGCGCTGGCACTTGGCCATCCGCTTTCCATACTGACGGCCTTTGTCATGTCACCGATCACTTCCTTAAATCCCCTTCTGGCAGCCGGCTGGTTTGCCGGACTGGTCGAGGCATATTTAAGAAAACCGAAGGTCAAGGACTTCGAAGATCTTGGCGAAGATACGGCAAACTTCAAGGGCTTCTGGAAGAACCGTGTCACCAGAACGCTCATGGTCGTCATATTCGCCAACCTGTTTTCAAGCATCGGCACCTTCATCTCCGGTATCGATGTCGTCCGAAAATTCATTGAATCACTATAAATAAAGATCGAAGTTTCAGCTTCGATCTTTTAAATGCTCATGGATATATCGTTTATAGGCATCCACATTCAGTTTTGTGCAGATCTTCGCCTTTGGCCCATCCTTCATCTTATGTTCATGGTCGATGAAGACATAGCCATAGCGCTCCCCTTCTGTAAGGTCAACGTCGAGATGATACTCTTCACATTCTTCCATATATTCCGGATGCAGTGCCGCAAACATCGCAGCCGGATCAGCCATGTCGAGGATGTCTTCATGAAACCTCGCCCGGTTTAATCCCATCAAAGTGACGTTGATGTCCATGCAGAACTTTCCAAGATCGGAAAGGCCGCGTATTTCTTCAATATCAGCTTCCCTTAGTACCGCATCGCCCAGACTTGCATCCCAGGCCACGAAAGTGATGTCTTCAAAACCGAAATCGATGACTTCCTTAAAGGCTTCTGCATCGGCCCAGATGTTGAATTCCGCGTAGTCGGTGACATTTCCTCCGGCAGCATCCGTCACAGCCATCGCAGTGACACTTTTGACGCGACGCATCGTTTCTGCATCTTTTCGGATCGCCATTGCGATATTGGTCAAAGGTCCCAGCGTGATCAGTTCAATGCTGTGATCCTCATTTTCTGTTAATGTCTTTAAGATCATATCGACGCCATCGCCTGCATCCGGTTCTCTTGAATAATCGACGAGATCGAGATCGCCCATGCCGTCTTTGCCATGTGTATCTTCCGCACCGACAAAGTCACGTTTCAGCATATCGTCACATCCCAGATACACCGGCGGGTAATAACGGTCGCACTTTTTCAGGACAGTCAGAAGATTGTAAGCCGCCTGTCTGCTTCGGACGTTTCCGGAAACGATCGAAAACATCAGGATCTCACATTCCTCATCGTTCAAAGCCATCGCGATCGCCATTGCATCGTCACTGCCGCAGTCTGTGTCGATGATCACTCTTCTTTTTTTCACATCTGCCATTATATACGATAGTTCTGATTAATCAAACTGTCTGAGGAAGGCTTTGACGGATCTTGTCATCTCCTTTGAAAAGTCCGAATTGTATTTGCGCTTGCAGAAAGCGTCCATCCATTCTTCATAGGTCCTGTTTTCCGAACCCTTGAAAAACATGCGTTTGCGATATTCCTTATCCATCTTCGGATATGCATTCTTTGAAACGATCGTATCCAAAGGTGCCCGTTTGACTTTTACACGTTCCGCCTGCTGCTTTGTCGGATAGCCAAAGACCAGCATCGCACAAGGAAAGACATGATCCGGAAGATCCAGAAGTTGCCTTTGTTTCTCGTAGTTTTCCATGATGTCACCGATGTAGCAGCTGCCAATGTCCAAAGAAGAAGCCGCAATGACTGCGTTTTGCGCAGCGATATTGGCATCCGACATCGCCAGAAACAGATCGCCGACGCCCTGATCCCTTGGTCCACAATTACAATCCATAAAACCTTCATGCCACTTTAAAACATCGGCACAAAAGATCAGGACCATCTTTGCCTCTGCAATGAATTCCTGATGATCGCAGGTATGTACCAGTTTGTCTTTGATGGACTGATCGGTCACATCGATGATCGTATACATCTGCTGGTTGCCGGCTGTCGGTGCTGCGCAGGCCGCTTCCAATATGATCCGTTTTTCTTCTTCAGAAATGTCTTTGGCCTCATATGCCCTTATGGATTTTCGATCCGTGATCGTGCGAATGACTTCATTCATGTTTTATTCCATCCTTCCATTCCTTGTTGAAAAAGCGATA
>DESX01000054.1 GCA_002362065.1 Solobacterium sp. UBA3303
TTTCTTTTTAGGCATTGATTTTCTCCTTATTTAAGCTCAATTGGTTTTTGAGCAGCATGAGGATGCTCAGCACCTTCATAGACATACAGATGGGTTCTCATGCGATCACCCAGTTTGTTGTGTGGAAGCATACCTTGGACTGCTTTTTCCACTAACTCGACAGGATATTCTCTCTTCATCTGACCGATCGATCTAGATTTTAATCCTCCCGGATACATAGAATGGTGATAGTAGATCTTCTTGTTTTCCTGATCGCCTGTGTAGACGACCTTTGCAGCATTCGTGATGATCACGTAATCGCCGCAATCGACGTTTGGTGTGTAAGTCGGTTTGTGCTTGCCTCTTAAGATCGCTGCACACTGTGTAGCAAGTCTGCCAAGAGTCTTTCCGCTCGCATCAACTACATACCAGTCTTTTTTGACTTCTGCTGGTTTCAGCATTGTTGTCTGACGCATATTTTTTCTCCTTTGAAGTTTCCGGGGCTTCAATGTAAAAATAAGGCAGTTATTATTATATTGGATTTCATCCGAATATTCAATAATAATCGCCTTATTTATTCTGATAATCAGTAAATCTTTTTACTCTTTTCCCAGGAGTTCCTGCATGACCCGTTTTCTGGTAACGATACCCATCAGTACGCCTCGATCATCGATGACCGGTACGAAGTTCTGATTGATGATCATATCCGCCAGTTCACTCGCATCCGCATCGACTTTGACTGCCGGGACCTTGTCTTTTTTTAGCAGATCCGTGATCCTGATGTCTTCAAGTCCCTCCATTGTGATCTCTTCTTCACTGACGATCCGCCACAGCAGATCACCTTCTGAGATCGTTCCAAGATATCTTCCGTCTTCCGCAGCAATCAGCGGGATCGCCGAATAGCCGTGGGCCTTCATCTTTTCAAGCGCCTGTCTGACATTCATTGAATCATTGAGACATGCGACATATGTTTTTGGAGTCAGCAGAAATAATACATTGCTCTTTTCCATACTTTCATTGTAAAAGCTCAGTATGAAATTTTTGTGATATTTGATCTACTCGAGATCGGGATCCTCCTCTTCGATGTGATCATCCCAGAGATAATACTTCGTATCCTTGCTGATCTCTTCCCTTAAAAGCAGGACGGCAATGACGTTAGGGATGCACATCGCCGCATTGAGTATGTCGGCGATCGTCCAGATGGCGCTTTCCGTTGCGATCGCGCCGATGAAGATGACGATGATCCATAAGATCCGATAATAACGAACTGCCGAATCATTGAATAAATAGCGGATGCAGTTTTCCCCGTAATAGCTCCAGCCTAAGATCGTTGAATAGGCAAAGGTCAGAATACCGAAAGTCAAAAGCGGTTTTCCGAAATACGGGATCTGGCCAAAACAGACTGAAACAAGACCGGAACCGGAGATGATCGATCCATCTGCCAGTATGCAGGAGATCTGATCATTTGCGATGATGCTTGAAACAAGCACAAGTCCGCTCATCAGGCAAACGACAACGGTATCCCAGAAGACACCGGTCGAAGCGACCAGAGCCGGTTTTACGGCATTTTTGGCGACGGATGCCGCGGAAGCCTGCGGAGCTGAACCCATACCGGCTTCATTGGAGAACAGGCCTCTTGCGATACCTGCCCTGGCTGCTGCCATGAGACTGGTACCGATAAAGCCGCCCAGAGCTGCCCTTTTGGTAAATGCGGAAAAGATGATCAAAGCGATCGTCGAAGGAAGATAGCGGATATTGATCACCAAGATCACAAGACAGCCTAAAACATAAACGATCGACATGAACGGAACCAGCCGTTCGCAGACCCTGGCAATGCTTTTCAAGCCGCCGAAGACGACAAGCGCGGTCAGAGCGGATATGAACAGACCGATCAAAGCAGGTGACAGAGAAAGATCATTTCCGACGACATCGACGATAGCTTTGGATTGTGAGGAACAGCCTATGCCAAATGCGCCTAAAGCACAGCACCAGGCAAAGAGTTTTCCCATCTTAGGCATACCCAGATGTTCAAATGCCGTCATGGCGCCGCCCATATAGGTGCCGTCTTTTTCTTTCTTCCTGTATTTGACAGCGATCAGAGATTCCGCATACTTTGTTGCGATGCCGAAGATCCCGCCGATCCAGGTCCAGAAGACTGCACCGGCTCCGCCGATCGTGATCGCCGTGCCGACACCGATGATGTTTCCGGTGCCGATCGTGGAACTGAGGGCTGTCATCAGCGAGCCAAAGATCGAAAGATCGCCTTTGGAAGAATTATCGCCTCTTAGCGATTCCATGATCCCCTGAAAGACCTTTTTCTGCATGAAGCCTGTCTTGAATGTCAGATAGATATGCGTACCTAACAAAAACAGGATCATTGCCGGTCCCCACATGATGTTGTTGTCGATCCAGTTCAATATCTCGTTCATAGCAATGCCCTTCGATTCTATACCTTAAAAATCATAGCACAGATATGAACGAACAAAACAAAGGAGCTGTTTTCAGCTCCCGTACTTTATCCGATGAAGCAATAAGCGATATCACCGCTGATGGTACTGATCTTCAATGATCTCTCACCAAAGCCATGGTTTGAAGTGCTTTTCCTGAGACCGCTGATCTTCAGATCCGTTTCCTCTTCTCTTCCGATTACGGCGATATCGATATCACCGGAGACCGTTTCCAGCTGAATATCCTGCGCTTTTATCCTCTCAAGCTTCAGATCGCCGGAGACTGCCGTGATGTCGATCTTGTCTTCGACGCTGAGATCTTCCGCTTCCAGGTCACCGGATACCGATTCGATCTTCGCTTTACAAAAGGCACAATCCGTAAAGCACAGATCGCCGGAGACATTGTTCATCTGGAATTTTTCGCCGGCGATCTCATCAAAGCTGAAATCACCGGAGACATTGTCGATCTTAAAGCGGATCTTTACATCCTTCGGGATCCTGAGTATCGCCTCACAGTCGGAAGAAAGCGATTTGCCTTTGGCTGAAAAGATCTTTGAGACCGAGGCAAACAGACCGCCCATTCCGGCAACCGGATAATCCTGATCGATGCGCAAAACACCTTTTTTATAATCGACATCGAGATAGGTACCTTCACTGTCTTCATAGATCAGAGTGACCATGTCTTCCGTCGTGGTTTCAAAATGAAAATCATAGGATACGTTGTTGATCTCGATGCATTCCACATCCTCAAATTCCCTGACCTTGCGTTCATCCTCGTCTGTAACTTTCTTTTCCTTTGCATCGGGGAAAAGTTCATTCACCAGCTCGTGCGGTTCGCCGATCGAACTAAGGATCGCGCTTAGTTCTTCACCGCCTTCCATGCGGTCTTTGATCATCTCTTCGATGTATTGCAGGATATCTTCTTTCTCCTCGATCTGTTTATTGTCCAGCTGTTTTTCCAGCTGTCTGAGATATTCATTCAACACCTTTCTTTACCTCCTTTGCGATAAATTCATAGATCTGCATCAGTTCCTTGAAGTCCAGCAGATAGTCCTTGATCTTTTCTTTCCCGCTCGGGGTGATCGAATAGAACTTTCTGAGTCTCCCGTTGTGTTCAACGCTGTAGGATGTCAGATAGTTTCCGCTTTCCAGTCTCCTTAGGATCGGATACAGCGTGGATTCGGAAATATCGACAACTCCCTGCAGTGACTGAATGATCTTGTAGCCGTAGGAATCTTCATTCAGCAGACTGGCCAGGACACAGATGTCCAGTGTTCCCCGTTTTAACTGTATGTCCAAGAATTCGCACCTCCCTGTTTTTTCGCTTTGCGCAAAGCTTTGTTTTTTAAAGGAAGCAATGTTTGAATATCAGATGCCTCCCTACATATAATACTATACATTACATAGTATTATATGTAAAGCAGTATTATAAGCAATTTAAAGGTCCTGTTTCCAGGACCTGAATCATTTGATTAGATAACGATATTGACGACTCTGCCGCGGATGACAAAATGCTTTTTGATCTCATTGCCTTCAATGTACTTTTTGACATTTTCCTGCTGCAATGCTGTTTCAAAGAGCTCATCATCGCTTGCATCAGCGTTGATATTGAACTTAGCTCTGACCTTGCCGTTGACCTGTACTGCGATCTCTTTTTCAGCGACCACGAGTTTGGATTCATCATAGGCCGGCCAAGGACGGTATGCGAGATCATCCTTGCCGGTGATCATCTCATACATTTCACATCCCAGGTGCGGCGCAAAGACAGACAGCATCTGGATGAAATCGACCGCATAAGCCTTGTAGACCTTGCCTTCCTTGTAGCAGTCGTTGATGAAGATCATCATCTGGGAGATCGCTGTATTTAAACGCAGGTTTTCGATGTCTTCCGAGACTTTCTTGACAGTGAAGTTGTAGGAATAATCGAGCTTGCCGTCGTTTTCTTCGCTCAGCTTTTCCTTATCCGTCATCAGACGGTAGACTCTCTCCAGCCATCTGTGTGCACCTTCGATGCCCTGTGTTGACCAAGGCTTGTCTGCCTCGAGCGGGCCCATGAACATTTCATAAAGACGAAGCGTGTCTGCACCATAGCGTTCGACGATGTCGCTTGGATTGACGACGTATTCCGGATAGCGTTTGCCCATCTTGATGCCGTTGGAACCTAAGATGTAGCCCTGGTGAACGAGTTTCTGGAATGGTTCGGCACATGGAACAAGGCCCTTGTCATAGAGATAGTTGTTCCACATTCTCGAATAAAGCAGATGCCCGACCGCATGTTCCGGACCACCAATGTACAGATCGACCGGCATCCAGTGTTCCAGCAGTTTGTAATCCGCAAATTCCTTGTCGTTGTGCGGATCGATGTATCTTAAGAAATACCAGGAAGAACCGGCGGAACCAGGCATCGTGGATGTCTCACGCTTGCCGTTTTTGCCATGGTAGTTCACATTGACCCACTCCGTCGCCTTATCAAGAGGCGCACCGGTCTTGCTAGGGCCGTAGTCATCAAGCTCCGGCAGGATCAAAGGCAGATCCTCATCATCAAGGACACCGACCGTTCCGTCTTCGTAATGGATGACCGGGATCGGTTCGCCCCAGTAACGCTGCCTTGCGAAGATCCATTCTCTCAATTTATAGTTGACCTTCTTCTTGCCGATGCCTTTTTCTTCCAGCCAGGCAAGCATCGCATTGATCGCGTCTTCCTTGTTGAGACCATCCATGAAACCGGAATTGATGTGAACACCATCCTTTGTCCAGGCTTCCCTGGAAACATCGCCGCCTTCGAGCACCGGAATGATCTCGATGCCGAATTTCTTTGCGAATTCATAGTCTCTTTCATCGTGTGCCGGAACCGCCATGATCGCACCGGTACCATAAGTCATCAGAACATAGTCAGAGATCCAGATCGGGATCTTCTTGTCATTGACCGGGTTGATCGCATAAGCACCGATGAACACACCGGTCTTATCCTTGTTGAGCTCCGTTCTTTCCATTTCGGATTTGGAAGCACATTCCTTCTTGTAGTTTTCAACTTCCGCTTTCTTGTCTGCGCTGGTGATCTTTTCAACCAGTGGATGTTCCGGCGAAAGGACGCAATACGTTGCACCAAAAAGGGTATCGCAGCGTGTCGTAAAGACGGTAAAGCTCTCATTTGTTCCATCGATCTTGAAGTCGACTTCCGCACCGATCGATTTGCCGATCCAGTTGCGCTGAATCTCTTTTGTGGATTCCGGCCAGTCGATGGTCTCGAGGTTGGCCAGCAGTTTTTCCGCATAAGCCGGGATATCGATGATCCACTGCTTCATGTTCTTGCGGATGACCGGATAACCGCCTCTTTCGGACTTGCCGTCGATGACTTCATCGTTGGCCAGGACACAGCCCAGTTCTTCACACCAGTTGACCGGCATTTCGATGCATTTTGCATAACCATCAAGGAACAGCTGTTTGAAGATCCATTGCGTCCACTTGTAATAATCCGGATCGGAAGTGGATACGACTCTCGACCAGTCATAGGAGAAGCCAAGACCCTTGAGCTGCTCTGTGAAGTGATCGATGTTTTTCTGCGTGAAACCAGCCGGATGATTGCCCGTCTGGATCGCATACTGCTCTGCCGGCAGACCGAAGGAATCAAATCCCATCGGATGCAAGACGTTGAAGCCCTTCATCCTCTTGTAACGGCTGACGACATCAGTCGCCGTATAGCCTTCCGGATGTCCGGCATGAAGGCCTACACCTGAAGGATACGGGAACATGTCCAACGCATAGAATTTCGGTCTGGAAAAATCATTGATGTCCGTCTTGAACGTCTCATTCTCTTCCCAGAACTTCTGCCACTTTTTTTCGATCGTCTTGTAATCAAATACGCTCATCTTGTCCTCCAAAAATAAAAAGGTGATAACAAAGGGCGCTTTCGCGCGGTACCACCTTAATTTCTAACTCTTTGTCCATAACGCAGAACTGCGATCAATCATTATATCGGATGAGTTCACCGACTTCCTCTGCCGGTTTTCACCACCCACCGGCTCTCTGCACGATTTCATCGACTACTGTTTCCGAAGATTACTTCTTAATCTTAAACTTTTGGACGCTTATTTTCAACATCATTCGCTGATCTGCGCATCCGATATGATGCAATAGGCATGTTTTCCCTCTTCAAAGAGATCCAGGACACCCTGTATCTGCACCATCTCGCCTTCCGCAGGCAGTTTTTCAATGTCGGACTGCTTCTTCAGAATGAATTCGATGCCCTGCGCACAGCATTGCGTGTTGTCCTGTATGGTGACCGTGTAATTGTACTGGTGGGTAAAACCATTGAATGGGGCCGTATAGATCCCCCTGAGCTTGATCGGCGTACCCAGGTATTCTTCCGGTTCCTTGATGATATTGATCAGCTGCGAATAGGCCATCGTCTCATTCAAAAGCGTCAGGTCAAGCTCTTCCTTGCCTGAAGTTTCAATTTCGCTGTTTCCGCAGCCGCTTAACAATACGATAAGCAGCATGATCAATATCTTCTTTCTCATTTAATAGACCTTATAATCTGCATCCTTTAAATATGCATACCAGTAATCGCCCTCCGCAAGGTATCGGCCGTACCTGAAAGGATGATCTGCTGGCCATCGAGCGGATACTCATCCAGTCCTTCCTTAAGCTTGAATTCCATCCCCTGCCGGCAGCATGCTGTCGCATCGCTGACCACGTACACATAATAGGCCATGCCGTAGGTCTCAGAATAGAATTGGCGGAAGGTGCCAGGCATTTTGACTTTCTGATCGAGATAGGATTCCGGATCTTCGAGGATATTGGTGATCACCGCATAGGCGATCGTCTCCGAACCGAAACTCAGATCGATATCCGCAGTTTCAGCTGTTTTTTTCTTTGACTTCTTCTGTTTCAATGACCGGTTCTTCTTCCTTTGGCTTTTCAGATGCACAGCCGCAAAGAAGAAACAGGCAGATCACAAGTATCAGTTTTTTTCATCTTTTTCTGCCGAACAGTGTACACAGAATAAAGATCAGGCAGTTGACAGCGACGATGGTTGAGCCGACCGGTGTCGAAGCGAGGATCGAAATGATAATGCCGCTGATCGCACAGAACACCGAGATCAGCGCCGAAACGATCGACACCGCCCTGAAACTGTTGAATAAGCGCATGGCCGATAAGACCGGGAAGACCAGCAAGGCCGATATCAGCAGTGAACCGACAAGATTCATCGCAAGAACGACGACGACCGCAATGATCATGGCGATCAGAAGATTGTATTTTTCCGTATCGACGCCTGTCGCCTTGGCAAAGTCCTCATCAAAAGTGATCGCAAAGATCTTTTTATAAAACAGAACATAGACCAGAAGCACCAGAGCTGACAGGACGCTGCAAAGGATGACATCGCTTTTCTTCAGGGTCAGGATCGAAGTCGAACCGAATAAGGTCGTGCAGACATCGCCCGAGATATTGCCGGAACTTGGGAAAACGTTCATCAGCAGATAGCCAAAGGCCAAGGCAGCGGTTGAAAGCATCGCAAGCGCCGCATCGCCTTTGATCAGCCCTTTCTTGCCGCCTTTCAACAGGATCACAGCTGTGATCATCGTGATCGGAAGCACCACCAGCATGTCATTCTTCAATCCGAATATGGATGCGGCAGCCATCGCACCAAAGGCCACATGGGAGAGACCATCGCCAAGATGGGAGAACCTTCTTAAAACAAGGATCACACCCAGCAAGGATGAACAAAGTGCGATCAGGATCGATACGATCAGAGCGTATCTGACAAAAGGAAAACTCAGATATAAAGCCAGTTCAGAAAACATCGTTTATCCCTTCCTTTCCTTTTTGAATGTATCGATATCCGTGAAACGATTGCTGCGGCCGATCTGCAGGATGTGGCTGGCATCATCTATGACATCTTCGATATCGTGGGTGATCATGATGATGGTCATGCCCTCTTTATTCAATTGACGTATGAGTTCATACATCGAAGCACTGGCCTGCGGATCAAGACCGGACACCGGTTCATCAAGAAGCAGGACCTTTTGCGAGGCACACAGTGCTCTTGCCAGGAGGACTCTTTGCTGCTGGCCGCCGGAAAGCTGTGAGAAAGAGGACGAAGAAAGATCCTTCACCTTCATGCGTTCCATATTCTCCAGAGCCTTTTTCTTCTGCGATGCATCATAGAAGAACTTTCCGCCTTTTCCCGCAAAACCGGACATCACGATCTCCTCGACAGTCGCCGGGAAATCGCGCTGCACATTGCTTTGCTGCGGAAGATAGCCGATCTCATTTCGTTTTAAGCCACCGGAAAAGCTGATCGTGCCCTTCAAAGGCTCGTTGAGTGACAATAAGGTCTTGACCAGAGTTGTCTTGCCCGAACCGTTCTCACCGATGATGCATAAATAATCCTTTTCGCTCACGGTAAAATTCAGGTCTTTGACGACCACCTGTTTTTCATATCCCAGTGATAGATCTTTTGCTTCGATCTGAACCATAAGTGCTCCTATTCCAGTGCCTGTTTCAAGGCTTCGAGGTTTTCTTCCATGAGCTTCAGATACGTGTCATCATCATTCGTCTTTGACTGCATCGAATGCATGTGCACGATCTTTGCATCCTTGTTTTTTGTATTTTCGATGATCGTTTCAGCGATCTTCCGGTTATTGTCTTCCAGACAGATCAGTGTTTTAAGTCCCAGTTCATCGACTTTATTCGCCAGGAAACGGATCGTTTCAAAGGAAGCTTCCGTCTCTGCCGAGCAGCCTTTGAATGCCGCATAATAGTCGATCCCAAGATCCTTGCACAAATATAAGAACGGGAAGCGGTCCGCAAACAGTATGACCTCTTTCCCTGCTTCTTCCCTGGCTTTGACAAATTCACCTTCCAGTTCATCGAGCTGTTTCAGATAGGAAGAAAGGTTTTCTTCGTATATCTTCTTATTGGCTTCATCCTTTTCGATCAGGACCTTCGTGATCGCTTCACAGACGCTTTTCGCGTTCTTTAAAGAGAGCCAGACATGTTCATCGTATTCTTTCTCGTGTTCATGTTCGTGTTCTTCGTGCTCTTCTTCCATGCCTTCCTTTTCCTCTTCTTCAAGGACACGGCTTTCAAGGGCATCCATCAGATCGATGGCGGTCAGATCTTTACTGTCTGACTGTTCAAGTACATCTTCCACCCACTTGTCCGATTCTCCGCCGACATAGATGAAGACATCGGCTGTTGTGATGTTCATGATGTCCTTTGCGCTTGGCTGATAGGAATGCAGATCCGAACTGCTGGAAACGATCTGCAGCAGTTCGATGTTTTCTGATCCCAAACTTAATTGTCTTGTCCAGTCGCAGAGCGGAAAGATCGTCACTGCGACCTTTATTTTTTTGTGATCTGTTTCCTGCTTTTCATTTGCACAGCCGCAAAACAGGAACAGGATCATAGATACTGTAATGATTTTTCTGATTATTTCTTTCATTTATGACCTCCATTATTTTATACAAAACAAATAACGGAGCGTTTAATTATTCAGACGGATATTCCCTGAAACAGGGTTCAGGGAAGAAATGCATCTTTGATCTGTTTTGATCTGTCTGCACAGTTCATACAAAAGGATCATTTCTTCAACAAACAGAAAGGAAGTGATGATCGTCTTTTTCAAAGAAGCTGACAGACAGAAATCGATCGAACGGCAGATCGCACAATCCTCTTCTTCGCATTTGTGATCCACGTGTCCGGCAACATAGGCATAGGAAAAAACGCCTGCAACAATAAGCAGAAAGATGCCGATGATCACAAAGAGAAGTTTTTTCTTATCCGAAGATGCTTTCATATTATTAATCATAACATCTTATGATTATACTTTCTTTTCCTGCGCAGTCAAAAAAAACGGCGCTTAAGCACCGTTTAGTCTTCATTCATCAGCTGTTTTGCCATAATGAGCTGCGGATCAGTTTCCGGATCAGAGAGTTTTCTTCTGGTACTTGAAATGATCGCCGCATAAGTTTCCATGTCAAGGACAGGCTCCTCGTTTAATCCGTTGTCTGCCTTGAATTTCAGTAAGGCATCCCTGAAATTGTCATCGAAATAGCCATCTGTCCTTTGCACATCGTAGTCGAGGTATTGTAATGCCTTCTGTGATATGGATACCGCATCCGATACACTGTCGTATTCGTAGGTCTCATCTTCTTCCATATCATAGTAATACTCATAGTAAATATCCGGCATCCGTACTTCATAGTCCGGCTTGATGCCGGTCTTGTCGATCGAAACACCGTTTGGTGAATACCAGTAATAGGTCGTCAGCTTCAATACGCCGCCATTTCCCAGGTAGCGATTGGTCTGAATGACACCTTTTCCATACGTCGTCTCGCCAACCAGGATCGCATCGCACTTTTCCTTCAAGACGATCGCGAGCACTTCGGCTGCCGAAGCCGTATCTTCTGAAGTCAGAATGACGATCTTTTTGAGGTTGTCGTATTTCTCAATACCGGCAGGTGTCTTATCGACCATCTCTGTTCCATCCACGCCTTTCTGGCGCAGATAGACTTCATTCGGGCCGATGAAGAGTCCGCTGATATCCCGGACTGCCGTCTGATAGCCACCGGAATCCGAACGCAGATCGATAATGATCTTTTCCAGATCGGAATATTCATCAAGATATTTGGCCACTTCCATCGCCGTGGTCTCGCCAAAGCTGTCGAGTTCCATGATGATGTAATCGTCTTCCTTATAGGCAAAGACCGTTGAATCGATCCTGCCGCGTATGACATCGACGCTTTTTTCCTCTCCTTCGGAAAGGATGCCTAAGTTAACGACCGTTCCTTCTTCGCCAAGGACGAGATCGCGTATGGCCTGCGTATCCAGGCCTGCAACTGAAGTCCCGTCAACGCTCGTGATGATATCGCCCGGCTTGAGTCCGGCTGTTTCGGCCGGTGAAGATTTGAAGACGCGGACGATCAAAGCGGAATCATTGACGTAGGAGTATTCAACACCAATGCCCACGTAGGAGCGGTTGATGCTGTCAGAGAAGGAATTCATCTCTTCCGCTGACATGAAGGAAGTGTACGGGTCAAAGTCGAACGCCGTCATTCCATACATCGCCTTGTTCTCCAGCTCCCTGTGCAGATCTTCATACTGATCACCATAGAGCCAGTAGCGTTCCATGATCTTTTCGATCTCTTCGACTCCGGAAGCAGGGCTTGTGCTCACTGCCGTGTTTCTTAAAGAGATCAGAATACCGATGAATAAACCAAGTACCAGGAAAAACAGACACGCCAAAACGACAAGGAATCTTTTCTTCCTCTTTTGGGCGATCTCTTCTCTTTCTGAAGAAAGCGGTACTTTCTTCAGGTCAAACAATATTTTGTCCTGATTCTCTTCCATAATTTAGTTTGCCGGCAGGTAGTATTCCGGGTTCAGGATACAAGGTGCCGGAGTTCCGTTTTCACAGCGGTTATTGTAAGCGGTACGTCCTCTTCCGACGGAGAAGGTCGCATTCCAGCCCATTGACAGATAATCGAGCAGTTCGCCATCTCCAAGATAATACATTTCGATATGGCAATGCGGACCGGTCGAAGAACCGGAAGATCCGACCAAGCCGATGACATCGTCCTGCAAGAGGTAGTCACCATAAGATACATACACAGTATTTAAGTGGAAGAAGATGAAGCCGTAGATGCTTCCGTCAACTTCGCACATCATATAGACCTGGTTGCCGCCGCCGGATATCCAGGCGCCACAGGAGGAACCTAAGTATCCCGGATCGGAACAGCCGTCATCCGCACGGATGACCACACCGCCCGCCGGCGCATGGATCTCTCTTCCTCTGGAAGCCGCATAGTCAACACCTAAGTGCCATGCACCGCCAAGGAAGTCATTGTCATAGTTCCAGACCGATGCCGAGATCCAGGAATTGTGGACCGCCGGCACAAAGCCATCGGAGACCGTAACACCGGTCGCCTTCAAAGCTTCTCTCAGATCATCGAAGGTATTGTAGATGTTGTCTCTTGCTTCGGTCATCGCATCGAGTTCTTCAGAGATACGAAGTGCTTCTTCCTCGTAGAATTCCTGCATGGCGATCAGTTCCGCCTGCTTGGCGACGATCTCTTCATATTTCTGGTCGAGTTCGACCTTGGCGGCATCAAGTTCCGCCTTGTCTTTATTGAGCTGTTCAATGACGCTTAACAGAGTCTCTCTGTCTGCCTTGTCTTTGGAAACGATCGCTTCAACGCCATAGACTCGCGACAGCATATCCGTAAAGGATTTGGAGCCCAGGATGAATTCCAGATAACCGTTGAAATGCATCGTCTTCTGCGTTTCGAGCATTCTTTTTTTGACACGGGTGTTGAGTGCTTCCACTTTCGATTCGTTTTCGGCGATCTGAACGGTCAGTTCCTCGATCCTTTCCTCAAGCTCATCGATCTGTATCTTCAGCGTATCGATCTCACCCTGGTAGGATTCTGCCTTGGTGGCATATTCGCTGGCGAGAGCTGCCGCAGCTTCCCTGTTGTCCTTGGCTGCTGCGATCTGATCTTCGATCTCTTTCAAAGAAGACTGGGCGTTTTTGGCGATCGCTCTGCAGGCTTCCTTGTCCTTATCATAGACACACTTGTCGTAATCGCTTTTTTCTTCGTATTCTTCTTCATATTCTTCTTCGTATTCTTCCTCTTCGGCATAAATAAAACTTGTCTTACAGGTTACCGGTAAGACTAAAAAGAGGATCAGAAGTATCTTTAAAAATCTGTTGAACATTATCTGGTCAGCCTCAGGTACTTGCATACGGAAATATAGGATCCCATGAAACCGACAAAGATGCCGATGATCAGAAGTGCCCCCGCAACATAAAGGATGAACGGGAACACCGGGATCAGAGTGATGACACCGGCCAGTACGCCGCCGGTCATCGTATAAAGTTTATGATAGCCGTAGACGATCAGTCCGATCGGAAGGATCGAACCGATGATCGCAATGATCACACCTTCGACTAAGAATGGTGCGCGGATGTAGGAGTTCTTGGCACCGACATTGCGCATGATCCAGATCTCGTCTTTTCTTGTGGCGATCGTGATCTTGATCGTGTTGTAGATCAGATAGACGGCAAGGGCCACTAAGGCAAGTATGAGCACCGCACCGCCATTGCGGATCGTATGCAGGATATTGATCAAAGTGTAGGTGTTGTTTCCGCCATCCTGCACTGACTCAATGCCGTTCATCGCTGTGACCTTGTTTTTGACGTTTTCCATGCTGGTGCCATCGGCCACATAGATCAGGAAAGTGTCATGGAACGGGTTTTCTGCCCTGTAATTTTCGGAGAATTCCACCATCTCCGGATATTCCTTGTTGTAGAAATCGAATTCTTCGTCTTTCGTGCGATAGATGACACGGTCAACTTCCTCCATGCCTTCGATCTCGTTTTTCATATTGGTGATGCGTGAAGGATCCGTGACGTCATAATCGATCATCGCGACCAGAGAGATCGACTGTTCGATCTCCTGTGTCAGATAGGCCATATTGACCGCAAAGACGCCAAAAACGCCGACCAGCAGTAATGTGATGGTAACGGCTGAAGATGCCGAAAACGCCATACCGAAATGGCGTTTGACACCGACGAAGCCTTCTCTTAAATGACGAAAGAAGCGGCGAAAGAATACCATTAGTCCCTACCTCCTTCGGCAAGATCCCGGATCGCATCGAGCTGCTGGGTGATCTCGCTGATCGCAACATCCTGCGCTTCTTCCTTGCTCAGATGTCTTTCATTGATCGGACGCTCATCATAGAAGATCTTTCCGGTATCTTCCTTTGCGTGTCTGGCATTTTCAAGGGCTACCTTAGCGGCGGCTTCCTGTTCGGGGCTCATCTTTTCTGCAGGCTGATCAGCAGTAACCTGATCCGTCACAGTTTCACCTGTTTCGGTCTGCGGCTTTTCTTCTTTTTTCGCTTCGCCTTTGACTTCACTGAAGTTCTGCTTATAGAAGCTCATGGTGCGGCTTCCGTCATTGACGATATGACCGGAATCGATACGGATCGTACGTTTCGGGTGATATTCGACCATGACGTCGTTATGGGTGACGACTAAAAGCGTCGTCTTTTCTTCTTTGTTGATCTTTTCCAGAAGCGTGATCATTTCATCGGTCATCGACGGGTCAAGGTTACCTGTCGGCTCGTCGGCGATCAGGATCGTCGGACGCTTGGCGATGGCTCTGGCGATCGCAACACGCTGCTGCTGACCACCGGAGAGTTCACGCGGTTTGACATTGGATTTATCCGAGAGATCGACGAGTTTCAAAACTTCCCTTGTTCTCTTTTTGATCTTGTCCGTCGGCATGTCGAGGACTTCGAGGGCATATGCCACATTTTCAAAAACCGTCTTTTCCGGTAAAAGGCGGTAATCCTGGAAGACGACACCGATCTTGCGGCGGTAAAGGTAGACCTTCGACTTGCGAAGACGGCCTACATTGATGCCGTTGACCATGACGCTGCCACCGGTCGGTACTTCTTCACCATCCAGCAGCTTGATCAGGGTCGACTTTCCTGAACCGGTCGGGCCCATGATATAGACAAACTCGCCGTCATTGACTTTGAGATTGATGTTTTCTAATGCGTGTGTTCCATTTTTGTATTTCTTGGAAACATTCTTGAATTCTATCATACTCTAATCATTGTACCACTATTGAATACCCCTCACAAAGACGGAGCGTTGTTTTTTAACTAAAAGAAACTATTTGATGGTAGAATAATTTTATAAGAGGAGGCAGAAATATGAAACTTATATTGGCTATTATCTCTACTGATGATACAAAAGCCTGCATCTCAGCTTTGAACAGAGCTTCGTTTCATGTGACGCGTCTCGCGACGACCGGTGGATTCCTTTCTTCCGGCAATACGACATTGATCATAGGGTGTGAGGACAAAGAAGTCGAAAATGCGATCGAGATCATTGGCAATGAATCGCAAAGAAGGAAAGAAGCCGTTCCGACGACCATCTCCACTGACATGTCTTCTCTGGTGTCCTATCCGATCGAAGTTGAAGTCGGAGGTGCCACGATCTTCGTACTGAACGTAGAAGATTTCAGAAAGCTGTAAGAACCAGAAATTCTGGTTCTTTTTTAAAACTATGGACGCATTCAGAAAAGGTTTCAAAATGGGTATTCCGATCGGTCTGGGATATTTCGCAGTCGCCTTTTCGCTTGGCATCGTTGCCGCCAACGCGGGTCTGACCCCATTTCAGGGTTTTCTGACCTCAGCCGTGATGAATGCATCCGCCGGAGAAAATGCGGCCTTCATTGCGATCAGGGAATCCGTTCCCTATCTGCAGATGGCTTTGATCACATTAGTCTCCAATATACGTTATGTCTTAATGTCCTTTGCGATGTCGCAGAAGATCGATCCGAAGACTAAGATGATCCACAGATTCATCTTAGGCTACTTCCTGACCGATGAATTCTTTGCCCTGGCGATCTCGCAGGATCCTTATCTTGATCCTTATTATTCCTATGGAGCCATCAGCTTCGCATCGCCTTGCTGGGCGATCGGCACAGCGTTTGGCATCGTGATGGGCACCATCCTGCCAGTGAGGATCGTATCGGCTTTATCGGTCGCCTTGTTTGGCATGTTCCTTGCCATCATCATCCCGCCTGCGAAGACCTCAAGGCCGATCTGCATACTGATCATCCTGTCTTTCATCTCGTCATTTCTGATGTCACGCTTTACGCCGTTTTCCGAAAGCACATCGACGATCATTCTGACGATCGCGATCTCAAGTCTCGGCGCCATCCTTTTCCCGGTGAAAGGAGAACAGGATGAAAAATAATATCTACATTTACATTTTGGTCATGGGCGTTACGGTCTTTCTGATCAGAGTCCTTCCTTTGACGCTGATAAGAAAGCCTATCCGCAATGTCTTCATTCGCAACTTTCTTTATTACGTCCCTTACGTGACACTTTCCGTCATGACTTTCCCGGCCATCATCGATGTCACCTCGAATCCTTATGCAGGACTGGTGTCGCTTCTCGCCGGCATTTATGCAGCATATAAGGAGATGGGCTTATTCAAGGTCACCCTGATCTGCTGTTTCACTGTTCTCATACTGGAATTCATCTTCTGATTTTTCACGACGTTTTCTCCTTATTTCTATATAATTAGGGTAAGGAGAATTTTTAATTATGGAAATCACCAATACCATCAAATACGTCGGTGTCAACGATCATCAGATCGACCTTTTTGAAGGTCAGTACAAGGTACCGAATGGCATGTCCTACAATTCCTATGTCATCATCGATGACAAGATCGCCGTCATGGACACGGTCGATCAGCATTTCACCCATGAATGGCTTGACAATATCCAGAACGTCTTGAACGGCAGACAGCCGGATTATCTGATCGTTCAGCATATGGAACCGGATCACTCCGCCAATATCGCAAACTTCATGAAGATCTACGACAAGGCGCTGATCGTTTCTTCCGACAAGGCATTCAACATGATGTTCAATTACTTCGGTACGCAGTTTGAAGAAAGACGCCTCGTCATCAAGGAAGGCGATACGCTTGAACTTGGAAAACACGTCCTTCACTTCGTCGCTGCGCCGATGGTCCACTGGCCGGAAGTCATGATGACCTATGACTCCTATGAAAGAGCGCTGTTTACGGCGGATGGCTTTGGCAAGTTCGGGGCCCTCGATGTGAATGAAGACTGGGTCGATGAGGCAAGACGCTACTACATCGGCATCGTCGGCAAGTATGGAAGACAGGTCCAGGGCGTCTTAAAGAAAGCCGCAAACCTGAACATCCAGATGATCCTTCCACTTCACGGACCGTTCCTTTATAAGAATCTTCCGTATTACCTCGATCTTTACAACACATGGTCATCCTATGACGTTGAAAAAGACGGTGTTGTGATCTGCTACACTTCCGTTTACGGTCACACCAAAGCGGCAGTTGAAAAACTCGCGGAAGAACTCAAGGCCAACAACGCACCGGAAGTCAAAGTCTATGACCTTGCAAGATGCGATATGTCAGAAGCGGTCGCCGCCGCCTTTGCCTACGGAAAGCTCGTTCTGGCAACGACGACTTACAACGCAGACATCTATCCGTTCATGAAGGAATTCATCAACCATCTGACGGAACGCGGCTTCCAGAACCGCAAGATTGGTCTCATCGAGAACGGATCCTGGGCTCCTCTGGCTGCCAAGACGATGAAAGACATGTTTGCCAAATCGCTGAATCTGACCTTCCTTGAGCCGGTCGTACACATCAAATCGGCGATGAACGACACCAACAAGGAAGAAATACAATCACTTGCCCAAACATTATGCGTCGACTATGTCGCCCGCGATGAAAACAAAGCCAACAAGTCCGATATGAAGGCGCTCTTCTCGATCGGCTATGGCTTATATGTCGTGACATCCAATGACGGCAAGAAGGACAATGGTCTGATCGTCAATACCGTCGTTCAGCTCACAGACAACCCGTTCAGAGTCATGGTCTCCATCAACAAGGACAACTATTCGCACCACGTCATCAAGCAGACCGGTGTCATGAACGTCAACTGTCTCAACATCGAAGCACCATTCAAAGTCTTCCAGCAGTTTGGCTTCCAGTCCGGCCGCAACGTCGACAAGTTCAAAGGTGAAGAAGTCCTGCGTTCCGACAACGGCCTTGTCTTCCTGCCTCGCTATATCAATGCCTTCTTCTCTTTGAAGGTCGAAGACTACAAGGATCTTGGCACCCATGGCATGTTCATCTGCTCCGTAACGGAAGCCCGCGTCATCAACAATGTCGAAACGATGACCTACACGTACTATCAGAAGAATGTCAAGCCAAAACCGGAGACCCAGGGCAAGAAAGGCTTTGTCTGCAAGGTCTGCGGCTACGTCTATGAAGGCGATACCTTACCGGATGATTTCATCTGTCCGCTGTGCAAACACGGTGCAGCTGATTTCGAAGAGATCAAATAATGAAATTCGGGAGCTGAAAAGCTCCCTTTTCTTTTACAATGAAAGTATATGAAACGCTATTATGTCATTTACCAGGGTATCGTTCAGGGTGTCGGCTTCCGGGGAAGACTGATACAGATCGCCCGCAGGAATCAGCTGAGCGGCTATGTCCGCAACTGTTCCAACGGCGATGTCGAATGTGAAGTTCAGGGTGAAAACGTCGACGAATTTATAAAAGAAACGATCAAGGATGACCGTTTCGTTAAAGTATTCAATTATTCTTTGAAACAGATCCCTTTGAAGGAAGGCGAGAAGAACTTCATCGTCCGCTTCTGAACTCATACATGATGATGGAAGCTGCCATGCCCACATTGAGGGAATCAATGTTTCGCATGTCGATCTTCATGGTGCAGTCGGAGATCTCCATCAGTTTCTTATCGACGCCGCTTCCTTCATTGCCTAGAATGAAAGCCATCTTCTCCTGCGGCTTCACTTCACGCATGTCTTTCGTGTCATCGGAAAGTCCGGTCGCTGCGACGTAGTAGCCTTTATCCTTTAAACGCAATACCTCTTCACTCAGATCCTTATGGCAGATCCTGAGTTCATAGATGCCAGCCTTGCAATTGGCAAGGCATTTTTCATTGTATATTTCAGCGCAGTCTTTCGACAGGATCAAAGAGTCAAAACCAAACAGCTGTGCCGCTTCCATGATCCTTCCGATATTCAAAGGATCCTGCAGGCGGTCTAAGATCACGATCCTGTTTCCATAGTCATCTTTTTCTGCAACGAGCTTTGAAACACCGATATAAGACAGGCCTTGCTTATCCGCGATCTTGTCCAGGACTTCCTGTGAGACCTCAAGCACATCTTCAAATTCAAACGGGAGCTCGCCCGTATAGACCAGTTTTTTAAGATACCTTTTTTCCTTTGCGGCAAGGATCAGATCCTCTTCCAGCAGTAAAAAGCTGTCCTCTCTGTACTTCTTGAGGTGCAGCTTGCACAATTGTTTGACTGTCTTGTTTTCTAATGATGTGATCATCGTCTCTGCTTCCTCAATAAGGTCACCACGACATCGAGTGCCGCACAGGCATTTAATGCGTTGCGGAAATCCGAGCCATAGGAAATATAGAGATGTTCATCGCAAAGCTCCAGCAGTTCCGAAGAGATCCCTCTTTTTTCACCGCCCAGCATGAATACTGCCTTTGGCGCAAACTTCACATCAAAGATGTCTTTCGAGCCTTCCCCACGGTAAAGCCCGTAAAGCGCATAGCCTTTTTCTTTGAAGGCTTTCATTTCTTTCAAAGGATCCTCGGCGATCTTCAGATGGATCATATCGTAAGCTCCGGCCGAAGACTTCAGAAGCTGGGCTTCCATGGAAGAGTAATCACGTTTTGACAAAAGCACGTTTTTAACGCCCAGCGCATACAGACTTCGAAGCGCATAGCCAAGATTGAACGGATCTTCGATGCCATCGAGATAAAAGATGTCTCCATCTTCAAGATCGTCATAGCGCCTTTGAAAAACTTCCGCTCCGATGCCGCCATGGCTTTTTCCCGTTAAAACAGCCGAAAGCTCAGCCCGGTCACACTCTTTGACCGGTACATTCAGATTCCGGATCAGTTTTCTTATATAGTTGAAATCCTTGGTCTTCTTGTCTTTGTCGATATAGACTAAAGAGATATCTCTTTTGTGATTCTGCAATGCCGCCTTGACGGCGATCGCTCCTTCAATGATCATTCGTGAGCCGCCTTTCTGATCATGTCACCCTTTTCCACCGCAAAAGGCATGCGCACCAGCAAGAGCTGAGTCGGCTTGTTGGCGAGTTCCACGAGGTTGTACTTTTCATCAAACATCACTTCCGCAATGAAGTGCTTGTTGTCGATCTTCGGGCCGAAGACTTCAAGTTCATCGCCCTTGGCGAAGATGTTCTTGATCTCGATCACCGCGATGTTGCGTGAACTGTCAAAGGCGTGGACGTAGGCCACATAGTCATGAGTAACGCCAGCCCCGTTGACTCCATACAGGTGCTTGGAATTGTCGCAATCCCCGGACAGGAAACCGTCATCGCTTGGTCTGTTTTCCGCTTTGGAAAGTTCGTTGTCGTAATAGGCAAGCCTGTCGGATGTGAGACTTCCCTTTTCATAGATCTCATCGATCATCTTGCGGTAAGTCTTGACGACCTGACCGATGTAGTATTCCGATTTCATGCGGCCTTCGATCTTCAAGGACGCAATGCCGCTTTTGATCATGCGTTCGACATAGGCGGAAGCCCTGAGGTCTTTTGAAGACATCGAAAGCAGGCACTCCGGATCGGAGATCAGTTCATCGCCATCGTAGAGTTTATATTTCCAGCGGCAGGAATGTGCACAGCCGCCTCTGTTGGCATCTCTTAAAGTCATGCGGTTGGAAAGTACGCAGCGTCCCGAATAATTCGAGCACATGCCGCCATGAATAAAGACTTCAAGTGGTACGGATACTTTCCTTGCGATCTGTTCGATCTGCTGCATGGAAGCTTCTCTTCCTAAAACAATGCGGTCAGCGCCGAATTCCTTGAGCGTGCGTACGGCTGAAGAATTCAGGGACGAGAGCTGCGTCGAAATGTGACATTCGATGTGTGGTGCTTCCTGTCTGACCACCGGGATCAGGGCAAGCGAAGAGATGATCACGGCATCGATGCCGATCTTCTCAAGAAAACGAAGATACTCTCTGATGCCGTAGTAATCTGAGTCGTGAAAGACGATGTTGACCGTGACGAAAACTCTTGCGCCATACTGCTTCGCGAATCTTGAAAGCTCCTCAAGATCCTTCAGATCGAAGTTGGAAGCACGCGAACGAAGTGAGTAAAACTTGCCGCCCACATAGACGGCATCCGCTCCGTACATGATCGCGATCTTGGCCTTGTTCAGGTCCTTCGCAGGTGCTAATAATTCGATCTTATTCATTCTTTGGTGATATTCGTCTTCTGATAGAAATAGCCCGAAGAGTAATCGTTCGGGTAGTTATGCAGGAAGGAATCCTTGATGAAGTTCTGATTCCCCTTGTTGATGCGCCTATAATCGCGCAGTACCTGGCAGATCAGAGCATCATCCTCGATAAAAAGTGTATCGACGATCCCTCGTTTGATGTCCTTTTTGAGATCGCAGATCTCATCAAACATCTCAAAGATGTAATCGGTATAGATGTAGGTTCCATCGTCATCTTCAACGATCGGCATCCGGTATTCCCGCTGTTCTTCGACTAGGGTCAGCGTCTCTTTGCCAAGATAGTCATAATCCTTATTGATCTGTCTGAAATAATTGCTTAAAAAGCGTCTTCTGGAATAAGACATGCGCAGGTGTCCGAAGATCTGCATGTCGACTTTTCCGGAATGATTCTTTAAGATCTCTTTGACTTCCGAAAGGGTCAGTTCCCTTGAGATCTGTACTGCATCGATTCCCTGATCGAGCATAAATGCGGAATCCAGGGAATTGCACAAGACCGTCTTTCCATCGTAGATCAGTTTGTTGACAAGGCCATAGGACTTGGCCGCATTGTATATACCTAAGTCATGGAAATAGATGCCGTCGACGCCTAAGGAATCGACAAAATCAAGATAGTCATAAAGCAGGATCTTTTCATCTTCGCAGACGAAATCATCCATGACGATATAAAACTTTTTATGAAATGCCCTGCAGAAACGGCAGGCCTGTCTGATCTCGTCGAGACTGAGATGATAGCCCGTCGTAAAATACTTCCCGGTGATGATCCCATCCGCAAAAGGAAGCAGTTTCTCCAAAGGTCTCAGTTTTCTTAAAGTGAACAATAATTCCATACTTACTTTTATTTTACTTTAAAATACGCATAAAAAAATATAATACAGATACCGGTTTTTTTCAAACGCCTGCTTTTTTATAGTGCAAAGCCGCTTTATCTTTATAAACGGAAAAGCGATCCCGCTCATTTGAAAACCCGTCTTAATGACAGGCTTTCAGTTATAAATTGCGGAAGAAATTATAGAAACAGATGACGATGATCAGTATGCTGGAGTAATTGAACAGTCTGTCGATCATTTCGTTGTCGATCATCCTGTTGATCTTGCGGCCGATGATGCCGCACAGGGCACCGATCGTCGTTGCAAAACAGGACGACTGCCAGCATTAAAGATTTCATAATGAACTCTTCCTCAGATCAGATCAATTCAGATCTTCTCCATTTGATTTAATAACTTTTTTGTACCAGCAGAAAGAGTCTTTTCGCTCCCTGTGCAGATCGCCGTTTCCACCATTGTCTTTAACGGCAGCATTTATGGAACTTTCCGTCTTCACTTCTTTCATCATTGGCACCTAAGCCGCTTTCTGCAACCATGAGAGGTACTTCATATCTTCCATAGACTCTGTTGAGATATGTCCTTAAGCCTTCCGGATGACGGAGACTGCAGGAAAAAACCTTGTGAAAACTGCCGCTATATCAATATCTGCAGCGGCAGCTGCAAGCGTCAGAATATCTGCTATCTGAAAGATGATCATTGCGCCTATCAGGAAGTACTCGATCACATCATCAATGATCTCTATCGCTTCTCACAAAGATGAATAATGAAAACAACACCGCTCAACGGTGTTGTTTGTTTCTTCAGATAATGAATGATGCGATCAGATTGATGCATCCGCATACCAGCATCACAAGCAGAGGATTGACTTTGTATTTTTTCAATACAAAGAAGCTTAAGATCACCATCGCAAGTGAGAGATAGCTGACATCTTTCAAAGCGAAGCCATCCGGGAAGACGGCTGCCATAAACATCTTGATCAAAACGGAGAAGATCAAAGCGACAGACATGCATCTGAGCACACGTATCGCTTCCAAGATGACCGGGATCTCTTTATACTTGCTGTAAAGCCTGATCAGAGTCAATGCAATGATCATGCCCGGAAGCATACACGCAAGCGTTGCCGCGATCGCACCGGGAACACCGCCAAGTTTCATGCCGATGAAGGTCGATGAATTGACAATGATCGGACCAGGGGTAAGTTCATCGATCGCGATCAGATCGGAAAATTCCGCAAAGGTCATCCATTTGGTATTGGTGACCATCTGTTCTTCGATCAAAGGAATGACCGCATAGGCTCCGCCAAAGGCAAAAAGGCCGATCTTAAGGAAGTTAAGGAAGATCTCAAATACGGGTATCATAAGCTTTCCTCGACTTTCTTTGTAAACAGCAATGTCTTAACGACTGCTATGGCAATGCAGATCATCGCCAGGAAAAAGATCGAATACGGCGTTAAACGTACGTATAAGAATGACAAGATGATCATGACATAATAAAACGGCTTATTCATCTTCTGCACGCCCGAGAAAAGTCCCAGCACGACATCCAGTAGCATCGCGCAGACACCTGCCTGCATGCCCGTGATGAAGATGCGCACAGTCGCATTGGTCGAAATGAACGTATAAAAGAACGTCACCAGGATCATCATCAGAAACGGCGGCAGGATGACGCCAAACACAGCAGCCAAAGCACCGACGATGCCGCAGGATTCATAACCGATGATCGTCGCCGAAGAACAGGCGATCGGACCCGGACAGCTTTGCGCCAGAGCGATGAAATCTTCCATCTCCTCTTTGGTGAACCAGCCGTACTTATCGACAAAACGATTCTTGATGACACCCAGCATCGCATAGCCTGAATTGGCCGTCATCGAGATCGAAAAGGTATTAATAAACAATAACCAAGCTTTTTTAAACATAATGAAACCTCTTATCAGTAACAGGCGATATTGGAATCGGTCCGCGATTCGCAACCCGCAACAAGGACACCATTATCCAGACGCCAGATGATCTGTCCTCTGCCAAAGGAAGTGACGTCCTTTGCGACAGTGATATCATGCCCTTTTTCTCTCAGTTTTTCAAGCATATCTTCCGGGAAAGAAGGCTCGACCAGTATTTCCTTATCTTTGATCCATTGCCACCTGGGTGCATCCAGAGCCATTTGCGGATTGAGGCCGTGATCGATCATATTCATCAATATCTGCACATGACCCTGCGGCTGCATGTAGCCGCCCATCACACCAAATGGTCCGATCGGCTTTCCGTCTTTGATCAGGAAACCCGGAATGATCGTATGGTAGGATTTCTTGTGCCCTTTCAAGGCGTTGGCATCATTCTCATCCAGAGAGAAATCTGCACCCCGGTTCTGCAGTGCCACCCCATAGCCTTCCAGCACGATGCCTGATCCAAAGCCCATATAGTTGGACTGTATATAGGAGACCATATTGCCCTCCTTGTCTGCCGTGCAAAGATAGACCGTGCCGCTTTTTGACAGGTCGGCAGGTTCCGGGACCTTCGCCTGTCCTTTGATCGACAGGGAACGCTTTTTTCCAAATTCCGGTCTTAAGAGTTCTTCATAATCGGCCTTCATATAACCAGGATCGGTCACGTATTTTTTCGCATCGGCGAAAGCGATCTTGATCGCTTCGATCTGCCTGTGGCAGGTCTCAGAGTCATTCTTATCCGCACATTCAAATTCTTTCAGCATATTTAAGGCCATCAGGGCAACGATCCCCTGCCCGTTTGGCGGAATCTCGCAGACATCATAGCCTCTGTAGTTCACTCTGATCGGCTCAACGAAGGAGACATCATAGCTTTCAAGATCTTCCATTGCGAAGAAGCCGCCGTCTCTTTGTGACTGCTTCACAAACTGTTTTGCGATCTCTCCCTTGTAAAAGACATCGGCACCATTTTCCGCGATCAGTTTCAGGGTCCTTGCGTGATCTTTCAGTTTCACGATCTCCCCAAAATGATAGGACTCCCCATTTTTTGTAAAGACTTTAAACCACTCGTCATATTCTTTCTGTCCCGCAAAACGCGATGTATAGATCCTTGTCGCATTCTCCCACATCTTTCCCAGCAGCGGAGAAACGGGATAGCCTTCAGCCGCATAGCGGATGGCCGGTTCGAGGACTTCCTTTAGGGAAAGTCTGCCAAACCTTTCAATCAGTCTTTCCCAGGACTTGACGGCTCCCGGCACCATGACAGGTGTCCAGCCAAAGCGGGGCATTTTCCCGTCTTTGCTTATCGCTTTCACTTTTTCGATCGATATATCTTTGGGAGAATATCCTGAGCCATTGAGTCCATAGAGCCTGTCTTTGACAAAGACCAGGGCAAAGGCATCCGAGCCAAGCCCGTTGGCTGTCGGTTCTACGACAGTTAAAGCTGCCGCCGTGGCAACAGCTGCATCGATGGCGTTTCCGCCTTTTTTCATGATCTCAAGACCTGCTGCCGTGGCAAGATTCGATCCGCTGGCGACAATACCGTTGGAAGCTGTCACGCAATAGCGATTGGAAGGATATGGCTGATATAAGGGGTCAAACATGATTTTCCTCCTGTCAGAAACGTATACCAACACTCTATCACAGATCTTTCCTGTTTCTGGTGAATATAGAAAAACAGGACCGAAAGTATCAGCCCTGTTTGTTTGCTTCTTTGGTGACCTCACGCATATGTCTGCGGCGGTCAAGGTTTGTCAGATAACGTTTTCTTAAACGGATCGCATCCGGTGTGATCTCGACGAGCTCGTCATCATTGATGAACTCGAGCGCTTCTTCCAGAGAGAAGACTCTGGCTGGCACAAGTTTCATCGCTTCATCGTTGCCGGTCGAACGGACCGCTGTCATCTTTTTGTTGACGGTCGGATTGACCTCGATGTCCTGTGTCTTGGAAGACATGCCGATGATCATTCCTTCATAGACTTCCGTCTGCGGCGTTACGAAGAGCTGTCCTCTTTCCTGCAGGTTCCATAAGGCATAGGTCATTGCCTTGCCGGACGCCATAGAGATCAAAGCGCCATTGGATCTTTGCGGGATCTCACCGACGAACGGTTCATACTGGATGAACTTTCTGACCATGACACCTTCGCCCTTGGTATCGTTGATGAATTCGGAACGATAGCCAAGTAATCCTCTTGTGGATACATGGTAGATGACCCTGGTATAGGAGCCTTCATCCTGAATATCGATCATCTGGCCTTTGCGCAGATTGAGTTTATTGATGACGGTTCCGGAATACTCATTCGGAACGGAACAGATGACTTCCTCGATCGGTTCATTGAGCTTGCCGTCGATCTTCTTGAAGATGACTTCCGGACGGCTGACGGCGATCTCATAACCTTCTCTTCGCATATTTTCAAGAAGGATCGAAAGATGCAGTTCACCTCTGCCGGAGACCTTGAAGGTATCGGTGGTTGCGGTCGTTTCAACACGCAGACCGACGTTGGTCTCGAGTTCTCGTTCAAGTCTTTCCTTGATATTGCGGCTGGTCACGTATTTGCCGGACCTTCCCTGGAATGGTGATGTATTGACCATGAAGTTCATGGACAAAGTCGGTTCTTCGATCTCGATCTGCGGAAGCGGTTCAAAGACGCCTTCCGGGCCGATCGTGTCACCGATCTCGATATTTTCGATACCGGAGATCATGACGATATCACCGCACTGTGCTTCATTTACTGCCGTACGCTTCAAGCCCTGGTAGTTGTACAGATTGGCGATCCTGCGGTTTTCCTTTTTGCCGTTGTTGTTGCATACGGAGATCATCGTATTCTGTCTGACGATGCCCGAATAGACTCTGCCGACACCGATCCTGCCGATGTAATCATCATAGGCAAGTGCGGATACCTGCATGACAAGCGGCTCATTCATCTTATCCGGATACGGTTTGACATGACTTACGATCGTTTCAAACAGTGGATTGATGTCATCATTGGAATCGGAAGGATTGTATCTGACGATTCCGTTCCTGGCAATGCCGTATAAGATCGGGAAATCGAGCTGATCATCGTTGGCGTTGAGATCCAAAAACAGATCGTAGACTTCATCGATGACTTCGTTAATACGGGCGTCCTTTTTATCGATCTTGTTGATCAAAAGGATCGGACGAAGACCAGCTTCAAGAGACTTCTTTAAAACGAATCTTGTCTGCGGCATCGGTCCTTCGGAAGAATCGACGAGAAGGATGACGGTGTCGACGGTCTTGATGATACGTTCGACTTCACTCGAGAAATCGGCGTGTCCCGGTGTATCGACGATATTGATCTTGTAGTCCTGATAGACGATCGAACAGTTCTTGGAATAGATGGTGATGCCTCTTTCTCTTTCCAGATCGTTGGAGTCCATGACCTGAGCGACCACTTCTTCATGGTCGGAAAAGACATGGGATTGTGCCAAAAATGCATCAACCAATGTTGATTTTCCTGCGTCTACATGGGCAATAACTGCCACGTTGATAATCTTCTTGAATTCCATACCTAATTATTCTAACATTTTCGTTTTGAGTTTCAAGATTTTTGTGTTAGAATATTCATATGCACCGATGGCGGAATTGGCAGACGCGTATGATTCAGGTTCATATGGGGAGACTCGTGCAGGTTCAAGTCCTGTTCGGTGCACCACTTGTAAGATAAAAGTTCCCTTTGGGAGCTTTTTTTCTGCCCTTTTGAAAAAAAGCACATATTGTATAATGGATTCGTATGAGACAAAAATAAAGGAGGAAAGAAAAAATGAAAAAGATCCTGACCTTGTTTGTCGCGATCATCCTTCTTGCCGGCTGTGGAAGCAAGAAGATCGCCTGGGAGGATGTAAGCGGCAGCTATGATGCACTATATAAAGAAACGATCGAGGTCGCTTCGGCCTACGACAGCTACTCAGCAGCGGAATTCAAAGCTCTCACTTCTTCCATCATCGAAAAAGCCGATGCCGTAAAAAGCGGTGTCAGTGAAGAAGATGAGGAAAGCTTAAGATCCTTATATAAGGATGCCGTTCTGCTTGAACAGCTTTCCATGCAGTCCAATTCCATTGAAGCCGATACTTTAGGAAAACTGTCATTAAATATAGAAGATCTGATCAAAGCCGCCTATGAGAAGGAAGATCTCGAAGCCCTGAAGAAAGAGATCGCCGATAAAGCTTCCGTCATAGGAAGCTGGGATGATTCAAACTGGGCTCTCGTTGAAAAACGGAAAAAGATCCTGTGGGCGGATGTGGAAGCCGAATATGCAAAACTGGAGGAAGATACGATCGCCGCTCTTCCAAGAGCCTACCAGCTCACGGAAACAGATCTTGAAGGCTTCAAGGATACGATCCTCAACAATTACCCCCTGATCGAAAACGGTGTGTATGAAGAAAACAAGGAAAATGCCGATGTGATCTATGAAGCGGCCGTTTCCTTGAGATATTATCTTGAAGACCTGGAGGGAGAAGAACCTGAAAAGGTGCTGTTCTTCGCAAATGGTGCCATCGACTATGTGAAACAGGCCTATGGCGTAACACCGGCCGATATGGGCTTTGATTTCTCTGCCACCGCAAAGGAAGCCGAGAAATGGACACTGTCCCTCTGGAACGAACTGATCAAGCTCCTGAACCTTTAAAAAACTGCCTTATATCCTATATAATATGGATATAAGGCTTTTTTAAATCAATCGAATATCTTTGAAAGGAGGCTTTTGTGGCTCAGGAAAAACTGGTTCTTTTGCATTCCAACGACATGCACGGCGATTTCCTTGCGGAATCCAAAGAGGGATACCACGAAGGCGGCGTGTCCTTGTTGTCGGGATACATCAAACAGGTGAGAAGTGAAGAGAAGAATGTATTGTTTGCGATCGCCGGCGATATGTTCCGGGGATCGATCATCGATTCCGAATACAAAGGTTTTTCAACGATCGAACTGATGAACTTCCTCTCCCCTGACATCGTCACTTTAGGCAACCACGAAGTGGACTATGGCTTGGCCCACCTTTTATTTCTTGAACGCTGCGCCAAGTTCCCGATCGTCAACGCCAACATGTACATCAAATCCAACCACGCCAGGCTCTTTGAACCGTATAAGATCCTCGATGTCAACGGACTGAAGGTCATGTTTATCGGCATCGTCACCGAAGAGGTGCTCGCCTCCACAAGAAGCGAAGAGATCATCGGTTCCTTTATCGATGTCTGGGAGGCTGCAAAGCAGGTCGGTGTCATCGTCGACAACTACAAGACGACCCGGGTCGATCTGACCGTTTTGCTGACCCACATCGGTTTTGAACAGGACAAGCTGCTGGCGCAATTGCTTGACCCAAACTGGGGCATCGATCTGATCATCGGCGGCCATACCCATACACTGCTTGAAGAACCATGCATCGTCAACGGCGTACCGATCGTACAGGTCGGCGTCGGTACCGACCAGATCGGCCGTTTTGACATTGAGATCGATACCGAGGAACACAAGATGCTTTCCTATAAATGGGAGTGTCTTCCGATCACTTCGAAAAACTGTCCGAGCGATCCGATCCTCGAATCCGTATTGAATAACTACAAGTCGAGGACCGATCAGAAATACATGCGCATCATCACCAATTTCAAGCGGACTCTGACCCATCCGGACCGTTATCAGGAGACCGAGCTTGGAAATCTCTTCGCCGATCTTCTGCAGGTGGATTCTTCCTTTGAAGTCATGCTGATGGGATCGGGATCGATCCGCTTAAAACAATTAGGACCGATCGTACAGTATCAGGAACTCAAGGAATGTCTGCCATTCAATGCCCCGGTCTACATGCTTGAAGTCACAGGGAAGCAGTTCCGTCATATGATCAGCTTTATGTTAAGAGATGAGGCATTCAATGAAGATGCCCACACGGAATTCTATCAGGTCTCCAAAGGTATGAAGATCGTCTATTCCAGGTCAAAACATGAACTTCTCGAGTTTTCTTTAAACGGAAAAGAGATCACAGACGATCAGATCATCCGCATCGCATTGCAGGATTTCCATTATAAAAACTTCACGGAATTCTTCGATGTCCCGTTTGAGGAAGTCATCGCAAACAAGAAACCGCGCATGGTCATCACGGACGACTTCTCGATCTTTGAAGAGCTGTTGTCTTCCATGAACAATGTCGATTCCCATGTTGAAGGAAGGATCACGATCCTCGATTAGAAAACAAATATAAAAAGAACGGTATGCCTAGGACATACCGTTTTTATAAAACAGACAAAGCCTTCCCGGGATGGGAGCCATTAGCGGATTCGGAAACTAATATTTTATCCCAGAAACAGCTAAGTCGGTTTTAACAATTTTCTGGCTCTTGGAACAGAGCATCCGCATCTACGCCGAGCGTTGCCGCAAGGCATGCGATCTCATAGGGACCTATCACTTTTTTGTTCTCCAGGATCCCTCTTAAGTCATCTCTAATGATACCACTTAATACGCTGAGTTCGTCAATAGAAATTCCTTTTCTGTTCATTTGCTGAATAATGTTGAAAACGACGGGATAGTTCTTCTGACTGATCTTTGGCATCGTTTTTCCCTCAAAAAATTTCGTAATACGGAATTTCACTTACATATTATCACGTATAACGAAATTATTTTTCCCAAATTTCGTAATTCTTGATTTTCAGCATTTTTGCGGGTTTTTCTTTGTTATCATCATATTAAGGAAGAAGTATATGGCTATCGGCGACAGAATCAGAGAAGCAAGAGGAATCAATGGCATGAGTGCAAAAGAACTGGCACGTCAGCTTCACAGATCCACGACTGCCATCTGCAATTATGAGAAGCATTCCAAAGGCATCACTGCCGAACTCATCAGTCAGCTGATCGACATCCTGAACGTGACACCAAACTATCTGTTTCAGGATTATTTTGATATCAGGGACTTTGATCTGGATGAAGATGAGATCAATCTACTCAATGAATACAGGGCTCTGGATTATCAGGGCAAAGTCGTTGTCCGCAACAATTCCTTCAACGAGTTCAACCGGGTCTCCAACGATCTTGAAAATTCCTTGCTGATCTCCCGTCCCTACTACAAGAATCTGACTTCCTATTATGAGAACAATATGCTTGATGCTGTCGTCTATCGTCTGAAAAATACGGCTGAAAACCGCAAGATCGACTGCATCGTCAAAATGTACGATGATTCCATGGAACCCGACTATGTCAAAGGTTCAAGACTGATGGTCAGAAAGAAAGACAAGGTTCCGTTATATGGAGCCGGTATCTTCGAGGTCGATGGCCGTATTTTGATCCGTTTAAAAGGCAAAAACAAGCTCTATTGCAACAATTCACGCTATCCCGACATCCGTATCGATGACCGGGTCAAAGTCTTAGGTCGCATCCTTGGCGAACTCAATGAACATTTCTGAAAAATCCTTCCGCTGACCGGAAGGATTTTTTTGACTTTATTATTTCTTTTCTTTTTCCTGTTTGCGCTTGTCGTTGATGATCTTGACATGTTCCGCAGTGATCTCCGTGACGCCGTTTTCCTTTGCCCAGGCAACGCAGCCGTTGAGCACGGTCTTTAGGAAAGGACGCGGAACTTTGACGAAGTTCATCAATGCTTCATCGGTAAACTTAATGTTCGGGTCGCAGCGGTCAGCCGCATAGCGGATGGAGCCGAGATCGACCTCTTTTGGAGCCGGGATTGGTTCAGCGATCGGCTTCTGCAGGAAGCGCGGGAACTGCGTATACCAGAAATTGGTGGAATCGCGGTATCCGTAATCGACCGGAACGTTCGGGAAATCGTCTTTGGTGACACCGTTGACGATGGCGTTGTAATATTTCTCCTTCATCAGGATCTTGTCGATATAAAGGATGAAGTGTGCGCCATACTTGGACGTGATGCCGTTGAAATCGTTGTATGGGCCCGGATGACCGTCATCGATGTCTTCGACTTTGAATTTATCGGCGTTTTCCAGATGGCTCGCCCATGTGCATTCAAATACCTGGTAGGCATCTGCGATGACCTGCGGTCTGTTCTTGTCGGAAGGATCCGCCTGGCCGTCTTCCATCGTGAACAAAAGCGGTTCTTTCATCTTCTCTTCGCTCGGTCCCGGGAAGCCAAGTCTTACCGCTTCCTTGAAGTATTTCTTTTCATCTGTGATGAAGTTGATCGCGCATTTATGCGTCCTTAAAAGGTTCTGGCAGGTGTTGGATGTGTTGCGGCATTCCAAAACCATTGCATATCTGTCTTTTCCGGCAATATAGTATGGAAAGACCAGAGAATAGGAACCGATGTTCAGACTGCCGTTAGGATTGACGGTACTGATACACACAGTTGGCATTGGAAAGAAAGCAGACGTCTGATAAAAATTATCGACGATCCTAAGATCTTTAAACGAGCTCATTTTACATCTCCTTGTAACTACTCATTTATTTTACAAAATTATTGTTACTTCGACACAAAATATTCTATAATATAAATACGCACCAGTGGCGGAATAGGTAGACGCGCACGTTTGAGGGGCGTGTGGGAAATCCCATGCGAGTTCAAGTCTCACCTGGTGCACCATTTAAAAACAAACAGCCCATCATCGATGGGCTGTTTTCTTTTCTGTGATCTCGTTTAGCTTTTCTTTCAGGAAAAGGTAGCGTTCATATTTTTCCTGTTTGGCAAAATGCACGGATCTTTCCTGCCTGATTGCTTTTGAATAATCAAGTTTTTCTTTGAACTGTTCACTCGTCAGATCGAAGGCCTTGCCATCCACGACATTGAAACAATGGAAATTTCCATCCGGAAGTTCAACGCCATAGACTTCCCCGCCAAAGATGTCCTGGGCGAGAAAGGATGTGATCGAACACTGGCCCAGGGTCTTATTTTCTATAGACCAGTCTTTCTGCATCCGCGGCGCACAGGTCTTTTTGCACCAGATGGTTTCCAGAAGATCGTAGAGTTCTTCCGGCGAAGCGATCGGGCCATCCTTTTTTATGCCGCTGTCAGCACCATAGAATCTGTATTTCATCATTCGTCCTTCCGTTTCATGGAACGCTTCGGATCAAAACCTTCCGGAAAGCGCTTCTGCAGTTTGTCGATATTCATCTGAAAGATGGTATCGAGGTCTTCACCCAAGGCTTGTGCCGCTTCGGCAAGATACCAGGCCACATCGCCAAGTTCTTTCATCAGATCATCTTTGTTGAGTTCGTGTCCCTGAAACAGATGCTTCTTCAACAGATCGGTCGCTTCACCCGATTCCGCGCAAAGGCCCATCAGGGCATTGAGCAGGATGTCTTTTGTTTCGATCTCAGGATTGAGAAAGGCCATCGCCTTTTTCTGGTATTCAGAAGCTTCCATCGTCTTCCTCTTTCTTTTTCAGATAGGCCTCATAGAGCTCATTTTTCGATACATGATGAGCTTCCGCGATCTGTTTGATGGCATCTTTGGCTCTTTGACCGTCGTCTACAAGCGCTTTGACTTTTTCAAGCAGTTCATCCTGATCCGGAGCTTTTTCTTCCTTGCAGCCTTCGATCAGAAGCACCATCTCTCCTTTCAGATCGTGCAGCTCGCAAAGCTCAGACAGCTTTCCGCGGTGAAACTGTTCATGAAGCTTCGTCAGTTCCCTCGCCAGGCAGGCCTTGCGGTCGCCTAAAACTTCAAGAGCAAGCTGCAATGTCTTTTCGATGCGGTGAGGTGCCTCATAAAAGATCAGTGTATAAGGAAAATCCTTCAGCTCTTTCAGCTGCTTTTCAGCCTGGGAACTCTTGGCATTCAGAAAGCCATAGAAAAGATAGTGGCTGGTCTCAAGACCCGATGCCACTAAGGCATTAAGTGCAGCATTTGGTCCTGAGATCGTCACGATATCAAAATCGGCATCGATGACTTCATTGACCAGCAGGTAGCCCGGATCCGAGATCAGAGGATAGCCGGCATCCGAGATCAGGGCAACGCTTTCCCCTTTTTCCAGAAGGGAGAGGATCCCTTTGGAGGACTGGCGTTCATTGAAATTATGATAGGTGATCGTTTTTGTGTGGATGTCAAAATGAGAAAGCAGTTTTGCCGAATTGCGCGTATCTTCGCAAGCGATGACATCGACACTTCTTAAAACGTCCAGGCAGCGCGGGGACACTTCATTCAGATTTCCGATCGGGGTGGCAACAAGAAAAAGTGTTGCCTTGTTATTTGGCGACACTTTGTTCTCCTTTTTCTTCTTTTTTGACTGGTTTATTATATTTTCCTTTGGCGACCAGATCATCCAGAGAGATGAAGATCGCATGTTCCGGATTCTCCAGCTTGCAGTTTTTGGCAATGACATTCATCGAAGTGATCCGGTAACGTTCGCCTTCGTATTCGACCTGCGAATTGAGTTTCGGCAGATCCTTGCGCAGTGCCTTGTATGCATCATCCTCAAAGCGCAGGCAGCACATCAGGTTGCCGCACTGCCCGGAAAGCTTCTGGATGTTCAAAGCCAGCAGCTGATTCTTGGCCATGTTGATGGAGATGCGGTCAAATTCGCCGATGAACTTCGCGCAACAAAGTTCTCTTCCGCATACACCGATGCCCGAGACCATTTTTGCCTTGTCTCTGGTTCCGACCTGTCTTAAGTCGATGCGGCAGTGGAAGATCGAAGCCAGGACCTTGAGCAGCTCACGGAAATCGACGCGGTCATCTGCCAGATAGGTAAATGTGATCTTGGCACGATCAAGCGTATACTCCGCAGAGATGACATTCATCTTCAGATCGAGGTTGTCGGATTCTTCCTGACAGATCCGCTTCGCATTGATGGCGTCTGCCTTGTTCCTTTCGACCTGTTTCTTGTCCCGTTCATTTGCCTTGCGGATGATCGGTTTGATCTCCATGTTGACATTCGGTTTTTCAAAAGGCTCGGCTACGACAGAACCGTATTCCATGCCTCTTTGTGTTTCCACGATGACAGCGTCACCGTTTTTTATTGTCGGATCCGTCGTTGAAAACGTGTAAGTCTTGTTTGTCGTTTCAAAGCGGACTGATATATATCTCGTTTTTTCTTCCATATTTCACCTTCAGATATATGATATTATCTCATAGCTTATTGCGTCAAACAGCAGTTTCCGCTCGGCATTGAGAGCTGCCTTGTCGCTGGCATCAAGAAAGATCTCCAGCAGTTTTCCCGCGTTGTGGCCTTGAATAAGCTTCAGATAGGAATCGTACTGTTCATCGCCTCTGAATCTATTCTGCAATGCATCATTGATCAAATTGATCATGATCGAAAGATACATATCTACGCAATTTCTGAATTCATCGCGGTCTTTGAACAACGTGTAGAACTCCTTATAGAACATGACCGGGAGCTGCTTTGGCTCATCGAGCAGATCGAGCGTCTTAAACACATACTCTTTTGCCCCGAGGTAGATCGGATCATTGAGATCAAGCTCCGGATCATAGCGGTGCAGGATCGAAGAAAGCAGATAGGCATCCGTCTCCTCAAAGCCGAGCTCCTCGTATTTTTCCGCCAGGAAAGAAAAATCCCGGGTCAGAAACGGCACCTCCTGGCAGCGCGAGACGATCGTCGGAAGCAGGTCTTCCTTGTGGTCGGTGATAAAGATGCCATAGGTGTTGGTGTTGCTTGGCTCTTCCATGAACTTGAGAATCATGTTCAGAACCTTCAAAGATGCATTGTTGATGTTGGCAAGGATGTAGACCTTTTTGCCCGAGGATTCCAGGGAAGTCCTGGAAAACTCATCAAGTATGACTTCGATGTCGTCCTTTTTGATGCTGGAGGCATAGCCATCCACATAGATCACATCAAAATAGGCGTTCCTGCGGATGCGCTTGCAGACATCGCAGGTCTCACAGGCAAAGTCGTCTTTTCCTTCGACAATCGACTGTGCCAGCAGATAGGCTGTTTCGATCTTCAAAGGAGAGTATTCACCGGAAAAGAGGTAGCTGTGCGCTACCTTTCTGCCGGAAAGTGAATTCAGTAAGCTCTGGTACGCGATCGGTTCCTGAGCCTTAAGTTCATCTTTGATCATCGATCTTTTTAAGTATTTCCTTCAATGAGGCATCGATGACTTCTTCCTTGGCCTTGGATGCATCGATGATCGTGATGCGGTCCTTGAATCTTCTCAAGACTTCACGATAGCCTTCGGAGACCCGATGATGGAAATCGATCGATTCCTGATCGAGACGATCCTTGAATTCCCGGCCGGAAAGTCTGTCGAGGCCGACCTGTTCATCCACATCCAGATAGATCGTCATATCCGGATAGGTGTTATCGATCGCAAACAGATTGATCGAAAGTACTTCGTCAAAACCAAGCTGTCTGCCATAGCCCTGGTAAGCAAGCGATGAATCCAGAAAACGCTCGCAGATGACGATCTTCCCCGCTTTCATCGCCGGAAAGACTTTTTCCACGAGGTGCTGGCGCCTTGAGGCGGCATAAAGAAGTGCCTCGGTCTTGGCATCCATCATCGTGTTCTTCGGATCAAGGATGATGTTGCGGATATCTTCCGAAATGGCGATACCGCCCGGTTCTCTGGTATGAACGACCTCATAGCCAAGATCAGATAGCCTCTTGCAGATCTCTGTGGCGACTGTGGTCTTGCCGGAGCCGTCTGGTCCTTCAAATGTAATAAACAGACCTTTCATCAGTTGAGCTTCTCCGGTTTTGGCATGAATGTCTTTTCGACGGCATCCATGATCTGCTTCTTGATGCGTTCATATTCGTCATAGCTGAGATCGATGTCTTCGGAAGGAACGATCCTGACCGATGGACCTGCATTTGTGCCAAGCACCGTCATCAGATCTTCAAGAGAATCATAAAGTTCGATCGGCATGATCGCATATTTCGTCTTGTTTTCTTCGTCGATAAACAAAACATCGTTCTCGGAAAGAGAATCAAGTTCATCCTTTATCGCAGTGATTCTGTTAATATCTATATTCATATCACAATCATTATAGCACTTATATCGTTCCCTCATGGGTTTCCCGCACTTCGTTCATGAAGGAGAAGAAGTCCGGAACTGCCGAAATACTTTCATAGAGTTCTTCGACCATTTCGGCAAATTTCTTTTCTTCCTGATCGCTTTCATCGAGGTCCCACATGTGATCGAGATAGGATGCATAAGGGATCTTTTCAAGCATTTCCTTTGAAACTTCGATGGCTTTGAGCCGTTCATCGTGCTTTAGAAGCGTCACGATCAGAAGGATGTAATCATAGGCATCAAACTCGTAATCGAGATAGAGCCTGTAAAAATCCTTGTCATCTTCGATCACCGAATACATGAAAGACAGCGTATTGATGTCAGACCTCGTGTATTCGTTTTTCAGACGCAGGATCATCTTTTCCACTTTGATCGCCTTGGAAATATTGGATATATCCAGCAGGAACTCGACATAGAAATTTAAGATCCTGAGATAGCAGTTCTTGTGGTATGAGCTCAGATCGCCGTATTCATTGACGTGTTCGTAATAAGATTCAAAGCGTTTATAGACGAAGATGTCCTCGTTCAGGATAAAGTAAATGAAAAAAGCCTCCACACACAATGGATCATAGGAAAAAGAGAGTTCGCATCTTTCACGCAGTTCCTTCTTTGAAGTAAAGAGCACCGTTATGGCCTTGCGGGCATCCTTGTCGGCCTCTTCGTCGACGACATAGTCTTTCAGGTTCTGCCTGTCAAAAAAGGAAAGGAAATAAGACTGCGGATCATCCGCATGATCTTTGAGACCATCTACGAGCTTTATAAGATCAGCCATCGATCCCTTCCATTTCCAGGCGATACATCAGAGCGATCGTCTTGGCATCATCGATCATGCCTTGTGAGATCAGGTCTTTGATCTGAGCGAAACTGTAGAGCTTCAGGTCGATCCTTTCGTCCGGATCGAAGTGCTGGCCAAGCCGCTTTCCGGCTTCACCGTAATACAGATGTATCCTTTCGGAACAGTAGCCGCAGGTCGGAATGATGGATCCGAGTTTTTTTACGTTCAGCGCTTCATAGCCGGTCTCTTCGATTGCTTCCCTTAGAATCGTCTCATCCGGGTCTTCGCCCAGCTCGATCTTTCCGGCCGGAAATTCCAGCATCTCCTTGCCTAAGGAATAGCGATACTGACAGACCATGAAATACCTGTCATCCTTCTTTAAAGCGATGCAGGCACCCCCATTATGCAGTACGACTTCCCTGTACGCCGTTGAGCCGTCATCGATCTCAACGAGGTCCTTGACGACATGGATCACCTTTCCCTTATAGATTTCTTCTCTGTTTAGCTGTTTTTCCATCTTCAATCATCCTTCTTAATTCCTTTTGAGTGCACAGTTTAATTGTACTATCAACTTTAGCTTTTTTCTTATCAACAAGGACGCATTGAATCTTATGCCGTTTCGCCAGGGTGCAGCAGATCCCTTCTTCCATGTCCCGATAGTGCATCGCATCTCTGAGATCTCTTGCGTTGACATGGACCAGGTTCAGCAGGCTCGATACGACCGAAAGAAGCTGCCGAAACGAGTCTTTTTCAAGTTCTTCCATGGCTTCTGGCAGATAATAGCTGCAGATATAGCCTTCGATCCGCTTATCCTGACAAAGATTCAAAACCGCACGCATATCCCGGCTGCAGCCTCCCTCCTTCATGAGAAGATCGAAGACAGAGCGGGAAAACAGCACCTTCATTGTTTTCTCCTCAGGTCTTTGAGCTCTTCGGAAATGTAGGAATCTGAACCGGACACGGAGATCAGTTTGGCGATGATCTCCCCGTGACGCTCGATGTAGACCTCGCCTTTCTTCTCAGTGACCTTCAGATAGTATCCGAATTTGTTTTTCATTTCAGTCGCAGTCGCTATCAGCATTTTTTTAATCCTCCTACACATTATTTGCGAAAAAAGTGCGGATTCCTAAAAAAGTTTAAAAAAAGGGATCGTCTGATCCCTGTAAAGCCTGAAATGTCTGATTTTATCCTAATCGCCCGGCAGATAGAAGACCTTCTCATCGCCCTTGGAGAACATATATTCGCCTCTGGCATAGGTCTGAACGTAGTCTGGATCTTCGAGTTTTTCCTTGGTCGAAGTCAAAGAGGCATTCTCATCTCTTAATGCCTCAAGCTCGGCTTCCACGACCTTGGCCTGCTGCTGCAGTGTGAACATCTGATAGATCTTTTCCAGAACGCCCGTCAGGATCGCGATCGCTGCCACGATCAAAACGATCGAGATCAGTTTGGAAACGATACTGCTTTTCTTTTTCCTGCCTTTTTTAGCCATACAATTATTATACTACATTCCTCAAAGCGTTTCTTCAGCTTTGTATTCTTCCTTGATCTCCTCAAGGACCTCATACATGGAAAAGGCCTGTTCCTTGGAGGCCGATTCGCGCACTTCGAGCACTCGCAGACTGATCTGCCGGTGTCCGAAAATGATGCGGATCTCATCTCCGATTTTCACTTCCGAAGAAGGCTTGGCCGCCTTGCCGTTGATGAAAAGACGCTCATTCAGCGCCAGCTGTTTGCCGATCTCCCGGCGTTTCAAGATCCTTGCAACTTTTAGATATTTATCGATCCTCATGATTTCTCCAGTTTATCCAAATTATCGACCAGTTTCAACATCTTGGAAATGTTTTCCTTCTGGTTATCCAGCGAGATCGCCAGTTTATTGTTCTTGTAGCTGATCTCCATGTCCCTCGACAAGGCATTGACGTATTCAAACAGCTTCAGGCCATCGATGCGGTCAGAATAATCCTGCGAGAGTATGATCGTGAACCTGCCTTTGAAATTGGAGACCTTGTCGATCAGGTTCAGGTTATATAAGAGTTCGAGCTTCTTCTTGTCGAAGAGGGCTTCGACTTCCTTTGGCAGTTTGCCATACTCATCGGTGATCTTGAGATAATAATCAAACAGATCTTCCTTGTTGTCGATGTCATAGAGCTCATGATACAAGGCAAGTTTATCATAATCGTTGTCCGAGAAAGATTCCGGGATATAGCTGGAGATCGGAATATTGACATTGGTCTTGACCTCCTCTTCTTCCACTTCCTCGCCTTTTGCCCGCTTGATCGCCTTGTTCAGCATCGCCAGATACAGATCAAGACCGACATTGTCGATAAAGCCCGACTGCTTTTCGCCCAAGAGATCGCCGGCTCCGCGGATCGTGAGGTCACGCATCGCGATCTTATAGCCGGAACCCAAAGAGGTGAACTCCTTGATGGCTTCAAGACGCTTAGTCGAATTCTCAGTGAGCTGTTTCTTTTCCGGGATCATCAGATAGGCGTAGGCGATGCGGTCAGACCTTCCGACTCTGCCCTTGATCTGGTAGAGCTGGGAAAGACCGAAATTCTGTGCATTTTCAACGATGATCGTATTGGCGTTCGGAATATCGAGACCCGTCTCAATGATCGTCGTACAGATCAGAACGTTGATCTCGTTGCGGTAGAAACGGTACATGATGTCTTCGATCTGGGTACGGTCCATCTGTCCATGGGCGACGCCGATCTTCGCATATGGAAGTGAGCGTTCGAGTTTCCTGGCCAGCGCATAGATCAGATCCACGTTGTTGAACAGATAAAAGACCTGACCGTTTCGCTCGAGCTCACGCATGATGACTTCCTGAACGAGGTTGTCATTCTTGTGAACGACATAGGTCTGTACCGGATAGCGGTTGGACGGCGGCGTATCAAGGGTGGACAGACCACGCAAGCCGACTAATGACATCTGCAAGGTCCTTGGGATCGGCGTGGCTGATAAAGACAAAACATCGATCGAATTTTTGAGCTGCTTGATCTTTTCCTTGTGTTCGACACCGAAACGCTGTTCCTCATCGATGATCAGAAGGCCGAGGTCCTTGTATTCGATATCCTTGGACAGGATGCGGTGCGTACCGATGACGATATCGACCCTGCCTTCTTTGAGGTCTCTTAAGATCGCATTCTGCTTTTCCTGGGGAATGTAACGGTTGAGCAGTTCCACCCGCACCGGGAAATCTTCAAAACGCTTTTTGAAGGTATCGAAATGCTGAAACGACAATACGGTCGTCGGACAAAGGTAGGCGACCTGCTTGTCATCATTGACTGCTTTGAAGGCTGCACGTATGGCAACCTCCGTCTTTCCAAAGCCGACATCACCGCACAAAAGACGGTCCATCGGTTTTGGCTTTTCCATATCTGCCTTGACTTCTTCGATCGCCTTGAACTGATCGTCGGTCAGTTCATACTCAAAGGTATCTTCAAATTCCTTCTGCATCGGGGTGTCTTTCGAGAAAGCAAAACCGATATCGGTATCGCGAAGTGCATAGAGTTCGATCAGCTTGCCAGCAATGTCGTTGACGCTTTCCTCGACTCTGCGTTTGGTCTCTGCCCAGTCTTTCGACCCGAGCTTGTGCAGCTTCGGAACGACACCTTCCTTGGAGACGTATTTGCGAACCAGAGAAAACTGTGACAGCGGAACCAATAGTTCATCGTTTCCCTTGTAGATGATCTTGAGGTAATCGCAGCGGATGCCATTGAGCATCCTTGATTCGATGGCCACATACTGGCCAATGCCATACTGGTCATGCACGACATAATCGCCGGGCTTGAGTTCTTCGTAGGAATTGAGCGTCCTTGCCTCGGCATAGCGGCTGGCATAGCGTCCGGAATGATGGGCCTTCTTGAAGAGTTCCTTGACCGTATAGACCGAAAGATCGAGGCTCTTGATCGCAAAACCGCCAAACAGATCGCCATAGGAAAGGCTGATGCCTTCTTTTAAATCATCTGTAGCGATCGAGTATGGGATGTTCATCTTGATCAGAGAGGAAACGATCTCTTCAAAGTGCTTTTCATCGAGGACCACGAGCTTATAGCGGCTCTTCTCGTTTTTCAGCACATTGGTGACATAATCGATCGTGCCGTATGGGAAATCGATCTCCGAGATATCGGAAGCCTTCATGAATGGCTTTCCTTTGATCAGCTCAGCTTTAGCCGCTTCCCTTTTGAAGTCGGCAAAGACGTAAAAACGAAGCGGCAGCTTGTGCTCCTCGTGCATCTCCTGAATGTAGGCGACCGTCTCATCTGTCAGCATCTTCAAGTGCGAATCGATCTTTTCCTCATCGGAAAGATAGACTTTTGCCCCATCGAAATAATCAATGAGATGAGCCTTTTCAAAATAACAGTAATAGAAATACTGGGACTGGCGATAGACGTCGTTGCGGATGTATTCAAGATCGAGCTCCATCTGTCCGCTTTCCGCCTGTATATTCTTTAAAAGATAGTCCTTTTCTTCTTGTGAGAAGAAGACGTCCTTGGCAAAACAGATCTTTACTTCGTCGATCTTTTCCAGCGTACGTTGCGAATCGTTGTCAAAAAAGCGGATCGAATCGATGATGTCATCGAAGAATTCGATACGGATCGGCTTGTCATAATTGACCGAGAAGACATCGACGATAAAGCCACGGGAGGCATAGGTCATCGGTGTTTCAACGTGACTGGTCTTTTCATAGCCCAGGGCTATGAGCTTTCTGATCAGTTCTTCCTTGTTGATCACATCGTCCTTGCGGATCGTGATGATCTTGTCTTTCAGCTCCTGTCTATCAGGAAGATGACGTATGAGACCGTAAGGTGACAATAAGATGACTCTGGTCTTATCGCCGGTGATGATCTTGTATAAGGCCGAAAGCCTCGCTGCCCTGTTTTCAAAGGAAGAAGCGATCTCCTCTGCCCTTAAGGATTCTTCCGGCAGATAGGCGATCAGCTCATCCTCATCAAAGTAGGAAGAAAGGATATCCTTGAGCCGGTTGGCAAGATAGGCGTTCTCCTTGACGATGATCAAAGGTGCCTTGCTTTCCTTTGCCCGCAAAGCGATCTTCAAAGCCTCTTCGGTCAGTGTATTGTAACTCAAAAAGAAGCGATCATCGTCGCTTAATGCAGGTCTTATCTTTTCAAGCAAATCTATAAACTTCATCCGTTGAATTTTGACATGACCAGGTCGAAGTCGTGGTCAAAGGCATAGATCAAAGCTTCAGCTGCCTTGTCGAGGACTTCGTTCAGGATCTTTTCATCTTCTGAAGAAAACCTGGAAAGGACATAGTCCTTCGTATCGATCTTCTTATCGTTGGAGATCCCCACGCGGATGCGCTTGATCTTTGAGGAACCGGTCAGATCGATGATGTTTCCCATCCCCTTCTGGCCGCCGCTCGAGCCCTGGGGACGAAGACGCAGTTTTCCCAGAGGCAGATCGAGGTCGTCATGAACGACGATCAGATCTTCGATAGACACATCGTAAAAATGCATCAGAGAGACGACTGCCTGACCCGAAAGGTTCATATAGGTCTGCGGCTTGGCAAGGATGATCTTTTCACCTTTGTAACGATAAATGCCGTAGACCGCCTTGCACTTATTTTTATCCAGCTGTACGCCAAGCTTGTCACACAATCTGTCAATGACTAAAAAACCCGCGTTATGACGAGTTTTTTCATATTCGATTCCCGGATTTCCCAGACCGACGATCAGCTTCATTCTTCAGTCTTTTCTTCTTCCTTTTCGGCTTCTGAATTTTCTTCAGCTTCCTTGTTTTCCGTTTCTTCTTCTGCCTTCTTTGGCGGATACTTGTCATAGATCTCAAGATCCTTCATATAGGTCTTGCCGATCGCGGTGCCCGCAAAGGAGTGAAGGTCTTCCTTGTAGTAGTCTTCCATCGGCTCGCCTGAGTACGCCAGCGTACTAGAAGCAAAACGCTTGAACAGACCAATGAGGTTCTTCTCATATTCGTATTTGGCAAAGCTGCCATCCAGCAGAGATGAAAGCATCTCCACACCGGCATCTTCCTTTTCACAAAGCGCATTGTAGATCGCTTTGATCAATTGATATTCCACACGCATCTCCATTTCCGGCATGGCTTCAAATTTCTCATGCAGCGCATCGAGGACATCAAACTTGGAAAGCTTGCGGGCCTTTGCCATATCAAGATAGAGCCAGACGAAAACGTCCGTGTTCATCATGACCTGGGCTCTTGAATACTTGCCCTTGCGATAGAAGATCTCCTTGAGATCGAGCTGTGCGAGCGTCTCCTGGCAGTCTTCATTGCGTTTCATCTGTTCGAAGAGCTTTAAGATGCGTCCCTTGTTTTTGAACTCTTCGCTTTTTTCATTTTCGATATACCTGCTGATACGATCATACGCATTCTCGTTTTCCGCCAGCATATCCTGGTAACATTCGATATATTCTTTATTGTGTCTGTAGCGACTGATCAGCGTGACATTGCGGTACATCACATATGCCAGCAGACAGAACATTGCCGCAAAAAATAAATATTCCATATCGTTATTCTCCTGATTCACTCAATATTATAACCCAAACAGCGTATGATAATTTTCGATGAGCTGTTTTTGAAGCTCTGCAGTCTCTACACCGAGCTCATTTGCGATCTTTTCGCCGGTATAGGCAACAAAGGAAGGCTCATTGCGCTTGCCGCGCATCGGTGATGGGGCAAGGTATGGACAATCCGTTTCGATCAGAAGCCGGTTCAAAGGGACGGTATGTACGACCTCAAGTTCCTTGACTGCCTTTTTCCAGGTGACCGGTCCGGCCATTGAAATATAAAAACCGAGATCGAGAAACTTCAAAGCCATCTTTGCATCATCGGAATAGCAGTGCATTACGCCTTTGACATCGTATCTGCTTAAGATCTCATAGGTGTCATCGATCGCATCGCGGCTGTGAATGATGACCGGTTTTTGAAGCTCCTTTGCCAAAGCGAGCTGGTCTTCAAAGACCTTTTTCTGTTTTTCGATATTGTCCTTGCGCCAGTGATAATCGAGTCCGATCTCGCCGATGGCCTTGCAGTCATCTTCCTTGAAGCGTCTTTCAAATTCTTCAAAGAGTTTCTCATCAACATCGTCGACATCGCCCGGATAGATGCCAAGGGAACGCTTGAACGAGATCTTTTCATGGCCGATCGTCTTTGCGAATTCATAGTCCTCTATATAGGAAGAGATGATCATCGCTTCCAGGATATTGCCTTCAGCCATGCGGTTTAAAACCTCATTCAGATCATCTTTGAATGCTTCATCATTGATATGGCAGTGTGAATCGATCCAGTACATCATTTTCCCAGACAGAAGTTTCTGAACATATGATCGATCAGATCCTCCTGATACTCCTTTCCCAGGATCTCGCAAAGATGATGATAAGCGGAGTCAAGATCCGTCACGATGATATCCGTCGTATCGTAATCGATGTGCCGATAGGTCTGTTTCAGGTCTTCGAGGCACAGCTTCATCAAAGCGATCTGACGTTCGTTGTTTAATATATCCTCATCCGCAAGTGAGAGATCATCCTTATAGCGTTCATTGAGATAATCGGTCAAAGAAGAGATGTCCTTGTTTCGGGCACTGATCGAGATCTCGCCGCCCTTTTGCAGATCCGATTTATTGTAAACGATGATCGTATTGCGGTCCTTGTAGCGCTCCATCAGTTCTTTATCTTCTTCATCGATATTTGAGGCATCGAGTACCAGGATGATGAGATCGGCCTGGTCGATCGCCTCGATCGTCTTTTCGATACCGATCTTTTCGATCTCCTCTTTCGTTTCGCGGATCCCCGCCGTATCGATCAGATTGAGCGTGATGTTTTTCAGGCTGACTTTGCCTTCCACCAGATCCCTGGTCGTACCGGCGATATCGGTGACGATCGCCTTGTCTTTTTCAAGCAGCGCATTCAATAAAGAAGACTTTCCGACATTCGGCTTTCCGATAATGACCGTATCAAGGCCATCCTTGATCACACGGAACCGTTCCGCCTTGTCGATCATCTCTTCCGCCATGGCGATCCATTTCTGAAGATAAGGCTTGATGATGTCGTTGGACATCTGCCTTTCATCTTCGTATTCCGGATAGTCGATGTTGACTTCGATCATCGAAATGACGTCCTTCATCTGTCCCATCAAAGGCTCGATCAGCCTCTCGATCGATCCGGACATGCCGCGGATCGCTGACTTGGCCTGTACGAGGTTACCGGCTTTGATCAGATCATTGATCGAATCCGCCCTGGCAAGATCGATGCGGCCATTGAGGTAGGCACGTTTGGTGAATTCACCCGGTTCCGCTAAGCGGCAGCCGTTTTTTAATAAGAGGTTGAGGATCAGCCTGGTGACAAAGACGCCGCCATGGCAGTTGATCTCAACCATATCTTCTCTGGTATAGGACTTCCCGGCAGCGAAAAAGGAGATCAGGACTTCATCGATGATCTGACCTTCATCTTTGATGTGGGAATAGACGATCGTATTCGGCTTTATCGTTTTGACCTCAGAGATCTTTTTGATGATGTCAAAACTTTCAGGTCCTGACATCCTGACGATCGAGATCGCACCGTCTTTTAAAGCTGTGGAGATCGCACAGATCGTATCATTCAGCATACACTACCATTTTATATGAAAAATAAAAAAAAGAAATATCAGGAAGACACCTCCCTTTCCGGTGCCTTGAAACGGACGGAAGCGGGATCAGGGAGACCTTGCAGGCACCCGAAACTGACAAATGCCCCAAAAGTGTACTTGCACGCATAAAAGATAGCCTGTAAAACTTGAAAAAAGGTATCGGTACATTTTAAAATGAAATTAACAAGGTACTATATCAATCATAATAATCATAGGAGGAAAATTATGGGCAAGTATGTTATCGATGTCAGCAAAAATGGCAAATTCCACTTTAATCTTTTAGCAGGCAATAGCGAACCGATCCTCACTTCTCAGATGTACGCAGCACGCAAAGGCGCTGTCAAAGGCATCAAGAGCGTCATCAAAAACGCACCGGAAGCACCGGTCGTAGACCTCACTGTTGAAGAACCGATCCATGAGAGAAATCCGAAATTCGAGATCTACCAGGGCAAGGATGAAAAGTATTACTTCCGTCTGATCGCCGCCAATGCAAAGGCGATCGGCAGATCCGAAGGCTATAATTCTATGACATCCTGCAAGAACGGCATCAAATCCGTCAAGAAGAATGCCGAATCTGCAATTGAAAAGAAAGCTCCGGCTAAAAAATAATCCTTAATCGAGTAGGAGGAACTAATTAA
>DESX01000090.1 GCA_002362065.1 Solobacterium sp. UBA3303
CATTCCGCCCAGAACTTTGCCGGATCATCATAGCCAAGAGACTGGATATAGTGAAACTCCTGCATATCCCTGGGCGAAAGGGTCTTGTCGAAGTCATAGATGAGTGCCAGTTTTATGTTTTTCATAGCGTTATTATTATATAACAAAACAGAAGACCTCAGTCTTCTATTTCGTTCAGATTACGGATCGCTTCAACGTAGATCTCGACCTGCTTCTTGAAGTTGTTCAGATCGAGACGTTCGTTGACGTCATGAATGTGGTTGTCTTCGCCGATGAACTCGCAGCCAAAAGCGATACAGTTGTGGATCGCCTTCGCATAAGTACCACCGCCGATGGCTTCCATCGGTGTTTCCTTATCGCCGGTCACATCCTCATAGGCTTTCTTGAGGGCTTTGATCATCGGTGTGTTGATGTCGAAGTATAAAGGTTCGACTTCACTGCGGACGATGAATTCGTTGTGTTCATCATTGATGTTCATAAGTGCAGCCACCTTTTTCGTATTCGCCATGACCGGGAAGCGCATATCCAGGGACATCTTGATGTCGTTTCCATCCTTGCGGATGACGCCGAAGTTGATGGATGTATTGGATACTTCATCCTCAATGCTTTCAAAACCTAAGAGTTCGCCATGTACGCTTAACGCAAAGTTCTTATGGAACCAGTTGGTGAAGCTGTCATTGAAGTCTGAAGCATAAAGTGCTTCCAGCAGATGGGAGATCGCATTGACGCCAAGATCCGGCATCGAGGCATGGGCTGCCACGCCATAGACGGTGACCTTGATAGTCTCATCTTTTGCCATCTCGAATTTCACATCGTGCTTGTCGAGATATTTTTTGAAGGCATCTTCATCAAAACTGTTCAAAGGAAGCACAGCTTCGACCTTCTTGCAGACGACATTGGAGGCTTCACCGCCTTTGATGTCGATGATCTTCGAATCATGGGCGACGATGCTTCCGCCATACATGCCCTTTTCCGCATAAATGCCAGGGAAGTTTCCATCCGGTGTAAAGCCATAATCGATATGGCCTTGTTTTTCAACGTAGTGTTCGATGCATCTTGACCCGGTCTCTTCGTTGCAGCCTAAGATCAGACGCACTCTTTTTTTGAACGGATAGCCTTCATCGATCAGATACTTCAGTGCATACATCGACGCAACGGCACCGCCCTTGTCATCGGATACGCCTCGTCCAAAGACAAAACCGTCTTTTTCAACCATCGTGAACGGATCACTGGTCCAGCCTTCACCAGCCGGCACGATGTCCAGGTGCGCCAGGATACCGATGAGCTTTTCACCTTCACCCGTCTCACCAAAACCGCAGTAATAGTCAAGGTTGCTAGGCCTCAATCCTTTTTCTTCCATCATCTTCAAAGCGATGTCGAGGACCTTGCGGTTTTGTGAACCGAATGGTTTTTCATCATCGCTCAAAACCGAATTGTAGGAAACAAGTTTCTTAAGATCGGCCTTCATTGCTTCAAAATTCTCTTCAATAAACTGTTTGACTTCCATGTCTTCCTCCTTACAGGATCAATCCCACCGGACAGTGGTCAGAACCCATGATGTCATCGTATATCAGTGAATCTTTGATATCTTTCATCAGACGCTTCGATACGACAAAGTAGTCGATGCGCCACCCTACCCCGCGTTCTCTTGCCTTGGTACGATAGGACCACCAGGAATATTTGACCTCTTCCGGATAGAGTTCACGGAAACTGTCCGCAAAGCCTGCATCCAGCAGTTCGCCAAACTTTCCTCTTTCTTCATCCGAGAAACCGGCAGAGAAGTGATTCTCATCCGGATTCTTCAGGTCGATCTCGTTGTGGGCAACGTTGAGATCGCCGGTGTAGATGACAGGTTTTTTCGCATCGAGTTTCTTCAAATGTGCCCTTAAGTCATCTTCCCAGTGCATGCGGTAATCGATGCGCTTTAATCCATCTTTGGAGTTTGGCACATAGGCACATACAAAGTAGAAATCTTCATATTCCAGGGTGATGACTCTTCCTTCTTTCGGATGGTCTTCCCCTTCAAAATCGTAGACGAAGCTTAACGGTTCTTTTTTGGTCAAAACCATCGTTCCCGAATAGCCTTTTTTCTCCGCGCAATTCATGTAGCGGTGATATCCCGGAAACTCAAAATTGAACTGTTCTTCCTGCATCTTGGTCTCCTGAAAAGCCATGATATCAGGATCTTCCTTCTCCAAGAACGGGAGCAGTTCTCCCTTGCTCATAACGGCACGAAAGCCGTTGACATTCCAGCTGATCAGTTTCATAACGGCCTCGTCGCTTCCTTCAGGAATTCGCTTTCTTCCTTGTTCAGGTATGGAAGAAGGCTCTCATAGACATCCTTGTGATATGCATCGATCAAAGCGATCGTCTCTTCATCAAGATAAGACTTGTCGATAAGTCTGCGGTCAAACGGTACCTTGGTCAAAGTTTCAAAACTCAGGAATTGTCCATACTCATTGAGTTCATCTTTTCTGCACAGGATCATGTTTTCGCAGCGGATACCGAATTTTCCTTCAAAATAGACACCAGGTTCATCCGAGCAGATCATGCCCGGTTTGAACGGGATCAGTTCGCTTCCCACTTCCGTGTGACCGTGGCGGATATTCGGCGGAGACTCATGGACGGCCAGGTTGTAGCCGACGCCATGTCCCGTACCGCAGCGATAATCGATACCCAGTTTCCAGAGGTCTTTTCTTGCCAGGATATCGAGCTGGTTGCCGTTCATTCCCGTAAGGAATTTGACGGAACTCAGATTGAACATCGATTTTAAGACCAGTGTGAAGTATTTCTTCACTTCCTCATCGACCGGGCCTAAGGCAACCGTCCTGGTGATATCGGTCGTGCCTTCCTTGTACTGGCCGCCGGTGTCAAACAGCAAGATGCCCTTGTTGTCGAGCATCGCACAGTTATCCTTTGTCGGGAAGTAGTGCATCTGCGCCGCATTTTCGTTGTAAGCAACGATCGAACCAAAGCTCAGATCCTCTGCCTTGTATTCAAGACGGCAGGAATCGATCTTTCTTGCCGCATCGTATTCGCTGATCGTCGATTTATCGATCTGTTCCAGCCATAGTAAGAAACGGACTACGGCAACACCATCGTAAATGTGAGCCAGGCGCATATTTCTTTGTTCGACCGGATTCTTGATGGCCTTCATCTCCTCGATGATGGACATCATGTTGTAGATCTTGTTTCCTCTTGCCTTGACGTTGAGGTAAGTCTGATAATTGACCTTGTTTTCATCAAGGACGATCTTGCGGTTTCTGATCTGCTTCAGGAAATCGTAATAGGAGTCATAAGGTCTGATGATGACGCCGTCATCATAAAGCTTCTCCAAAAGTTCGCTTTCAAAGCGTCCGACATCGCAGAAAAGATACACGTCCTTGTCCATCATGACCAGATAGGACAGAAAGACCGGTGTATGCAGGATGTCATTGCTTCTGAGGTTCAAAAGGTAAGCGATCGATTCGAGATTGTTGACGATATGGACCTTGTCGGAAAGACAGTACTGTATCATTTCGATCTTCTTTTTTCTTGAAAGACCGGTATACTTTTCATCCAGTTCATAGATCCCATCTTCTGACAAAGGTGCACGGTCTTCGATCAGGTCGGAATAGATATCCTTGCTTAAGATATTGAGGCCGGCCTTATCCAGCGCTTTGGCAAATTTGACGCTCGTGCGCTTGCCATCGAGCCCGATGACCTTCCCTTTGAAGTTTTTCTTCAAAAAGCTGATCGGATCCAGGGCATCCTTCGTGCCGAGTTTTACGACTTTGATGCCGTTTTCAAGACATTGCCGATCGGCTTGCACATGGTAGCGGCCATCGACAAAGATATAAGTGTCATCTCTTGTGACAAGTAGTGTAGCAAGTGAGCCGGTAAAACCGGAAAAGTATAAGATCGTCTTAAAATATTCCGGTACGTACTCGGACATATGGTAGTCGGAAGTATTGAAGTAATAAACGTCGATTCCTTCCCTTTCCATCGCTTTTTTCAAGCTGTTTAAACGTTCTGTGACCATGCCTTTATATTATCATTTATTAACTTAATATAGTATAATAATAAACTGTATGAAAGAAGATAAGGAACTTAATCCTGCGGAAGAACGCAGTATAAATGAAGTCAAAAGAAGAGCCAGAAGGCACCAGGAAAAGCGGGAATATTTCGATAACGGATCCCGCAGTGTTCACATTGCCGGAAGCGCCGATACGAGCTCTTTAAAGCAGACTTCCAGAACCAAAAAGACCGATACCGGAAATTCTGATATCAAGGCCAAAGTCGGTGACGGACTCAGGAAATCCAAGGAGGCCATTGCCGCAACACTGAGCGAGGTCAAAGAAAAGACCAGGCAGCAGGCAAAGAAAAAAGCGGAACAGAAGGAACAAAGAAAGAAGGCACAGTCTCAGAAGTCAGAAAGTATCGACAACGTGGAAACAAAAGAAAAGCCGAAAGCCAAACGGACCAGAAAAGCGAAATGCAAGCGGCCGAAAGCCAAGTTATTCACCTTTATCATGGCGATATTGATGTGCATCATCCTCTTCTTCGGGGTCGTTGCCGTCGCCGGAGCTGGTTATTTCGCTTATAAGCTTTGCGAAGACAAACCGGAGCTTCACGTCTCCGATCTGGTATCTCCGGATTCCTCTACGATCTATGATTCCGACGGAAACAAGATCATGGAACTTGGCATGTACTTAAGAGAAAATATCGGCTACGAGCGGATGCCGAACTGCCTGATCGACGCCTTCCTGGCGATCGAAGACTCGAGATTCTTCGAACATCCGGGCTTCGATATCCCGCGTTTCACCAAGGCGATCATCGAAAACATCAAGGTCCGCGACTTCTCACAAGGCGGATCGACCATCACCATGCAGCTGATCAAGAACTCCTACTTCTCGATCGATGCGGATGATGAATCAACGATCGCTGCCCGTGAAGGTATGTCGGGCATCAAGCGCAAGATGCAGGAGATCATTCTTGCCCTGGAGCTTGAAAACTTCACCGATACCACAAAACAAGAGATCATCGCGATGTACATCAACAAAGTCAACTACGGCAATAACATCCGCGGTGTCGAAAAAGCGGCACAGTATTACTTTGGCAAATCAGCACAGAACCTCAACCTTTCCGAATCGGCATTCCTTGCCGGGCTGATCAACGCGCCAAACGATTACAACCCATACAACGAAAAATTCAAAAACGACAACTATTACCTCGATCCAGATATGGATTACCTGCAGAATGCTTATGACCGCAGAGCGGAAGTTCTCGATCTGATGGTCATGCATGGCTACATCTCCCAAAAGGAAGCAGATCTTGCCAACTCCATCCGCATCGAAGACCTCTTATCCGGTATTTCCGAAAACTTCCAGGAAGTCAACGACAAATACCAGTCCTATATCGATGCGGTCATCGATGAGGTCGAAGAAGTCACAGGTGAGTCCCCATACGCAGTCGGTATGGAGATCCACACCAACATGAATGCCTACATGCAGGAATACATCTATGACATGCAGAATGAGGCAGATTATGTCGGGATCAAGTTCCCGAACGAACAGTGCCAGTCAGCGATCGTCGTCTTAGACAACCAGAACGGTGCGATCGAAGCACTTGGCGCCGGACGCGGTGAGACCGATTCGGCCAGACAGTTCAACCGTGCGACCAAGGCCTATCTCAACCCGGGTTCGTCCATCAAGCCGGTCATCGATTACGCTTTGTGTATCGATGCATTAGGCTATGCGACATCCCACACCTTCACGGATATGCCGTATTACCTCTATGGCGGAAACGTACTGATCTCCAACTATGATCACGCCTACTATGGCGATATGCTGATGACGGAAGCCTTAGGACGTTCACAAAATACGCCGGCCGTACAGGCCTTGGCAGCAGTCGTTGATGAGAAAGGCGAAGAATTCGTCATCGATTATCTCAATTCGATCGGTTTCAACTTTGAATATTCCGATTTCGACCTGCAGTTTGCGATCGGCGGAAACAGATGTCTGGTCACACCGCTGCAGCTTGCAGGTGCACATGCGATGTTCATCAACGGTGGACGCTACATCGCTCCGCATACCGTTGACTACATCGTCTACAACGATGGACGTCCAAACTTCATCGCCGATACCCAGGGCAAGCAAAGGATCTCCGATGCGACAGCCTGGATGGTCGCATATCTGGAAGAGTACAACATGACCGGAAGCTATTCTTCCCTCATGTGGTATTGCAAGAATTACCTCGATTATCCGCTCTATGGCAAGACCGGTACGACCGACTGGGCTGATGCCGGACTTGACTATGGCATCCCGCAAGGCGCAACCAAGGACAGCTGGCTGGTCATGCAGACCAACAAGTACACGATCTCCTGCTGGACCGGTTACGATATGCTTGAAAAAGGAGCTTACTTCTCTTCCGGTGAATATCAGGAAAACACCAAGTCCAAGATCGTAACCAAGATCCTGAGCGAACTTGAAGAACATCACTTAGGTGAATATGATCCATATACACCTTTGCAGATGCCTGAATCCGTCACGGAATTCACACACGTCAGAGGTGCCTACCCTTACGCCTACTCCAATGGCGAATACGGCACTGTCAACGGTTACATCGCTAAAAAATCTCTTGAGGAACATCCGCTTGTTTCCGTCTCCGAAGCATTAGATGTCGCAAGAGAAAACAAGAAATACATTTCCGGCGGTATCGCCAACCTCAATGGCGCATACGACGGAAGCACTGTCTGGGTAACATTCGGTGTCGGCGGCGGCGAAAGCGGCTTCTGCGTCGGTGATGCCTGTGACTTGTCAACGACAAATGATTATGGCGAAACGACATATGCAGCCGGCAGGATCTGGTTCCCGCACTTCACGGCGATCTATACTGGCGCAGCACTTCCGCCTTACTTCTACACGATACAGTCTGATACCGGTGAAGTCATAACCGGTGCGACCGAAGAGCTTTCAATCTCTGAAGGCATCGGCGGTTCAAGAGTCAATGTCTGTGTCACACCTTCCGGTTCCACATCGCAGGCTTGTATTGCGATATCCGCCGGATAAACAAGGCAAACAGGTCATCCTCATGGATGGCCTTTTCTTTTGCGCAGAACGCACAGAAAAAGCCGATGCCGCAACTTCTAAAGAAACGACACCGGCTATCCAAAAGCTGCCGATCGCTGATTGCAACGGATTCGGATATTGGCAAGGAGCGAATTTTTCGGGAGGCCAGACAACATTGGCCTAATTGGCAGACTTAACGTGTTTTACATAGAAAGCCATCAGCAGGCAAGCCTGATCATGCTGTCACAACACCTGGCTTCATTGCGTACAGATCTCCGCAAGAGCTTTGTGCGGACAGGTTCAGGATCATCCGTTTTTTCAGATCAGACATTTCGTTCACGTCCTTTGTAAGAGAACGCAGCGTTTTGATCCTGTTTTGAAGAGTATTTACATATGGATTGTTTTGTATTTCTTTTTTCATTCATTCTCCTCTTTGTTCAGATACTGATCTTCATCAGTTTAAGTCGAGTGCCGATGCCTTCCAACGGTATGGCCATTACCGTTGAGCACCAGCAAAGTTTGATTCATTTCAGCTTATAAGCGTATTCGGATGCATTTTTGATCCCTATCTGGATGGGACCTTTTTCAGTGCAAGAACTTCGGCATATCAGTTCGGATCTTTTTCTTTTTTTCTTTTTGCCGTTTCAGATTTGCCCTTCTTGATTTCACACAGTCTCTGATGATCTGATTCATTTCAATATCTTCAAGATACCTGTAATAATGCGTGTTTTCATCCGATTTTGTCATCTTAGTTTCCTCCTCTCCTTTCCAGAAGTTACCGCAGCGGCTCCCCTAACTTCCCTTTTATTTTATTAAAATCATTTTTTCATTTCATATTTTGACACGAAAAAAGGGTACTCGTTAGCACAGGGTTACATTATCCTGTGAATATCCTTTTATATAGGACTATATTTAGTTCTATTACAGATTATTAAATGATCAAAATTTCATGAGACGAAATTTTCAGCATATTTTTTCAGATACTTTTTACTTTTCCTTTACAGATTTTTACCGTTTTTTGTTGCACATGTTCATACTTTTCCAATAAAAAATGTGCCTTATGCAGGCACACCTTATTGACATTTTGTTGTAACAGTTCCTTATTCCGGACGCTTTCTTGCAACAATATTGATTGGTACACCTTCAAATCCGAAGGCTTCCCTGAGCTTGTTTTCGATGTAACGTTCGTAAGAGAAGTGAAGCAGTTCCGGATCATTACAGAATAATACGATCGTACAAGGAGCGGAAGAGACCTGTGATGCATAATAGATCTTAAACTTCTTTCCGTTATGCGGCTTTGCCGGATTGGCAAGCTGGGCATCCAGAATGACTTCATTCAATACACTTGTCTGAATGCGTTTATTCAGGTTCTCATAAACAAGATCGATCAAAGGCAATAATGTATCGATACGCTTCCCCTGCTTTGCCGAAACAAAGGCGATCGGCGCATAGTCCAGGTATACGAACTGTTTGCGGATCTCTTTGGTGATATTGACCATTGTCTTTTCATCTTTTTCAACGGTATCCCATTTGTTGTAAACGATGATGACACCCTTCTTGGCATCGTGCGCAAGACCTGCTACATGCTTGTCCTGTTCAATGATACCAGTCGAGCCATCCAATACGACCAGTGCGAGGTCACAGCGTTCAATGGCCGCCTTTGCGCGAAGTACCGAATACTTCTCGACGTTCTCGTAGACCTTTCCTCTTTTGCGGATACCGGCTGTATCGATAACAACATAGCGGTTGCCATTCGCTTCAAATACGGTATCGATCGCATCTCTTGTCGTTCCTTCGATATCGGACACGATGACACGGTCCTGTTTTAGAAAGGCGTTTGTCAAAGAGGATTTTCCGACGTTAGGTCTTCCGATGACCGCAAAGCGGATCATACCTTCGTATTCATCGATCGACCTCTCCGGCATAAGTTCAACGACCTTGTCGAGAAGATCACCGATACCGATGCCATGGACTCCCGATACCGCGATCGGATCGCCAAGTCCTAATGCGTAATACTCATAGATATCGGCCAGTTTTGTATTGTCGTCGATCTTGTTGACAGCCAGAATGACCGGTTTTTTGGATCTTTGCAGAAGTCTTGCGATGTATTCATCATCATCGCTCATGCCAGCCCTTCCATCGGTCAGGAAGATGATGACATCCGCTTCTTCGATGGCGATCTCGACTTGTGCGTTGATCTCTTTTTGAAATGGCACATCATCGATCTGAATACCGCCTGTATCGATCAGACGATAGGTCTTGGACAGCCACGTACAGTCTCCATAGATGCGGTCACGCGTTACGCCCGGTGAATCTTCCACGATGGACACGCGCTGTTCCAGCATCCTATTAAAAACTGTCGACTTACCGACATTGGGTCTACCAACGATTGCGACAGTTCCATCTATCATATCTACTCTCCTGTTTTTTCTTTCACGATCTTAAGGACGGCATCATGGACCTCCTGGATCGACATATAGGATGTGTCGATCTCAATCGCATCTTCTGCCTTTGTCAAAGGTGAATGTTCGCGATGTGTGTCCTGATAATCTCTCTTCTTGATATCCTCAAGGATCGTTTCATAATCTGCTTCAAGACCGTTTTGTTTGTTCTGACGAACTCTTCTCTCAGCCCTGGCTTCCGGTGAAGCGACCATAAATATCTTGACCGGCGCATCTTTCAGCACGACTGTGCCGATATCTCTGCCATCAAGTATATAGCCGCCATCCTTGCAGATCCTTTGCTGCATTTCGACAAGTGCCGCTCTGCATCCCTGCAGTTTGGAGACGTCAGAAGCACCCATTGAGATCTCATTGGCTCTTATCGCCTGTGAGACATCTTCGCCTTCAAGGATCACTCTGCCGTCCGCCGGCATCTGAAGTTCCATGTCAGCGATCATGGAAACGATCTTTTCTTCATCATCAAGCGCAATGCCCTTTCGGATCGCATTCAAAGCGACTGCCCGATACATCGCGCCGGTATCTAAATGTGTATAGCCTAAGGTCTCAGCAAGTCTGTCGGCGATCGTCGACTTTCCTGCAGCACTTGGCCCATCGATTGCAATATTGATCTTCATTAAATAACACCCTTTGTCTTAAGGATATAGAACACGATCAGTCCAAGCACGGCAACTAATACGATGATCAGAACGATCAGGATGA
>DESX01000100.1:0-14720 GCA_002362065.1 Solobacterium sp. UBA3303
ATATATGCCATGCCCGGCACACATATAAAAACAGGATGTCATTCTGATTACAGATCGACGATCCTGCTTTTTGTTTACTGCTGTTTTTCAGCGACTTCCTTCAGCAATGCCGCAAGGACTTCATAGCCTTGAGCGGAAAGCTTTCCTTTTTCCAGTCCACGGTATGCGTCGTTTTCTTTTATGAGCTTGTCAAAGTCGATGACTGTGACATCCGGATCCTTGAAACGCAGAGTTCCATTGAGGTCGGCGATGATGACGCGGTGTCCCTTGCATTCGCTCAGGACCTTTTCATAATCGCTTTGTCTCATGTCTTCAAATAAGAAGATGATCCTCTTTTCCAGTCTTCCTTCTTCGTTCCGCTTTTTCAGATCCTCATATAAAGTATCCGCTTCATAGTCGCTTTCCGTGTTGTAGATCGCCTGATCGAAGACTTTGGAAAGATGATCGTAGGCATCGATCAGCACGCCGTCTCCATAGAAAGCGATCCTTTGATTGATGGCAGCTTCGCTTTTTGCCTTCGCTTCTTCAAACATCGCCTCATACTGGCTCAGATAATAGGAATAGATCGACTCGTAGATCAGATCGCAGAAGGCATCGACACCATCGCCAGTGACATGGACACCATCATACCAGAACCAGTCCGAATGACCCCTCGAGGCTTCTTCCCAGTGAATGATGTGCAGATTGTCGTAGTTCTGTGCAAAGCTTTCGAAGCGCTGATTGAACTCGGGATCATCGGCACCGACTGCATCGATCCAGAAGACCTGTCTTCCATCCACGATCTCCATCAGCTTTTCATTTCTCGATTCGATATAATCGCCATTGGTCGATAAGCAGAGAAGGATCGTATCGCTCAAAGTTCCTTCGTCTTTCATCGACTGCAGGATCTCTTCCCCGGTATAGAGATCTCTTGAGACCATGCCATCGAAATAGCCGATCGGGAACATGTCATACAGAGTATCCACCGCATTGACGAGCAGCGAATCGCCGATACCGACGACCGGTGTCTTCAACAACATCTGTCTGACAGCTTCTTCCTTGTTTTCCGAGCCCTTGAGAAGTTCTTCATACGCCGCTTCTTCTGAATTCAGCGCATTCATATACTCTTTGTTTCTTTCTTCGATCAGCTTTTCATTCTCACTCAGCTTTTCCTTGAGTTCTTCCATCTCCTTGCTGTGATCTTTTTCAATGATGAAGTGATACGCTCCGAAGATGCTTGTCAAAGCAACAAGGATACACAAAACGATATTGAAGATCCGCTTCTTTAAGATCCTGTTCATATCCAGGACATTGTGTAAGATCACAGCCATAACGAATGTGAGGATGATCGTCAGGATCTTCTGTATAAAGGATGGAAGCCTGCTTTCAAGAAGCATGTAGAGTATCGGATACTGGTAAAGATAGATCTCATAGGAAAAGGGGCTTAGCATCATGACATAGCTGTCCGCTTCCCATCTCTCTTTTCCCAGGGAAATACTGTGGGCGATCACACGCAGACTTAGTAACGTTGTAAGAGCCATACCCAGAGGCATCGCTGCGCTCCAGTTAAATACATAAAAAACAAACAGGACCAAAAGCTCTCCAAGAAAGAGTATCTTTTCGATCTGCGGCTTTTTTGACGTGAGATAGATACGGCTCAGATGCATCTTGCAAAGAAGCACACCGGCAAGGAAGGAGAACAGACGCTCAAGGCTTCCATAGTAGGCCTTCATCAGCTCGCCATTGTGAATGCGGATGGTGAAAAAGGCAAAGGATCCGATGATCGCAATGACCAAAACGATCCAGCTGATGTAAGGACTGCTTTTCTCTTCGATCTTTCTGAACGCAGTAAATAAAAGCGGATAGATCAGATCGTACTGCAGAAGGATGGCGATATACCACATGTGCAGAAATGGCGAACTGCTGGTCCTTGTGAAGTAATCCTGATTGGCACTGATCTGCCAGAAATTATTGTAACCGAGAAGGACGGAAGCACCTTCCGGTTTCATATTGACGTAGCTGATGCGAAACAAAGAGATCAAAGCTGTCGATACGAAGACGCATACCAGCAAAGGAATATAAGTCTTTAATAAACGGCTGATATAATAGCGCGCCAATCCGCCTTTTCTCTTCGACAGGGAAAGACAGGAAAAATAGCCGCTCAGCACAAAAAAGCTGCAGACAGCCAGGTATCCACCTTTCAAGATCCCCAGGTGGTAGGCGAAGACGCCGATCAAAGACAATACTCTGAGGTATTCGATCTTTTTATTTTTTCTTTGTTTCTTCATCTGATAAAAAATTATTCCTAATACTGATTATAGCCAAGAAAAATGTCCCCGAACCAGTCAGGGACACGCTTGTGCTCAATTTAACTGAAATCAATTAAAGGCAGGCCTTGATCTTGTCGATCATCTCTGCGTATTCTTCATCGCTCAAGAAGGTCTGGCCAGGGTTCATGACGAATGTTCCGCCCCATTCAAAACCATCTTTGTATTTAGGAACCAGATGCATATGCAGGTGGCAGCCTGTATCACCAAAGGCACCGTAATTGACCTTGTCCGGATTAAAAGCCTTGTGGATGGCGTTGGCCGCTCTTGTCACATCAGCGAAGAAGGCATTTCTTTCTTCTTCCGTAATGTTGACGATCTCGGATACATGATCCTTATAGGCAACGACACATCTTCCCGGATGGGACTGTTCCTTGAACAGTATGAGCTGGCTTACAGACAGATCACAGATCTTGATGCCGAATTTGTCGAGCAGTTCTCCACCCATGCAGTATGCGCAATTTTCATCTCTCATTTTTAAAGATCTCCTTTACAACTTCTATTATATAAAAAGGCACTTGTCTGTGCCTAATTAAAACTGTGCATCATGAAGCCAGAGATAAGCTTCATCTTCGTTTCGTGTGGACTGAAGCCACGGATCGCCTGGCAGATGTCTGATCATCCAGCAGGTGTACATCTGAAAGCCCGGCGCAGCGGACTGCGGGTGAAGATTGCCACCCGTGATCGCTGAGAAGGAGTTGTCCACGGACTTGTAGACTTCATCACCGACAAAGCTTGCGCCAAAACCTTCCGGACGGTCGAATTTGAAGTAGTAGAGTTCCGGCTGCGGATGACGGTGCGGCAGATAACCGGACCAGTTGCCTCTGTCATTCAAAACTTCACCTAAGACCATGTTGGACCATGGTGCGATGTCCTTGTCAAAGATCGTATTGACTCTGCGCTTTGCGACATTGCCGAACTTGCCGACACAGGAATAACTCCATGGGGCATCTTCCGGTGTATAGAGCTTTGAATCAAAGACAGTATCGTTTTTCGTGCACTGCACTAAGATCTCGCTGTCTTTCAAAGCTTTGACTTCCACGCGCTTGCCTGTGCATACATGCAAGGCATATGGGCCATCGGTAAAGACATCTCTTCTTTGTGCCTTCTCGCATTTCTCGTCGTAATGAAATTCCACTTCGCCGGACAGAAGCAAAATGGCTGTTTCTTCATTTTCCCTGCAGAAGGTCCTTGTCTGTCCTTGCTTCATGCGGTAGACACGGACGTCCATCAGCATCGCCTTATACTCGTTGTCATAAGTCGATAAGATCTCTTCGCCGTTTTCATCAAACTGCGGATAACCGAAATGTTTCTCTTCCATTTTTATATTCCCTTTCTTTGTATCGCTTTTTTCACAGCTTTTATGATATGTTCACTTGTCATCTCATATTCTTCTTCCAGGACTTCCTGAAGGGCCGTCTGACCGAAGCGGTCCTTGATGCCGATGAATTCCTGCGGGACCGGATGATTTGCCGCCAGGCAATTCGCCACAGCTGAGCCTAAGCCGCAGGAGATGAGATGATTTTCTGCCGAGACGATGCAGCCGCATCGCTCAGCCGCTTTGATCAGTGTTTTTTCATCCAGCGGTTTCCAGGTAAACATGTCGATGACCGATACTTCAATACCTTCCTTCAATAGCACATCGTGTGCCTTCAAGGCGTTGCCCACCATGATGCCGGAACAGATGATCGCGCAATCGTTTCCTTCTGTTAAAGTCACAGCTTTTCCGATCTCAAAATCGGAACCTTCACCATAGACCGGTTTGAAACCTCGCCTTATGAGCCTGAGATAGGAGAGACGATCGTCCTTGCAAAGTTTCTTTGTCAGCACATTGACCTGCGTATAGTCGCATGGATCAAGGACCACTGCCCCCGGGATCTCAAGGTAAAGCCCCGCATCTTCAAACGGCATATGGGTCGCCCCATTGACGCCGGCCGTAACACCCGGATCGGTACCGATCACATGAATACCTAAATTGGAATAAGCACTGGATATGAAGATCTGATCGAAGATCCTCCTTCCCGCAAAGACGCCAAACGTATGCAGATACGGGATCATCCCGGTCGCCTTCATGCCGGCCGCCATGGCTGCCGCATTGGCTTCCGCGATACCGCAGTTGATGACTCTGTCGGGATAAGCTTTCTGTATCTTAGCGGCGCCGACACAGCCGATCAGGTCACAGTCGATATGCACGATCTTTTCGTTTTCCTTCATCAGATCATACATCGCATCGACATAGCCTTCCCTGCAGTTTCTTGGATCTTTTGTATCATTGAAGACTAACGTATAGCTCATGCGGCTTCTCCCTTCAGTGCATCAAGATCACTTTGCGCTTTTGCGATCACTTTATCCCAGAAGGCTTTATCGGCATGCGTTGAATGTTCATGAGTTTCCTGGGCAAACGTGCCTTTTCCTTTGACGGTATTTAAGACAAGTGCACTTGGACTTCCCGTACTGGCCTTAGCCTGATCGATGGCTTCCAGCAGCTGTTTTATATCATTGCCGTCTTCCACTTCGATGACATTCCAGCCAAAGGCTTTGAATTTGGCGGCCAGGCCCAAGCCATGGCTCATGACATCATTGACCGAGCCATCAAGCTGATACTTGTTGTCATCCACGAAGCAGATCAGATGATCGAGTTTGTAATGTGCGCAAAACTGCGCAGCTTCCCAGACTTCACCTTCATCGCATTCTCCATCGCCGACAAAGACATAGACGTAGCTGCCAATGCCCTGCATACGATTGCCTAAGGCTGCGCCTGCCGCTTCCGAAATGCCCTGGCCCAAAGAACCTGCTGTCAGATCGACACCCGGTGTCTTGGTGCGGTCAGTATGGGAAGGAAACTTCGTCTTATAATGATTCAGCGTGTAGGCTTCTTCCATCGGGAAATAGCCTTTCAAGCCAAGTGCCGCATAAAGCACCGGTCCGGCATGTCCCTTGGAAAGCACGCACCAGTCACGGTCTTTCTTTGAAGGATCCTTTGGATCGATGTTGAGCACCTTTCCATAAAGCACAGCGATCGCGTCGGCGATCGACATGCAGCCGCCGACATGGCCTGCCCCGATCGATGCGATGATCTTCAAAGTCTCCAGCCGGATATTGGCCGCAAAGATCTTCAATTCTTTTATGGTCTGATCATTTTCCATCGTATATATACCTTTTCCAAGTCCATTTTAATGAGCATTCTTTTCGCTTGTCAATGAGAATATGATGATTAGTTTGATTATTTTATGATTACTTTTAAAAGAGCGTTCATATCTTCTTTTCGGATCTGAAAATCTCTGTTTTCCTGCTCCCGTCACTTTCGTGTTAAAGTGTTGTCAGATATCTTTAGATAAGGAAGCACACGCTATGGAAGAAACCAGAGAACTGTTCAACGAAGATGCGTACTTAAAGGAATTTGACGCCAGAGTCCTGTCCTGCGAAACCGACAAAAAAGGCTATGCACTGATACTGGACCAGACGGCCTTCTATCCGGAAGGCGGTGGCCAGCCTTACGATCAGGGAAGGCTGAACGATGTATTCGTCAAGGAAGTTCATCGCAAAGACGGGCAGATCATTCACTATACGGATACACCTCTGGAAACAGGCAGTATCGTTCATGGTGTCATCGATTTTGAACGGCGCTTCGATCTGATGCAGCAGCATTCCGGTGAACATGTCTTCTCAGGCCTTGTGCATAAATACTTCGGTTACGACAATATCGGCTTCCATCTGGGCGAAGAAGAAGTCGTCCTCGATTTCTCCGGACCGCTTGATCCAAAACAGGTGAAGTTCCTCGAAGAAAAGACCAATGAAGCTTTTCAGAAGAACACCGCAGTTAAAGTCTTTTACCCTTCCAGAGAAGAGCTTGATGTTCTGGATTATCGTTCCAAGAAAGAACTCAGTGGAAAGATCCGCATCGTCAGCATCGAAGACTGTGATACCTGTGCCTGCTGCGGAACCCACGTCAGACAGATCGGTGAAGTTGCCCTGGCCAAGGTGCTTTCCCTCAATAATAAAAGAGGCAACGCCCGCATTGCCGTGCTGTTTGGAAAACGTGCTGTGAATTATGTCATGAAGGTCATGGAGGAAGCCGATCAGATCTCCGTTGCCTTATCGAAGAATCCGACGCAGATCTATGACGGTGTAAAACACCTGCAGGAAGAATACTTCAATAAATGCCAGCAGCTCAACCTGCTTTATACAAACTACTTTGAAAAGAAATATGAAGAAGCCGAAAACTGCGATCTCTATGTGACCTTTGAAGAAGGCTGCAGCATGGACACCCTTCGCCATTTTGCCGACCGGATGTCCGATAAGGCGAAAGTCACGGCAGGTCTATTGAAGAAAAGTGAAAACGAGTATCAGTATGTGATCCTCTCAAAGAGCGTCAATGTCAGAGAAAAGGCGAAGGCCTTCAATGAAGCGCTTGGCGGCAAGGGCGGCGGCGATGTCACGATGGTACAGGGCTTCGTCCACGCAGGAAAAGAAGCGATCGAAGAAACGCTCAGAACTTTGTTTCAGTCATAATAAATGGGCAGTTGTAGCTGCCCGTTTTTTAACCTTTGTTTGTTGTGCTGTAATCGTGAAAGAGCCAGCGGAAACTGTGCCCTTCCATTTTGATCGACTGCGCTTTTGTTTTTTCACCGCTGATCAGATCGGTGTAACCTTCTTCTTCGTTTGGCCATATCGTCTGTTCAAATTCCGAGAAGTTGAAGAAGGCAAGAAGCTTTTCTCCCTTGTAGTATCTTCCGATGCCTAAGACATGATCGTTCTTCGTTTCCACGAGCCAGGTGTCTGCCTGTGATTCGAATAACGGATGGCTTGCGCGGATCTTTCTCAACTCCATGATGGACTCAAAGATCTTTCCCTGTGGTGTCTTTTTGTCATGACGCTTCTTTGCGTCTTCCCAGCTGAATCTGCCGCGGTGCAGGTATCTGGAATCTTCCTTCTTATGCGGATCATTGTGATAGGAGTTGTCGTTGAGCTGGCCGATCTCATCACCGGAATATAAGACCGGGATGCCGCTTTGGCTCAGCAGGAAGGCATGCAGCATCACGATCAGCGTGATCGCATGATCGATCTTCCAGGCGTTGTTTTCCATAAGCGCTGCCTCAAGGCCGCACAGGGAAGCCGTTGTTCCGCAAAGTCTGGCATCGCCAAGACGAGGATCGTCGTTGTAGAGTTCTCCTCGGCAATCCGAGCCCCACTGATGGCCACGCAGGAAGGAGTTGAGGAACTTCTTATGCGCAACTTCCTCAATGCCAAACTGTCTTAAATAATCATAATCAAGGCCCCAGCCGATATCGTCGTGACAGCGAAGGTAATTCAGGAACGTATACTCCTTTGGAAGAGCGAAGACACTGGAAAGCTGATGTTTCAGAAGACGGACATCTCTTGTCGCAACGGTGTGCCAGGTCGAGGCCATCGTCGTGACGTTGTACAGCATGTGACATTCCGGATTGTCCACGGTTCCAAAATAAGGAACGACCTTGGATGGTTCCATGACCACTTCCCCAAGAAGCAGCACGCTTGGGCAGACGATCTTCGATGCGATGTGCATCATCCTGACGAGCTTGTGCACTTCCGGAAGGTTGCGGCAATTGGTGCCCAGGGTCTTCCATATGTATGGTGTGGCATCGAGTCTTATGATGTCGATGCCCTGGTTGCATAAATACAGCATGTTCTCGCACATCTCGTTGAAGACGATGGGATTTCGGTAATTGAGGTCCCACTGGTATGGGTAAAAGGTCGTCATGACGACTTTCTGAGCTTCTTCACACCAGCTGAAATTGCCCGGTGCCGTCGTCGGGAAGACCTGCGGAACGCTTTTTTCAAATTCGTTCGGGATGGTCCAGTTGTCGAAGAAGAAGTAGCGGTCCTGGTATTCCTTTTCACCCTTTCTTGCCCGCTTTGCCCACTCGTGATCTTCCGAAGTGTGATTCATGACAAAGTCAAGGCACAGGGTCATGTCTTTCCTGTGACATTTTTCCGAAAGATGTGCGAGATCTTCCATCGTTCCCAGCTTTGGTTCAACGGTGCGAAAATCGGCGACCGCATAACCGCCGTCCGATTTTCCTTCGACCGTCTGCAATAAGGGCATCAGATGCAGGTAATTGATCCCGCTTTCCTTGAGATAATCGAGTTTATCCTCGATGCCTTTGATCGTCTCATTGAAGCAGTCGACATACATCAAAGTGCCAAGCACATCGCTCTTCTTGTACCAGTCGTTGGTCTTCGTACGCTTTTCATCCCATGCCTTGAGTTTTTTGTCACGTTTTTCAAACATGTCTTTGAGCATTTCAATGAATCGGTCGTATGAAACTTCATCGTGATAGAGCTCCTGGTAAAGATAGTGCAGTTCTTCTTTTTCGCTTTCGTAACGATCAGAAAACAGATTACTTGTTTTGTTCATAGGATACCTACTTTTCGGATCTTTGTTTCGATCCTGACTAAAAATGTATCTGCCGCGCTGTTGCGACAGATACATCTGCTATAAAAAGATCAGAGGGTAAAGAATTCGATCTTTTTAGTATTCAAGATTCTTTGAAGTCTCTTTCGAGAAGACGTGTGCGACCTTGCCTTCGAATGTGAAGTGGATCGTATCACCATAGCTGTAGTTGCTTTCCATATCGATGGTCGGAACGATGATGATGACATCCTTGCCGTTTGCGTTGACATGGAGGTGTACGGAAGAGCCCATCATTTCGGCAACGTCGACCTTAGCTTCGACACCGGTCTTGTTGACATCGGTGTGTTCCGGACGGACGCCTAATGTGATCTCCTGGCTCTGTACGTTGTTGGCAAGCAGACGTTCTTCCTTGTCCTTGGACAGTTCGACTCTGTAATCGGAGAGCTGAACGAAGTACTTGTCGCCTTCTCTTTCGAGTTTTGCGTCGAAGAAGTTCATGACCGGCATACCGATGAATCCGGCAACGAAGAGGTTGGACGGATGGTTGAAGACTTCCTGTGGAGTACCGATCTGCTGGATGTAGCCGTCACGCATGATGACGATACGATCACCTAAAGTCATAGCTTCGGTCTGGTCGTGTGTGACATACATGAAGGTCGTATTGATACGCTTGCGCAGCTTGATGATCTCAGCTCTCATCTCGTTACGCAGTTTTGCATCGAGGTTGGACAGAGGCTCATCCATCAGCATGACTTTCGGGTCACGAACGATCGCACGGCCGATCGCAACACGCTGTCTCTGACCACCGGACAATGCCTTTGGTTTTCTCTCGAGATACTGTGTGATATCGAGGATCTCAGCAGCCTCTCTGACCTTGCGGTCGATCTCGTCTTTCGGCTCTTTTCTTAACTTCAAAGAGAATGCCATGTTGTCATAGACAGTCATGTGCGGATAAAGGGCATAGTTCTGGAAGACCATGGCGATATCTCTGTCTTTCGGAGCGACATCGTTCATGACTTTGCCGTCGATGATCAGTTCACCATCCGAGATGGTCTCAAGACCTGCGACCATTCTTAATGTTGTGGACTTGCCGCAGCCCGAAGGACCGACCAATACGATGAATTCCTTATCCTTGATGTCGAGGTTGAATGCCTGAACGGCAACGACACCTTCGTCTGTGATCTGCAGATTGGCCTTTTTCTTTTCAGGTTCTTCTGCCGTATTCTTCTTTGTTTTCTTTTTCTGTTCGCCGCTGACGAATGGGTATACTTTCTTGATGTTCTTTAACTGAATGCTTGCCATATGTGATTTGACTCCGGATGCAGTGCCTCCGCATGCTGCAGCCTCACGCTTTGCGTATTACGACAGGTCTCCACACTGCCGCAGTCCGAGTCGGGGACTTTCTCCTTTCATAGTGGTTTGCCAAGAAGTGGAGTGGCTATTGAGTTGTTTACAAATTTCTGTTTAAGATCTCTTGCACATCTTCAGGATCCGGCATCGAGCGGATCGCACCTTTTTTGGTCGTTACGATGTAGGCTGCCGCGTTTGCGAAACGAAGCATCGCTTCGAGATCTTTTTCGCTCAGATCATCGATCGGATGATTGAGCACGTAGTTGATCGCGGATGCGCAGAAGGTATCGCCGGCACCCGTTGTTTCGATCGTTCCGCCTAACTTGAAGGCCGGAACGAAGACGCGCAAATCTTTATAATAGCTGCAGCTGCCTTCCGCACCATAGGTCGCATTTAAGACCTTGATGTTAGGGTATTTTGCCTTGAGCAGCTGTGCGCATTTTTCAAGATCTTCTTCTCCGCACATGAACTGCAGTTCATTGTCGGCGATCTTGACGATATCGCTGTTTGCAAGGCCCCAGTCGATCTGTTTCTTCGCTTCTTCCAGATCATCCCAGAGCGGCGGACGCAGGTTCGGATCAAAGGAGATCAGAGCGCCAGCCTCTTTTGCTGCTGCAACAGCTTTTTTAGTCGCTTTTCTGACATCTTCATGGGTCATCGATAGCGTACCGAAGTGGAATACTTTGCAGTCTTTTAATGCATCAAGGGGAAGTTCTTCCTCCTTAAGCATCATATCGGCACCCGGATTGCGGTAGAACGAGAAATCACGGTCGCCGTTTTCATAGGTCTTGACGAAGGCTAAAGTCGTATGGACCGTTTCATCGTCAAGCAGATACGTATCATCGATACCGACATCCCTGATCGTTTCCCTCAGCTGTTTTCCGAACATGTCCTTGCCGACCTTGCCGATGAAGGCAGTCTTCTTTGAAAGCTTTGCCAGCATCGATAAGACGTTGCAAGGTGCACCACCCGGATTGGCTTCCAGAAGCGGGTTGCCCTGGCTGCTCAGGCCATTGTCGGTAAAATCGATCAGCAGTTCGCCTAAAGCGATGACATCATATTTTCTTTCCATAGCTATTCCCCTTTCAGGAGGTCGTATTTCTCGATATCGATCACGCTGCTGCCTTCGCAATAGAAGCTGATCGATTCTGCATTTTCCGGTGCATATAAGATGAAGGATGCTGCCTGTTCGCCGTCATTGACGAACATTTCCATGCTGTAGCGATCGATGATGAAACGGATCTTGAGATTGCCGTCGATCAGACGTACCGGGAATTCACGGATGTTGACGATATCGTGCGGGAAGCCGCAGCGTGTGCGGTCGACCTTGATGGTCGAGATATCCGGACGATATCTGACAAAGGTGTAGTGTTCGCCATCTTTTCCAAGATAGATCCTGAACCACTTGTACATGTGATCTTCATTGCCCGGCTTGATGGTGACTGTCATATCGATGCAGTTGCCGTTGATGCCGTACAGCGAAGTCTCATTGCTGATGTGGACGTTGTAGTAATCGATCTTGAGGCCGCGGTATTTTTCGATCTCTCTGACCGGATTCTGGCATAATCTGCCGTTTCGGATCGAGAGCTCACGAGGAAGTGTCATCATGCCGCAGAACTGCAGATCCTCATTTCTGGAAGAGGAAGTTTCCCAGTTCTGCATCCAGGCGATCATGACTCTTCTGCCATCATAGGTCTGCAAAGTCTGCATCGCATAGAAGTCAAGACCGTAATCGATCGCTTGTACGCTTTGCCTGTTGAGGTGATGGGTGTTTTTGTCAAACTCACCGATGATGCAAAGATTCGCATTTCCCGGATGGAATTCCATGCCGATCGCCGTCATCTCCTGCGGAGAGGTCATCAGAACATCCTTGCCATCGAGATGGAAGAAGTCCGGACATTCCCACATCCTTCCATACTGGTTGTGGGAACTTGAGACGATGCCGTCATATTTCCAGTTTATGGCATCCTTGCTTTCATACATCAGGATGTTTCCCGAGCCGTCTTCGCCGCGGTTGCCGACGACCAGATAATAGGTATCATCTTCCTTCCAGATCTTCGGATCACGGAAATCATGAACACTGCCTTTTTCCGGGATCAGCTCTGCGCCGATGACCGGATTGAGTTCGTATTTTTCATAATCAACGCCATCGCCGATCGCAACGCATTGCGTCTGGAAGGCTTCGATCTTGCCTTTCTGATTGCGGTGTGCGCTGACGCCAGTATAGACGAGAAGGTGTCTTCCGTCATCCATTTCGATCGCACCGCCGGAGAAACAGCCGTCACGGTCGTATTCTTCGTCAGGTGATAGTGCGCAGGGAAGTCTTTCCCATCGGATGAAATCCTTTGTCTTTACATGTCCCCAATGCATTGGTCCCCATTTCGTATCATAGGGATAATACTGGAAGAACAGATGGTATTCGCCTTTATATGGGGCAAATCCATTGGGATCATTCATCCAGCCGATACCGGCTGTAATATGGAACCAAGGCTGCTGCTTATTCGTATAAGGTAAATACTTCTTTTCAAATTTTCTTGCTTTCAATAGTGCTTTGCTGGACATGTCTGCTCCTTCTAGGTGATCTGTATCTGCCCAGATCAGGAAAGGGTGCCCCGCCCCCTTTCGAGGACGGGGCAAAAAATGATCATTATTTCGGATTAGTTTGCGTAATAAGCATCCAGGTACTTCTGGAAGATACCGAGCAGTTCATCGACCTTATACTTGGCAAGGTCATCCTGCAGCTGGTTCCAGTCAGCATCTGTGACACCGTTCATGATCCAGTTGGCCTTTGCAGTGTTGATCGCCTTAGTGACGTCAGCCTGTAAGTTAGAGACCTTCTTGGTATCATCGGTTGACATGAAGACATTCGGGAATACATAAGTCGTATGCATATCCGGAGTGTAGATTTCTTTGATCCAGTTAAGACGATATTGTGCATCGTCCGGGCAGGTAACGTAGACATTATAGTAAGAGTCTAAGATCGCTAACGGACCGTTGACAGATTCAGCTTCACGGACTTCGACCGGAGAAGCATCACCTAACCAAGCGTGCTTCAGCATCGGTTCGCCGTTTGCGTTGGTGGACATTTCGAAGATATCGAAATCATCATCTTCACCGTAAGTACCCCAGTTGTTCTGCGGAGACTGCATCGGATCATACATCTGGTCGAGCCATGCGCAGATCAGAGCAGGGTTCTTGGCGTTGACAGTAACGACACAGCGGCCTCTGTCAAAACCGGAAGTGAAGGAACCGTTCTGCGGAGTCAGGTTTCTCGTGTCGGCTGTTAAGACCGGCATCGGTACCCAGCTCTTGCCGGCGATCAGATCATCCATGGAGACCTGAACGATGTTGGCAACGTCCCATGAGAAGCAAACGCCGTATCTGCCGGATTTGCCCTTTGCAACGTAAGTTGACCAGTCATGCGTGAAGGCATCCTTGTCGATCAGATCTTCTTCATAGAGTTTGTGCAGCCATTCAAGACCTTTTCTGAAACCTTCCTGCTGAGCAGTGCAAATGACTTTCCTGTCTTCTGTGACAGCGATATGTCTGCCCTTATCCGGATCGCCATAGCCTTCGCCGAAGCCGTTGATCAGAACCATCGGGTCCTGGCCGCCGTCGTTGATGATGAAGGACATCGGAATGACCTCACCGTCGATATTGAATTCTGCTTTGAGCTTGTCAGCGTTGTCGCGGAAAGCGAGCAGGACTTTTTCGAAATCTTCGACAGTCGTCGGAACTTCCAGACCTAAGAAATCCAGCCAGTTCTTGTTGATGAACGGCATGTTGTCGATCGTCTGGATAGCTGTCTTTTCATAACCTAACTGTTCGATCCAAGGAAGAGCCCAGATGTGACCATTTTCGTCTGTGCACATTGCACGGTATTCCGGAGCCTGTTCGAAGACCTTCAACAGGTTAGGCATGTATTTGTCAATGTATTCTTCAACGTTGATGATAACGCCCTGCTTCGCATACTTGAGCAGATCGGTATCATTGAAGCCTGCAGAGAAGACGAATTCAGGAAGCGTCTTGAGGTTGGACATCTGAAGACCGATCTTGTCGCCCCAGACATCGCCGGAGATCGCTGTCCAGTTAACATGGACATTGGTCTTTTCTTCAAGTCTCTTGAAGATCGTCCTGTTGTTCGGTTCAGATTCGGTATTAGCAGGATAGTTTGTCAGACCTTCGATCGTAGCTGTTTCCGCTAATGGGAATGCAAGAGAAGCCGGATCAACGTCGAGGCCCTGCGATTCAGCAGCACCGCCGCCTTCGCCGCCCTTGGAGCCGCAGCCCGCCAGCATGCACATCGTTAAGATGCACAGCAGGAGAGTCGTCAGAAATTTGCGAGTTTTTTTCATTGTATTCTCCTTTAATATCCTACAGTTTTCACTGTAATGACCTGATTAACCTTTGACCGCACCGGCCATGATACCGGAGTCAAAGTACTTCTGGAAGAACGGATACATGATCATCAGCGGTAAGCTTGAAATGATGATCGTAGCGTACTTCAGTAATTCTGCCAGCTGGGCTCTTGCCGCAGTGGACTGCATATCCGAGACCATGCCCGGTTCAGGCTGGTTCTGGATAAGGATGGAACGAAGGACCAGCTGCAATGGCTTCTTGGCCTCATCGTTGAGATAGATCATGGCATCGAAGTAGCTGTTCCACATACC
>DESX01000100.1:14790-15048 GCA_002362065.1 Solobacterium sp. UBA3303
CGAACTGCCACATGGCGATCGTCGCGATGATCGGCATACATACCGGAAGCAGGATCTGGAAGAAGTAGACCATTTCCGAAGCACCGTCGATCTCAGCAGCTTCCTGCAGATCTTTCGGGATGCCCAGGTAATAGGTACGGGCAACGATCATGTTCCAGACCGAGAAAGCCGGCGGGATCAGGATCGCCCAGATCGTATCCAGCATGCCCAGATCCGAGATCAGCAAATATGTCGGGATCAGGCCGCCGCCGAAGTACA
>DESX01000100.1:15082-68906 GCA_002362065.1 Solobacterium sp. UBA3303
CCGAAGTACATCGTGATGACAAACAGCAGATTGAAGAAGCCGCGTCCCTTGAAATCTGATCTTGACATCGGGTATGCCGCTAACAGCGTGATGACCGTGGAGATCGCTGTGAAGGCGACCGAGTAGAACAGAGCATTTCTGAAACCTGTCCAGATCTGCTTGTTGGACATGACTCTTTCATATGCCATCAGTGTCCACTTGCTGAAATCGAAAGTCAGACCGCTGTTCTGTAAGGTGATCGGATCGACGAAGGAAGCCAGGATGATGTAGACGACCGGTAAGATGATCGCTACGATGAACATTCCCAGGATCACATAGCCGATGATCAGTAAAGTCTTATCTTCAGTAGGAAGTTTCGCGAATTCGCTCTTTGGTTTTCTTTTTTCCATCGCTTAAACTCCTTTACCGTCATTCATCTTCTTAACGATCGCATTCATCGAAATGAGAAGGATGACATTGATGATGGTGTTGAACAGACCAACGGCAGTAGAGAAGCCGTAGTCACCATCGAGAAGACCTTTTTTATAGACATAGGTCGAAATGATTTCGGAAGCACCAAGGTTCAGGTCGGTCTGCAAAGCATACGCTTTTTCGAAACCGACGGACATGATGTTACCGACAGACATGATGAACTGAATAAGTACCGTATCCTTGATCGCAGGCCATTCCACCGCTTTGATCTGCTGAACGATGTTGGCACCATCGATGACGGCTGCTTCCTGCAGTTCCTTGGAGGCATTGGATAATGCCGCCGTGTAAATGATGGAAGACCAGCCCGCGCCTTGCCAGATACCGGATGCGATATAGATCGTACGGAATGCGGCAGGCATCGTCATGAAGTTATACTGCGTTCCCAGCAGCTGATTGATCATTCCGGTCGGTGACAGCAAGATCCTGACGATACCACACAGGACGATGACTGAAATGAAGTTCGGCATGTACAGTACCAGCTGTATCTTCTGTTTGATCTTTTTGGACAGGATCCTGTTGAGTAAGAAGGCCAGCAGGATCGGAGCCGGGAAGCCCCATAACAATCCGAAGATGGAAAGTTTCAGCGTGTTGGACAGATAACGTAGGAAGTCCGGTGACGACAGGAATCGCTTGAAATGTTCAAGACCGACCCACTCACTTCCGAGAATGCCTCTGATCGGGTTGTATTCCATAAACGCGATCAGGACACCACCCATTGGGACGTAACGGAAAATGATCGTCAACAGAAGAGCAGGAAGGATAAAAATGACATAAAGCTGCCAGTGCTGCTGAATATAAAGCAGCGTCTCATGCAGCTTGCCACCCTTCACCTTCCCGACTGTTGCGGTGTTTGAAGACCTGTTCATTTTTCTCTCCTCAATAATGATGATTTTGCACAATTCAGAATGCGTGATTTTGCACATTCATATTAGCACAATGAATTTTACATGTTCAACATATAAATTGTGATTTTTTCACCCTATTTTTGTGCATTTTAATATAATTTGTGAAATATATGAAACCGCTTAACAAAGTATGTTTACATTTGCACAATTTTATTCCGTTCTTCACTATGATGCATATGCAATATATGGTAGAATGAAAAACAGAATGGAGAAAGATATAATGAAAAGGAAAGTAACGATACAGGATATTGCAGATGAATTAGGTGTATCGCGTAATACCGTATCCAAAGCGTTCAACAACGCGGAAGGTCTTGCTCCAGCAACACGAGAAAAGATCATTCAGAAGGCGATGGAAATGAACTACAAACAGTTTTCCTACGTCAAGGCACTTGCAGACCTTTCCCATACGGGTACAAAATCAGACGAAGCGGCAGCAGAATACAGTGGCGAGATCGCCTTGTTCTGCGGTCAGTATCTCTCGCAATCCCATTTCGCCACGCTGATGCTCGATAAATTCCAGAAGGAACTCTCCCAGCTCGGCTACACGATGAACACCCACCGGGTCTCGGAAGAAAACTTTGAAAAGATGAGCCTTCCGATCACCTATGTGCCTGAAAGGACCAAGGCCATCATCTGTATCGAGATGTTCAACTACGAATACGATCAGATGCTGTGTGAACTCGGCACACCGATCCTGTTCGTCGATGGTCCATGCAAGAAGAAAGGACGCTCCTTGCCGGCCGATCAGCTTTACATGGAAAACATCTCGCCGGTCATGAGTTTCGTTGAACAGATGCTGGAAAGAGGCTATACGAAATTCGGATTCATCGGAAACCCATACCATTGCCAGTCCTTCTTTGAACGCTATTGTGCCTTCCGCATGGCGATGCACTCGAACGATAAGCCGATCGATCCGGAATACATACTGGATGCCAATCATTCTGCGGATTTCAAAGATAAACTGCTTTCGCTCAAAACGCTTCCGGAAGTCTTTATCTGCACCAACGATTTCGTCGCGATCGATGCGATCAATGTGCTTCGCGAAAACGGCTTCAGTGTCCCGGAAGATGTACTGTTCTGCGGTTTCGATGACTCCCATGAATCCAGGCACATGATGCCGCTGCTCACGACCATTCACATACATACGCAGATCATGGCCTATGAAGCCATCCACCTGCTGATGTCCAGGATCAAGGAACCTTCTTTGGATTACCGCTGCGTCCATACGGAATCCGATCTGATCTATCGCGCTTCGACAAAGGATTGATGTATTATGAACCTTTTTTCCTATGATTCCCGTTTCACCCAGCTGCTGATGAAACTGGTCTTCAGCTCCTATCTCAACATCCTGTGGTTCATCTGCAGTCTGCCGATCTTTACGATCGGTGCCGCCACCACAGCGCTTTACTATACGAGCTTGAAGATCATAAGGAACGAAGAAGGAAATGTGACAAAGACCTTCTTCAAAGCCTTCAAAGAAAACTTCAGACAGTCGACTGTGATCTGGCTGATCCTGCTGGCGATCGGCTTGTTTTTGGCATTTGACTTCTATGTGCTTTACAATCTGCGCTTGAATACAGCCATGCCGATGGCAGCCTTCTGGACCATCCTGCTGGCCATCCTGATCGGTGCCATCATCATCTATCTCATCGTTCTGTTCATGATCTTCCCGCTGGAGGCAAGCGTCATCAACACGACGCCCAACATGTTCAAGAACGCCTTTCTGATCGGCACCCACTATCTGTTTGCCCCGATCCTGGTCTTCGCCGTCCATTTCGCGATGTTCTATTGCGTAGTCGCCGTATTCATGCCGCTGATCGTCTTCGGTGAAGGGCTTTGCGCAATGATCAGCTGCTACATCCTCAACCGACTGCTGATCTTGGTCACGACACCGGCCGAAGAAAAGGAAGAAGAATGAAGCTCTCGGAAAAAGAAAAAGCCTCCCATCGGGAAGCTTTTAAAAAGATGGATCTTCAGGACAAGATGATCTACATCTTTTCCTACTATAAAGCATACATCATCGTCCCACTAGTCGTTTTGATCCTGCTGGGACATTTTCTTTATGCCTCTGTGACCAGAAAAGAACCGGTCTTATATCTTGCCTTCATCAACGTAGCGGCAGGAGACGGCTTCAAAAAGAGTGTCAATGAGGATTTCCTCACGCTTCACTTTGACAAGCCGCAGAAGAAAGAAGTCCTCATCTACAACGAACTCTATCTTTCCGACAACGCAAGTAACGAAAACAATCAATACGCCTATGCCTCCCGCATCAAGATCTTAGGATCGATCGAAGCGGAGAAGCTCGATATCTGCATATGCAACAAAGAAGCCTATGACATCCTTTCCAACAGCGGCTACCTTTATGATCTTACGCAGCTGTTAACAAAGCAGGAGCTTTCTTCTCTGAAGCAGCAGTTCACTTACAACGACGTCCTTACAAACGACAACCGCATCGATCATCTTTTGGATGAAGATACGGCTGTCGATTCTTCCAGTGTTTCCGTATGCAACGGCATCGACATCTCAAATGTGAAGATGATCAAAGATGCCGGTTTTCCCGAAAAGCTCTATCTCTGTATCATCGCCAACAGCAAGCGCATCGAAACGACACGTACGTTCATCGGCTATCTCTTCTCTTAAGATCCGGTACCGGTGAGCTCGTAGACCTCTTTGCCTTTATCCGAAAGCTGGCCATATTCCGGAATGATACCGATGATATTGGAATTGAGCCAGTGCATCGTGATGATCTGCTCATAAGTGAGCTTCGGACTGAATGGTCCCTTGATCAGTTTCTCAGTTGAGCGTAGTTCTCCTTCAAACGGATCGAAGTTTCCTTTGCGTATCGCATCCTCCAGCATCAAGACCAGTTTCTTGGTCGGATAAGGAACTTCTTCGGAAAGATGGATGTCAAGAACACCTGACGAAATGCCCCACCAGTAATTGGTCGCCTTGTCTTTTGCGGAAGCCTTGTTATAGCTGCCGTCAAGGATCGAGGTGATCAGTTTTTTATAATAGGTGCCCCAGTTGATCAGAGGCTGGGCGATAGAGACTGCACCGTTTTCATTCAGGATATAAAGGCCATATCTTAAGTCATTGCGATGGAAGTCGGGATGCTGCGGCCCGCAGAAGGTCGATATGCCGATGCGACGCATCTGGTCCTGCCAGTCCTTGTCAAGGCTCTCAGTCCAACCAAGCCAGACCCTCGCTTGAGGATCGACCATCGAGGCACCGATCGCAAAGGCGTTGATCGAAGCGATCGAACCGTATTTCGGTGTATTGGCGATATAGCCGATCTGATGATCCTTCGCGTAGATCGCAGCCACCAGACCCTGTAAAAATTCCACCTCATACATGCGCACATCGTATGTACGCACCGCATTCTGCTTCATGTAGACGGAACGGTTGAGGTATTTGACGTCCTTGTTTTTGATCGCCGCCCGGAAGGTCTCTTCAAACTGCAGCGGCGATGTCGTGAATACGACATCGTTTTCTTTTGTGGCTGTTTCGATCGCATCCTTCAAAGACCTTTCCTTGCCGGCTCCTTCGTATTTGGATGTGAAGATCTTATCCTGCAGATCGGCCTGTACCTGCAGCCTTCCCAGTTCCTGATCGAAAGCGGTAAAGGAATCGTTGATATTGTCCGCATAGATGAAGCCGATGCGAAGCTTTTTCTCTTCACTCAGCAAAGGCAGAAGATTCAGCGGATCAAGATCGATCACAGACTGTTTCTCTTTGACCGGATTGTGCAGGACCTCGATCTTTTCCTGCTTGCCCAAGATCGTGAGCTCCTTATCGAGTTCCTTGATCTGAGCTGAGATCTTCTGATCGGAAAGCGAGTAGATCTTGTCGTAATCGTAGGCGGAAAGATAAACTAAGAAGCCATCACCGCTGTGATCGGGATCATAGCCAAGTTTTAAATAGTTCTTCTGAAAGATGTAGAAGGAAGAACGAAGACGCGAGACATCTTTTTCATCCCACGGCCTGTCTTCCGGTTTCTTTAAAAGACGGATGAGCTTGCGGTAGGCGTTTTTCTCATGAAGGTCGATCTCATAGAGCGGACAGATCTTATAGAAATCCAGGAATTCTTTATAGACCGGATTTTCTTCCAGGGTCTTTGCATCCGGCACGATGCGCCTTACTCTGGCACTGATCGTAATCGAGTTGAGATATTTGAGAACGGAAACGCGCTTGTTTCCCTCTTCCACATAAAAGTCATGCAGGAATTCATAGACTTCGATCGGATCGGCGATCCCTTCTTCACTCTGGTAGCGGAAGACCGAACTCCACTTCATGGCAAATTCGCTGTCTTTTTCCGCACATGGCAAAAAATCACAGGAGAATACACCCTGTCTTCCTTTGGTCTTTGTCCCGCGGATCTGCTGCAAAGGGATCTCCCTGATGCCAAGATCGACCAAGGAGAGCACGTCGCTCATTCCCGGCCGGCTGTCCAGATCCGGAAGATAGGGATACCTTCCTTCCAGTACGGCACGGCGAATGCTACGATCTGCCATCTTTTTCGCTTTGCTGTAATCATCTATCATGGGCTGACTCCTCCCCTTGCATCATACGTGCTATTAATCATAATGCATACCTTTGCTTTAGGCAATCATTATTTCAATGAAACCGCAGCCAGAAGGATATCCGTCGTCTGTTTTTAAAAGCGGTCGTGATCGATATGGTCGAGTATCTCTTCGTAAAAACGGGTGCGAATAGCTGCGATCTTTGTCTCTCTTGATGGATGGATGGCATTGCTTAAAAGGACGATGCCGCAATTCCGCTCATAGTCGATATAGATCGATGTCCCGGTAAATCCGGTGTGATACAACGAACACTTTGACACCTTTTTGCCGGCGCTGGTATTCAAATCGCCATAATACCAGCCGCCCATCGTCCTGGATTCATTGAGGCCTTCCGTATAGTTATGCTTAAACAGATCCATCGTCTCCGGTTTTAAGATCTGTGTGTCATTGATCTTGCCATTGTTTAACATCATCTGTGTGAAGCAGGAGATCGCTTCGATGTCCGCAAAGACACCGGCATTGCCGGCAACACCGTTCATGATATAAGCCTTGCCATCATGGACTTCGCCTTGAATCAGCCCTCGCAAAGCCGTCATTTCCGTTGGCGCGCAATCATCCTTCCTTCCCTTGTCTGAAGGTCTGTACATGATCGAGCCGGGCAGTTTGTCAAAGAGGACTTCCTTTGCATAAGCTTGCAGATCACCTTTCAGTTTCTCGATGATCTTTCCTAAGATGAGGTAATTGAAACAGGAATATTCAACTTTTGTTCCTTTTTCATAAGTCCGCTTTAAACGCAGGGTGAAGTCCCAGAGTTCTTCAGCGCTTTTACAGTTTTTATAATCCTTGTCGTCCGCCGGATAGCCGGAAGTATGTACGATCAGATCCAGCAGGCTGATGTCGTCGTATGGGAAATCTTCAAGGATATCCTTTACCTTCGTGTCAAACGATACCAGCCCTTCTTCGATCAGCTTTGCGGTCATGGTGGATGTTGAGACGACCTTGCTTAAGGAGGCGATGTCATAAAGCGTATCACTTCGCAATTTTACTTCTTCCGGAAGCAGGGCCTTGCAGCCGTAAAAGGAATAGGCGATCTCTTTGGGTGTGACGATCGAAAAGCAGGCGCCCGGAATTTCTTTGCGGTCCGCATATTTCTGAATGATCTCGTATTGTTTTGCGATACAGTTTCTGATGTCCATAACGTTCCTCTTTTTCTTCATTATAAGCCCAGTTTCCTGACACAAGAAAAGGTGTCTTTCGACACCCTAAGCTTTCTTACATATACTTCTTTAAAGTTTCCCTGACTGCACCGATACCTTGAAGTTCTTCATTGAGGTATGCAGTAACTTTATCAGAGAGTCCGTATTCTTCAAGATCGACTCCGAATATGGTCTTGTCTTTAAGGATCGGCAGGATCTTTTCCTTTTCGATGTGATCACCAAGCTTTACATCACCTAAGATATCCTTCATCTCTTCCAATCTAGGATCTGATGGGATCTCGAAGGTTTCACCTTTATCGTTGATACCGGTCAAGTATCTTAACCATCCCGCAAAGACCAATGGGATATAGGTAAGCTTTGAGATATCTTCTCCCTTTCGGATATAGGCTTTTAATGTTTCACCAAATCGTACAGGAAGCTTTTGTGATGTATCCATGGCGATACGCTGTGGGGCATCCGGCATATAAGGATTCGGAAGACGCTCTTCAATGACGGTATCGATGAATGCTTTCGGATCTAAGATCTTCGGATCGACAACAACAGGTAATCCTTCATCATAGCCCACATGTCTTGCCAGTTTGTTTAATACTTCATCCTTCATCTCTTCGCAGATCAGATGATGATCCAGCAGACAGCCATAAACGGCTAATGAGGTATGGACAGGATTGAGACAGGTTCCGACTTTCATCTTTTCGACTTTATCGACAGTTTCTCTGTCTGCGTATATGATCCCTGCCTTTTCCCATTGAGGTCTGCCATTGGAGAACTTATCCTCTATGACTAAATATTGGGTCTTTTCCGCATTGACGAAGCAGGACATGTAGTGATTCGGATCTAAATCTTTGAGATCTTCCACACCATCGTTCTCTAAGATAGCCGCGATCTTCTTATCCGGTCTTGGGGTGATCTTATCGATCATCGCGATCGGGAAGGATACCTTTTCTTCAATGTAGTTTAAGAAGGCTTCATCATTGTATCTTCCTGCGAAGAATACGATGGCTTTCTTTAAGACATCGCCATTATGGGAACAGTTGTCATGAGAAGACAGTGTTATCGGATAAGCTCCATGCAGGTATCTGTGATGCAGGAGATCTGTGACCTTGGCCATAAAGGCTTCTGAGGTATCAGAGTCATTAACCACATAACCTTTCTCTGTGACCGTAAAGGAAGCGACCTTTAAAGACGGATTCTCAAAGATCTCTTCAAGTCTTTCCTTGTCTTCGATCTTTAAGGATTCGGCGATGGAACCGACGACTCGTTTTTCGATCTCACCGTTTCCTTTTAAGGTTACGGCAATATGCAGATCATTGAATCTTCTAAAGTAATCATCGATGGCAGCAGAGTCTCTTCCGCCGACGGCAATGATGCCTTTGGTGAGGATGCCTTGATCCAGTAACTGATCGCAAAAGACCGCCTGGAATGCCCTGAAGAGATTTCCTGCACCGAAGTGTACCCATTCAGGATCTTTCCTTGTATCTTCGATCATCTTTTCCCTGTCATAGGAGAAGACTTCATAGCCTTTGTCCAGCCATTTGTTTCTTTCTTGGATAACGTTAATAAGCTTCATATTATCGGTTACTCTTTTCTATTGCTTCCCATAAGCCGCAGATGTAGGCTGCACCCAAGGCTCGATCATATAAGCCATAGCCTGGCATTGCCACTTCATCCCAGATCATTCTTCCATGGTCCGGTCTGATCGGTCCTTCAAAGCCGATATCGTATAAGGCCTTGACGATCTCATACATGTCGAAGTTGCCGTCTTCTGAAAGATGTGCTGCTTCTTCAAAGTTGTCAGGAGAATGGAACTTTAAGTTTCTTACATGAGCGAAGTGGATCCTTCCTTTTAAGGAGCGGATCATATCCGGAAGATCATTGTTCAAGTTTGTTCCATAGGATCCCGAACAGAAGGTCACACCGTTATGGACATCATCGACAGCTTTCATTAAGCGGTTGATGTTTTCTTTATTGATGATGATACGAGGTAAGCCAAACACTGACCATGCAGGATCATCCGGATGGATGGCCATTTTGATGTCATATTCATTGCAGACTGGCATGATGCGCTTTAGGAAGTAGACTAAATTGTCAAAGAGCTTTTCATTGTCGATGTCTTTGTATAACTCGAATAACTCTTTGACTTTCGCCATACGTTCCGGTTCCCAGCCCGGCATGACTGTGCCGTTCATATCGGAAGCGATCGATTCAAACATCTTTTCAGGGACAAGCTTATCTACTGCCTCTTGCGTATAAGCCAATACAGTGGAGCCGTCTTCTCTTTCTCTGGCTAATTCTGTCCTTGTCCAGTCAAAGACCGGCATGAAGTTATAGCAGACCAGATGTATATCTTCTTCACCTAAATTCCTTAAGCATTCGATATAGGTATCTATGTCTTTATCTCTGTCCTTGGAACCTGTCTTGATGGCATCAGAGACATTGACGGATTCTATACCTGCGATATGCAATCCTGCATCTTCAACTTCTTTCTTTAAGGCATGGATCTCTTCTCTTGTCCATAAGTCACCCGGCTGTTTGTCATAGAGAGTAGTAATGATACCTGTGACATAGCGGATCTGTCTGATCTGTTTCAAAGTGATGGTGTCATGTTTAGACCCATACCAGCGGAATGTCATTTCCATAATTGTATACTCCTTATTATCTTCATTTTAAAACATCAGAAAGCCTTAGGACTTTCTGATGTCTTTTCTTATTTGTTTTCCCAGCGTCTCTTCAATACGAAGGCTGAATCTTTCGGCTGTCTTTCTCTTGTGAAGACACCCTTCTTGTTTCCGTTGACACGGAAGATACCTTCAGTCGTCTGGAAATCCGCAAAGTTCCACACCAGTTCACCCTGAATGAAATCATAAGTGTCGAAGACCTTGAAATTCTCTTCCAGGTATTCGCACTGGTATTCCTGTGACCACATGACACTTGGAAGCTTATGTTCTGTAGCCAGTGTATCTGTACCGAATTCCGTAAATACGATCGGACCGTTGAAGCCTTTGGCTTCCCAGCGCTTCATTTCATCGTGGAATTTCTCAACGGCATCGGAAATATCCGGACCGCCGGAAATGTACCAGCCGTAGTAGCGGTTGAGGCACATGAAGTCCACCAGCATGTAGCACTGACATTTTTCCGGAGCGGAGTTCTTTTCAAATGCGCCGGTCATCGGACGATGCTGCGGATCGATCTCTCTGGCCTTTTCGAATACTTTTGCGAAGTAATCGTGGGCGAAGCTGCTGGTCGTCTCCGGTTCATTGAACAGTGAGAAGGCGAAGACCGACGGATGGTTCTTGTCACGTGTGATCATCTCTTCGACCTGGCTCAGATGATTCTTTAACAGTTCCGGAACGGTCGGTGTTTCAAAGAAGCTCGTATACTTGCCCATACCGGCATCGACGAAGTTGTGAGTGGAACGCATCATACCGACGGCTGCCACTTCATCGATGATCAGGAAACCTTCCTCATCGGCGAAACGGTACCACTCTTCCGCATATGGATAATGCGATGTACGGAAGCAGTTGGCGTTCATCCACTTCATGCATTCGTAATCGCGCTTTAACAAAGGCAGATTGAAGCCCCTTCCGATGATGTCGAAGTCTTCGTGTTTGCCAAAGCCCTTCAGATAGACTTCTTCACCATTGATCAGGATGCGTTTTCCTTCGACCTTTACGGTGCGGATACCAATCTTGTCTTCATACGCATCGATCAGCTTTCCGCCATCTTCGATCGCGATCTTCAATGTATACAGATAAGCATTGCGTACTTTCCAAAGATGGGCTTTCTCGACTTTCAATTGTCCTTTTTTGCCATTGCTTTGGGCAACGCAGTTTCCTTCTTTATCAAAGAGGGATACTTTGACTTCGTGCTCGCCGTTGGTGCGAACTTCATAGTCCACTAAGGCATCCTGATCGTTCAGCGTATAGTTCACGCTGTAATCCTGGATGCGTTCTTCCGGAAGCAGGACGAGGTATACCGAACGGTTGAGTCCGGCGTAATTGAAGAAGTCGAAGTACGGAGCTGCGATGCGCGTGCCATTTTTCAGCGTCTTGACAGCGCCGCAAGGAAGGCTTCTCTCATTGAGCTCGTTGTTGGCCTTGACGCTCAGGTGATTGACTTCCCCTTTTCTTACGCAGCTTGTGATATCGCACAAGACAGGCAGGAAGCCACCCTCGTGCTCTGTGACTTTTACACCGTTGACATAGACAACGCCGCGGTGCGTGATGCTGCCGAAACGCAGCTGTATGTTTCCGTCGTGTTCCGGTACGAAGAAGTCTCTTTCATACCAGAAGTCACCGCAGTAATTCTTGGAATACTGATCGGTGAACAGATCCTGGAAACTGGATGGAACAGGCAGGGAAATGGATGAGTGGAGTCCACTCATCCAGTTTTCTTTTTCTCCGATGGAAGCAGGATCAAAACAGAAGTTCCACATGCCGTCAAGACTGAGAGACAATCTCTTGGAATTGGTTATTGGGTATAAACTCAGCTGATCATACATGTTTGCTTACCTCCGCTTAATCTTATGCTTCTTCCATCATTTTATCATTGAATACGAAGTAACCTGCTAAGAAGCCGGCGATCAAAGATACGACGATCGCAACGATGCCCCAAGGACCGTAAACTGCTGCGATAGCCGGTAAAGTCAGACCGTTGACTGTGATCATGACATCACGTGTGACATGCATGACACCACAGATCGCACCACCGATACCATTCGCCAGCAAGAGGACTGCGAAGACCTTCTTGCACTTCATGAGGATACCGTAGATAGCCGGTTCCGTAACACCGCCGACGAAAGCGGAAACTGCGGAAGTTGCTGCCATCTCTTTTGTTTCAGGATTCTTTGACTTCAGAGAAATTGCGAAGACTGCTGCTGCAATACCGAAGTTGGTACCGACAGTTAACGGAAGGATGTAGTCATAACCTAAGACTGCATGGTTGTTCATGACGATCGGAACCATTCCCCAGTGAACACCGAAGATGATCATGACCGGCCATAAAGCTGCCATTAAGAAGCCACCGACCAATGGGAATGCATCAAGCGCTGCTTTGATGACGTTAGCGATCGCTCTACCGACGATGTCAGTGACCGGACCGACGACTAAGACGACTGCAACGAAGACGACGACCATGACAATGAGCGGAACGAAGATCGAACGGATGACCTTCGGAAGTCTTGCATTCAGGAATTTTTCAAGAACGGACTGTAACCATGCGGCAACGATGATCGGAAGGACTGTGCTGGAGTAGCTGATCATCGTTACAGGGATGCCTAAGAAATTGACATTTTCTGCAGATGAGAGTGCAGCGAAGTTCGGATACAGCATTGCAGCTGCAATTGCCATCGTGATGAATGGGTTGCCGCCGAATTTCTTGCCTGCGCTGTAAGCCAGGAACATCGGTAAGAAGTAGAAGGTACCATCAGCTACTGCATACAGGATCGCGTAAGTTGAAGTATCCTTAGCTAAGAGGTTGAATGTTGTGAGAAGTACCAGGACACCCTTCAGTAATCCGGCACCCATGAATGCGCCCATAAATGGCATGAAGATACCGGAGACCAGATCAGCCATCGTTCCGGCAAAATCAAATTTCTTCTTTTCGCCTGCTGCTGCCTTTGTCTCAGCCGGATCAGCTGCAACTTCACCTGCTGCATTCAAAGGATAGTTTGCCAATACTGCATCGTATGCATCGGTAACATCCTGTCCAATGACGACCTGTAACTGACCGGAAGCTTCCAGGACCTTTAAGACACCCGGAACTTTTGCCAGAGCTTCCTTATCTGCCTTGGCACCGTCTTTGAGTTTGAAACGTAAACGGGTAACACAATGAGAAATGGAAGCGACGTTTTCTGCTCCGCCGACATTGGCGATGACGCCGTCAGCTAATGCTTTGTAATCTTTTGCCATATTTTATCTCCTTTTTATTCTGCGTTTCTCTTAACGCATGATTAGGATAGCATCATGAAAACGCTTTATGATAGAATTATATTAGTCATTATAGTAAATTTTTAGAAATATGGAATTGTTTGAAGCCTGCCGTTTCCTCTCGGACATCTCCGGCATCAGTATCAGCGTGATCGAAAGTGAATCTGAACTTAATTCCTTCTGTAAGAAGCACTACTTTCATCATGCCCAGGACCAGTTCAAACGTTCCTATCTGTCGCCTTTATGCAAAGAACTGAAGGAGAATACGATCTTATTCATGGAAGACCGGCTCCTGATCAAGTTCGTCATCATCAAAACCGAAAAAGAGCTGATCTTCGTCGGTCCTTATGTCAACCGCGATATGACCCAGGCAAACGTCAGTTTCCTAAAGAAGAACAATGATCTCGATGATCTTGTGATCGATGATTACCGGGCTTATCGGGACAACTATCTTTTAAAGGAAGACTCCGTCATCCTGCACGATTGTCTTTCCTTACTTTCCCATACGGGACATGACCCTTATGCGTTTGGACAGGAGCACAACTATGATGAAAAAGCATCTCTTTCAAAGAGCTGGGAATACCAGCGCAAGAACTTTGAGAACCTGGTCAACGAACGCTATCGCGTGGAACAGGAAATGATGGAACAGATCGCCGAAGGTGACGATGTGGCTGCCATCAAAAGTTACCGCAAGATCCACAACAACGTCAAATACATGGGCAATTTCGGCTCGACCCCGGACCTCTCCCGCATCTCTTCCGGTATCACCAGGGCAACGGTGCGTATGGCTGCCGTGGAAGCGGGATTGCCGCCGATGATCATCGACAATATCTCCGGCGAAAGTTCAAGGACTATCGCAAGACTGACTACGAGGGAAGAGATGTACCGGGAAAATGAACGCATGATCCGTGCTTTTGCCAAAGCGATCGCCAAATATCGCAAGGATCACTATTCCGCCCTGGTCTATTCCGCGATCGACCACTTTGAACACAATTACAGCAAAGACCTCTCCATTCAGGAAGTCTCCGATCACCTGGGCGTATCCGTCTCCTGTCTCATCAACAAATTCAAAAAAGAGACCGGCAAGACACCAAGCGCCTATCTTTGCGACCTGCGCATACAGAAGGCCAAGCGATTGTTAAGGACATCTCAATTGGCCATTCAGCAGATCGCTGAAGAAGTCGGCATCTATGACGCCAACTACTTTGTCAAATGTTTCCGCAAGATCACCGGCACGACACCTTCCGCCTACCGCAAAGGCTACTACAACAATATGGCATCCAAGAGGCCGATTCAAAACGATTAAAAAAGGTCTTCCCGTCTGCGGAAGATCTTCTGTTTTTATGGCGCTCTAAATTTATTCGTTGGTGCGGACGACTCTAAATTAACGTGTGGATGAAAACTCACACGTTTTTGTTTGTGTGTGGACAGCCATCGTAAAAAGAGCGAAAGAAGATGTCGATGCCCTTCAAAAAAGAGGAGTCGACGGCAGATTCGAAAACTCGTCGATGAAAACAGGGTCAAAGAATTCATGGATGTCGTCAAGGAATACAGAAAGAGCTTATATAACGCAAAAACTGCCAAAACGGCAGTTTTTATTGTGACTTCAGACAAAGCCCGTCGATCCAGGCAAAGAGTTCTTCCGGATCGTATTCTCCGCTGTGCGGCAGACCCCAGGGCAGGCAGAAATCGACGTCATATCCTTTATTGCGCAAAGCGGTCGCCAGGATGACCGGGATCGCCAGTGACGTGTCTCTGTCAAAGGCACCGTGGCGGATCCGCCAGTTCTTGCAGATCCCATTATGGTCTTTCAGGATGAATGACAAAGGATTCATCCGATCGATCATCTTTTGATCGGCCATTTCCGCATTCACTGTCGAGTGCTCATGAGAGAACTTTGTGAAATGACGTCCGTCGACCCTCTCATCGCCAAACTCCTCATTCTCCGGGCAGCTCAGATCCAAGGCATCGAATGCCGGTGCTGCCTTCATTCTAGAGATCTTTCGGACATAGCGTTCGAAGTCCAGATCTCTGACTCTTCCCTTTTCAATGAGAAGATAGTCCTGATTTTCGATCTCACTGCCTTGTACCATCAGACCACTCATCTTCTTTTGCGTATCCAATGTCCGATATTCCTTATCGGCAGAGGCAAGCACATAAGACTTCACATAGTCTTTGAATGAGCCTTCGCCGTTTTCATCCAGTTCCAGTGCTTTCCCGTTAAGATTATGAAGATCCAAAGAATTGAGATAAGAAGGGAACAGTTTTTTCAGCTGCTTCGATACTTCGATCTGTTTATCATTCATCATCCCTTCATCCGGGACCCGGATGATCGAACCGTCATCGAGCCTTTGATGCTTCGTACGATGATAATCGTTTAATCCGCAGAATTGCCATTCGTAGGCACTGTCGGCATGTTCGAGATTATGGATCGGACAGTAGCAGCTTGCCGCAAAGATCTCATCTCTTTCTTCCACTGCACCGATCTGTTTCAGATAAGTGTCGTAATCAGGGCTGTTGCCGCTGGCACCGGCAAGTGCCGACAAAGCACCTCCGGCACTGGTCCCGTTGGTGATGATCTTTTCCGGATCGCCCGGGATCAGATCCTTGTTGTAGCGAAGATAACGGATCGCCGCCTTCAGATCGACGATGAATGCCGGAGCCCTGCCGACCATCCTTCCCGTTTCTTCATTGAGGATGCCTTCCTTGCTGCCTTCGAAAAATTCCGTCGTCTTCTTGCCACTGGTCCTTCCTCTGACACCGGCACTGGCAACGACATAGCCGTGTTCCAGAGCCAGGAAGATCAGATTGAGGCTGCCTTTATGGCTGTCGATCCCCGGCTCATCCGCCGGACCGGGCATATAGCCGCCGACGGTATTGGACATGAAGATCGGTGCCGTATGAAGATCGTATGGAAGATCATGACCTTCCTGATAATAAGCTTCCGGAACGAAAAGATTCATCTTCTGTATCGGATCCAAAGGATTTCTGCAGTAAAGGATATCCTTATATTCACGATAGACGATCTTCTTTCCTTCCAGTTCCAGTTTTCGGACCTCATAGCGGTCCGGATCAAAACGCAGTTCTTCCATATCTTCTCCTTCTGTGAAGGCAGGATGATCTCCTGCCTTACTTATTATTGATTCTTATTTTCCTAAAATGCGTGTCGCTTCTTCATCATTGTAAGCCATGAGCGTCGCAACGACCGCAAACAGACCGCCTGCCGCAACACCGATGCAGTACTTGATGATATCTGCGGAACCACCGCCGCCGGCATAGTTGAAGATACCGAATAAGCCGGAACCGCCGAACATGTACATCTTCGTCTTCAAAGCACCGATGATCGCACCGCCGACGCAGCCGCCCAGGATGTTGATCGCAAACAGTTTCTTGATCGGGACCAGGATCGAATACATCAGAGGTTCACCGACACCGCAGATCTGAGAGATCGTCGCCGGGATGGCGAGGTCTCTGACCTTCTTGTTCTTACGGCAGGCCCAGCAGATCGCAAGACCCTGGAACATACCGACCATCGGGCCGATACCGCCGCAGGCCATGATGTAATCGTAGCCGTTCTGAGCGATCAAAGACAGAGCCAGACCGATGATGACCCAGTGCATGCCGAATAAGACCAGGACACCAAAGCCGCCGCCTAAGAGTGCTCCCGCGATCAGTCCGCCGACGACCGGGATATTGAACAACGCTTCCACAAGGATCTGAATGCAGACAGCGACCGTGTTGAGGACAGGTCCGACGATCAGATATGCAGCAACGACAGAGACGACCAGCGTGATGATCGGCGTCAGGATGCCACGCAGATTGTCATTGATATGCGCCTTGCACCATTTTTCGATCTTGGAAGCCAGCCAGGTGGCAACGATGACCGGGAAGACTGAAGAAGTGTAACCGGCACCCGGCATGACGATCGGAATGCCTAAGAAACGGTTGTAATAAGTCATCGCAAACTTCGTGCCTTCAAACAATGTTCCGGCGATCGGTAAAGTCTGGGCGATGTTGACCATGGAAGGATAGACCAGAGCCGCACCGATCAATGCACCGACATATTCATTGCATCTGAATTTGCGGGCAGCCGAGAAACCCAGCATGATCGGCAAGAAATAGAAGAAACCGTCACCGATGGTCATCAACAACATATATAAGCCGCTGTTCGGATCTAAGACACCGATGTTGTCCAGAGCCAGGAACGAGACGACGCCCTTGATGATACCTGCACCGGTCAAAACCGCCAGTGTCGGTACCAGGATGCCGGAGATCGTATCCATCAGCGTATTTAAGACGCCCTTGTTTCCGCCGGCATTGTCATCCGCATCGACTTCACCACCCCCGGAAATGCCCTGGGATTCGACGATCGCATCATAGATCCCGTCGACCTTATTGCCGACAACGATCTGTAACTGCTTGCCGACTTCCTGGACTTTGATGACGAACTTTGTTTCCGACAAAGCCTTGAGGTCCGCCTTCTTGCTGTCTTTCAGCACGAAACGAAGTCTGGTAACGCAATGTGTGAGAGAAACGACATTTTCTTTGCCGCCGACCAGTTCGACGATCTTAGCAGCAACTTCATCATACTTAGAAGCCATTCCAATTTCCTCCTTAAATATTTTTTTCAATTTAGAATGTTTACATAAATATTTTATTCACACTATGCCAGGAAAGTCAATAAATATTTTATTTATTTTTAAAAATTCTTTATTTTCCTATCTATTACCATAATAAAACCACTGACTTCCATCATTATTTATATATGTATTGAATATTTCATTCAAACAGATTACATTATATATAGGAGGAAAATACTATGAATCCTTTTTTGAATATGGAGACTCACAAAGAAGAGTTCACCCAGAACGACATGAAGATCTATCAGGCGATCATTGCCAATCCGCAGAAAGTCATTTCCCTTTCCACCAGCAAGTTCGCCAATGAGATCGACGTCTCCCAGCCGGCACTGACCCGCTTCATCAAAATGCTCGGCTACCAGAAATACAACGATTTCCGTTCCGACATCACCGCCTGGGCAGCTACGGCCGATTACCAGACCAATTCGGATTCCCATCCTTATTTCGATAAACTTCGTCTGCTTCTTTCGGAAGCCGAAAAGATACTGACTGACGATTACATGAAAGAACTGTGCCGATATATCCTTGATGCAAAACGCATCTTTGCGACCGGCATGGGCAAAAGCTTCCAGCCTGCCTTCTTATTAAAATCCCTGCTTCGCAAATACGGGATCCTTGTGAACTCCGTTGCCCTGGATGAGATACAAGAGATAGCGGACATGCTGGAAAAAGACGACCTGCTGATCGTCTTCTCCGTTTCCGCCAATAAGGAACTGATGGACAAGATCGCCGAAAGTGAAGCAAGGATACTGCTGATCACGACCAATGCTGCCAACAGCTACCGTGAACGCATCGACAAAATGCTTTTACTGCCCTTCTTACCGCCTGATCCCGAGACCTCTTCGATCTCGCCTGTCTTATTTGATATCGTCGTCGAACTGATCGACTCATATATTGCGGGAGCACTCTGATGAATCCGAAAAGAATACTCATCTATCTTCTCGGCATGATCATCCTGGCACTGGGTCTGACACTCAACAGCAAGCTGACCTTAGGCGTTTCGCCCATCCTGTCACTGCCCTTTGCCCTGTCGCAGATCCTCTCGGTCAAATATGCCGACCTGGTTTTTGTTTGGTATTGTCTGTTCATAGCGGCACAGCTGATCCTTCACTTCTTCGTCCTGCATGAAAAAGAAAAAGGCGTCTATGTTTCCGACGTCTTGCAGATCGTGATCAGCCTGCTGTTCACCAGACTCATGGATGTCTTCTCTTCCCTGATTCCTGTCTTTGCCAGCGAATGCAAGGCTCCGTTTGATTCGCTTGCCTTTCGCTTGCTGATGCTGGCGGCCGCCATCATCCTTACGGGGATCGGTGCTTCATTCACCCTGAATATGGACCTCATTCCCAATCCGGGGGATGGCATCGTGGCAGTGAGTGCTAAAGTCCTTAAAAAGCCTGTCGGTACTGCCAAGAACATCATCGACATCAGCTGCGTTATCCTGACCATCATCATAAGTCTCTTATGCAAGGGAGAGATCCTTGGCGTGGGCATCGGCACCTTATGTGCGATGCTTGGCGTAGGCAGAGTCATCAACTTCATAAATAAAAAAGCGCTCTAAATTTATGCGTGGGTGTGGACGACTCTAAATTAACGTGTGGGTGAAAACTCACACGTTTTTGTTTGTGTGTAGGCAGCTCTAAATTATTGTGTGGGTGATCGCAGAGATAAGAAAGAAAAAATCCCTTCTGCTATCATGATCTTGGACATCAAACGATTACAGAAAGGGAATGTATCTCCATGCGGATATCAATGGTGCATTGAATATCCTAAAGAAAAGTAACGTTGCGGACCTGAGTATCCTATACGCCAGAGGGCAGGTGGACAGCCCGTTAAGAATAAGGATAGCCTGAATACAAATACTGCACATACAGGAACAGGAATACACACATATCCATAGACCAAGTATTCAGAAACATACTGTATTGTATGACTCAGGTGAACAAAGCTTAAATATCAGACTTCTTAAGAATCCCATAAGTCTTTAGCTTATGGGAGGTTCACAAGAGTTTTAAGACGGCGTTTTTCAATGTATCATCGTTTCCGACATTGCCCGGGAATATGACATAAGGAATACCCGGAAACTTTGAATCCTCATCGGCTTTCCAGACCGGAACGCCCGGCTGTATCTGACCTAAGACTTTGGCTTTTTTGATATGCAGGGCCTTGGTTGCCGTATCGGATGAAGTGATGCCGCCTTTGGCGATCACAAAGGAAGGTTCGATCTGTATGCCTTCCACGATCTTACAGAGTCCATCGGATATCGCAACGCTTCGTCTGAGTGCTGTTTCCTTGTCATCGCCTTTTAAATCGATCAGCACACGTTCGGTGTATAAGACGACCGTCTGTTGACGAGCTATCATTTCTTCGATCAGCGTCTGACATCTTTCGATCTCTTTTTCAAAAGCTTTTTCACTTTCCAGGATCTTTGAACAGTGGAATTCTTCGGCTTTGATGTCCTCGATCTTCAAAACTTCATTGAGCTGTCTTGTCGTCTTGTCAGTATGTGACCCGACAACAATGAGACCGCCGTTGGACGTTTCCTTGCTGACCATATCCTTTCGCTCCAGCAATGGGATATCGCTGAAGCCGCCGACCCCTTTGACAAAGGAGGCTGCGGAGCGAAAGACGAAGACTTTCCCCTGTTCCATCGTCTTGTATAAGGCCAAGCAGAAGCAATCCACATCCGGATAGTCTGCCCCATTGACGATGATCCTTGCGTAGTCCCGGGCATCCGTTAACTGCTTTGTGATCGCATCGATCTTCTCATTCCTCAGATCGTCCAGGCTGATCGATATGACATCTTTCGCATGGACTCTTCTTTCGCTTTTTTCTTCGATGTACTGCTTCAGATTGGAAGAACGATAGCCAAAGGTCTTATCCCTGGCAAATTCGGTTTCTCCGGCCGGGACGAGTTCATTGCCATATCTTACATAATGGGTGTCGTCGATCGTATAGCGTCCCCCTTCCTTAAAGAAAGGAAACAGGATCTCACCATCGACTTTTCCATATTCCTTCAGTAAACCTTCAGAAAGGATCTGTGTCTCCATCGGGTAGTGACCGCGCAGCGTCGAATCACCTCTTGAGATGTAGAGATACTTCCTGCCCGTTTCTTCATAGACTCTTTGAACGTTTGCGATGATCTTTTCATGAAGCTTTCTGCTTTGATCTGCAGTCATGGCTCTCGAGTTGGTCAGAAGGAAGAAGAGCTTGTTGTTTAACATCGCTTCCTTCAGTGTCTCGAAACTGTGATCGGTGTAGACGTTTACGTCATGGATCGTCTGTGTGCCGGTCGGATCATCGTCAAGGACGATGAAGACATGATCATCTTTTTCGATGTATTTATGTAACTCTTCTTTGATCGCTGAATGATCCCTGGGATCTTCCAGCATGGAGACATCCGCCATTACAGACCAAGTTCCTTCTTGACTCTTTCCACGGCAAGTCTAGGGGAAGTCAATACCGGTTTTTGCATATCCGTCAGAAGCGGCAAAATGGCAGTCATCGAACCCTGGGCCAAGACGACGACATCGTTTTCGCTTTCGGCTCTCTTGATGGCCTTGATGACAAGCTCGTTGTGCTTGTCGACATCACCGCTCATCAAGATATCAAGTGCGCCATCGACCAGATATTCGGTCACAGTGACTTCCTTGCCAAGACGCTTGGCAGTATTGCGGATCAGATCGGAAGAAGGCTGCACGGTCGAAGCGACGGTGGCAACGACACCGATGCGGCTTCCAAGTTCGATCGCCTTTTCGGCCATCGGTTCATCGATCTTCAGGGTCTTGCAATCAGCCTGTTTTCTGGCGATATCGAATGCTTCACCAACGGAAGAGCACTGGTTGAAGATCAGGTCCGGTTTTAAGGTCTTGGCGACCTGCACATAGGAGCACATCCTCGAGATGATATTGGAATTGATCTTTCCGTTTTTCTTGACTTCATCAAGCAGGGAATCATCGATGATGTTGACCATCTCGACATCCGGGATGATCTCCTTGAACAGAGCCTTGAGATCATTGAGTGATACCGGGCTGGTGTGGATCAATACGACTTTCATTTTTTCTTACCTTCTTTCTTTTTATCTGTATTAGAATAGACTTATGATCAAAACGTTAGTACTTATCAGAGATATTCTCATGTATATCGGCATGTTTGTCGGGATCTATCTGATCGGTTATGTCAGGGTATCCTTCTCCACCCGTCAGAAGAAAAATCCCAATGTTGCCTTAGACTACAACGACAAGGAACTCAGGCTTCGCAAGATCGCCATCATCATTTTAGCGGTCACGGTCGCCCTTGCCCTCATCCCTACAAGAAATCTCTAGAAGCGAAAGCTTCTTTTTTTATTTGTAATCCTCAAGTTTCAGTATGGTATCTTTGACCATCTGTTTGCTGATCGGATAAGGGATATGATCGAGCTCCTGATTGACGATCGTCGCATCCAGGACATCGTTCAATGGATCATCCTTTTCAAGATCGAGATCTTTCAGACAGACCGGCAGTTTTACCGCCTTGTTGAAATCATAGACCCTTCTTAATTCCCCGTACTGTTCATCAATAAGCAGCTGTACGAGCGTTCCATAGGAGACGATCTCGCCATGCAGGTGCTTTCTTTCCATCCATTCCCTTACGGTGAGGCCATAGTATAAGGCATGTGCCAGGGCGGAGTTGTAATCCGGATTCACGCTCAAAGAGACCGAACCGGTTGCGATGATGATCGATTTGATGACATCGTCGACTTCTTTTGAAACATGATGGGCTTTGACATCCTCATAGGCCTTCACGCCGTTTTCAAGGATCGGCTCATAGCACAGCTTTGAGATCGTGACGCCATAATTGCTTTCAAAATCCAGGACATCGTTCTTGGATGAGAAGACGGATTCCACATGTTTGGCCATCGTGTCTCCCATGCCTGCCCAGAAATATTTCTCTGGGGCATTGACGATGATCTCAGGATCGATGAAACAATGGACCGGTGCAGACTTCAGACGATAGATCTCTTTGAAGGAGCCATCATCGTTATGCAGGATCGAGATCTTTGTCACGGCTGCACAGGTCGATGCGATCGAAGGGATCGTAAAGACCGGCTTGTTTAGTTTATCGCCGACGACTTTGGTGACATCGAGGGCTTTGCCACCGCCAATGCCGATCAGAAAGTCGCAGTCTTTGATGACTTCTTCCTTTAATATACGATCGATATTGGTATAAGAAGCTTCCTTTCCATAGACTTCTTCATGAAGGATCACAAGATCTTTGAGAGCCGGGATCAGTTTATCCTTGCAGGCCGCATAGGCCTTTTCACCATACAAAAGAACAGCTTTGTTTCCATAGGCGGAGCAGACTTCCTTTATCTTTTCAAAGCTGTCTGTTCCATAGGTATAACGTGGCAGATAATTCTGTATCATTGTTTTTCCTTTCAAAAAAGGTGCCCTCAGGCACCTGCTTCTTCTTACAGTAAGGAATCGACGTATGCCTTGAGTTCAGGATCCTTGCAACCTTCATTGAAGCATTCCAGGAATCTTGGTGTCAGAGACTTTTTGACGACATCCTGATCCATGGCCTTAAGACCTTCGATCAATGGTTTTGCGATCGCAGCCTTGACTTCGACGAGCTTGGCCGCATTTCTGTTCTGGGATTCTTTTCTGCCCGGTTCATTCGGGTAGCCCATGCCTTTCGGAGAACCGAAGGCGATATTGAAGATGTTCTTTAAGTTGACATCAGCACCCCAGCCAAAGCCTTTTGCGTATGGAAGTGCAAGAGCGTTGCCGTTGTTGATCTGCAAGAACAGATATGCATCACTTGGTTCGATGCAATAGCCGCAGACGACGCCCGGCATCATGTTGCAGGCCATCAGAGCACCCTGACCTGTACCACAGCCTGTGACGACGAAGTCGACAGCACCGGAGTTGAGCAGTAAAGCTGCCTGTACGCCGATATTGAGGTATGTCAGATAACCCGGTTCGCCAAGCTGCAGCGGAGCTTCCGCTGTGTTCATGCCGGTGTTATAGACAGTGTGTCCCATCGGTTCGACGACTTCCTTTAAAACGCCTAAGACTAATTCGTTTTTGGAAGCCTGTGAAAATTCATTGATCATCGCGATCTTCATATTTTGTTTCTCCTTATATATTGAACTCTTTCAGTTGTTTTCAAACTTAGAAACAGGCGGAGTTTCCTCCGCCTGTCTATGATTATTCTTTACTGCCGTTATCAGCAGCGTCGAATGTGTAACGGTTGTTCGAACCGATCAGACGGATGTAGTCTCTGACAAATTCCTTGACTGCCTTTTCAGCAACCATGCAGATGCCAAGATAATCCGTGTTTGGTTCTGCTTCCCATTTTGCCTTGATCGCTTTCTCAGCAGCGTGGAATGCATCTGTACAAACATTGATCTTGTTGATACCGCCGGCAACAGCTTTCCTGATATTTTCTTCGCCGGAACCGGAACCGCCATGTAAGACAAGAGGCATCTTTAATGCAGCCTTGAGTTCAGCAAGTCTCTGGAAGTCGAGTTTCGGAACGAAACCTTCCGGATATTTGCCATGGGCTGTACCGATCGCAACTGCGAGCGCATCGACACCGGTTGCTTTGACGAATTCAACTGCCTGTTCCACATTGGTGTACATGTCAGCTGTTCTGCCATCGCCATCCGCTGCCTGACCGACATGACCTAATTCAGCCTCGACAGAAATGCCGTTGGCGTGAGCCATATCGACGACCATTCTCGATCTTCTGACGTTCTCTTTGTATGGAAGGGAAGATGCATCGATCATGACATTGGAGAAACCCCATTTGATCGCATCAACTTCCGCTTCAAAGGAAGGACCGTGGTCTAAGTTTAAGCATACAGGCACATTAGCGCGCTGCGCCATCGCTTTGATCATCGGGACCATCTCGCTCGGATGAGCCATCTTGGCCATCTGACCGACACCGAACTGAACGATGATCGGTGAATGTTCTTCTTCTGCTGCTTCGATCGCAGCTCTTGCCATTTCCATATTGATACAGTTGATCGCCATAACTGCGTAGTTATCACGGTTTGCTGCATCAAGGATGTATTTCATATTCACATACATATTGATTTAATTCCTTCTATATGAATCGTTTTTCTTTTGCAGTCTAATTCAAGTTTTTATCTTTTACCGATTAGATATCGATATCGAGATCAACAACTTCTTCTTCCTGAGTGTCTTCCTCAGACGGAGTCTTCTTGATCAAAGCATAGATAACGCCAGTGATGACGGAACCTAATGCCAGGCATAAGAACCACATACCGATCTTGTTGGAAGTCGGAGCTACGAAGATACCACCGTGAGCAGCCTGCGTCTCAACATGAGAAGCCATAGCCAGACCGGAAGCAATTGCGGAACCGATCATGGAAGCCGGAACGACTCTTGTTGCATCTTCAGCGACGAAAGGCAGGACACCTTCAGTGATGAAGCATAAGCCCATCGGGATGCAGGTGTAAGCAGCGTCTTTCTGCTGCCGTGTGAATTTCTTAGGAGCGATCAAAGCTGCGAGACCGACACCGATAGCCGGAGTCATACCACCGATGATCTTAGCTGTTTCAGCTGCAGCACCGATACCGCCGTTGACATCGTTGTCAGCGTATAATGCGTTAGCAGCCATGGAAGCAGTCTTGTTGACCGGGCCACCCATATCGAAGCCCATGCAAGCACCGATAACCGCACCAGCAACAAACAAAGAAGAACCGGAAAGGCCTTCGATCCAGTGCTGGAAGGCAAGCATCAGAGCAGATAAAGGTCTCATTAAGATGCCGAAGAAAACGAATGTAGCAACACAAGTTGCAAGGACCGGAATGATGAGGACTGGCATAAGACCCTGTAACGGTTTAGGCATTTTCCAGGTCTTCATCCATTTTACGAAGTAACCTACCAGGAAGCCCATCAGCATAGCGCCAACGAAACCAGTCTTGGTCGGGCCGCCTGCGTAGTAACCGATTGCGAAGCCCGGAACGATGCCCGGTCTGTCAGCGATCGAGTAAGCGATACCTGCACATAAGAATGCGTATGCCCAGTTGAAGCCGTTTCCGTTCATTTCACCAAGCATATGCATGAAGTCAGAGATCTTGCCGATTGAGTATCCGGAGTAAGCCAGACCATTTACCAGCGGATCAGAAAGAGGTACACCAGACCATGAATAAGCCTTCTGGATAGCACCAGTGATACCAGCCATAACGACCATCGGGATCAGGAAAGAGATACCGGTCATTACATGTTTTCTAAATTCAGTGAATTTCATAAATATTTTCCCTCTCTTTTGAACTTTTACAGCGTTCTAGCTATTTGCCGAGTTTCTTTTCGATCGTAGAGATCAGGCTCTTTGGCTGTTTCATAGCGGTCGAAATCGGAACATCGACGATCTTTTTGCCTGCAAAACGGCTTGCGCCACGGATCGCGATATCATGCGTGTAGATGACGACATCTGCATTCGCGATATCTTCTGCCGTCAGTTCATTTTCGATGCCTGCGGAACCCTGTGTTTCGACTTTGATGTCATGGCCGAGTTCTTCGGCAGCTTTCTGAAGCTTTTCGGCAACGATGTAAGTGTGGGCGATGCCCGCTGTACAAGCAGTAACTGCAACGATTTTCATATAGATCTCCTTTCGTTTTTTGCTTGAATTAGCTATATAAATTTTAGCCCAATGATTAAAGCGCTTTCAATATGCTATGGGCAAATTTATATCAAATTGAGCAAGTGTAAAACCTTTATGATCAGTTTTTGATCAGAAGTCAATGTCCAGATCGACGATCTCTTCTTCCTCGAGGGCTTCCGCCTCACCAAGCTGATCATCTTCGCAAAGGATCAGATCGAGGATCTCTTCCTTGGTCGTGGCCTTGGAAAGCTTTGCGACACGGACGTCATTTCCAAGCTTGCCAGCCAGCTCGCTTAACAGCATCATGTGGTTTCTGGCGAACTCGGCATCGGCGCTGACGCAGAACAAGAAGATCAGGTGTGTGTCCTGGAAACCGTCATCCGACATGGAGGATTCCCAGCGGATCGGATTGATCGTTTTGCCGATCATAATGCCGTTGCGAAGGACGCTGAAGCTCTTTCCATGCGGGATCGAGATGTGCGAACCCATGCCGGTCGGACCTTCTGCTTCTCTTTCATAGATATCCTTTACGAAAACTTCCGCATCATTGATATAGCCGTTTTTCAGCAATACATTAGCCATGTAGCGAAGTACTTCATCCTTGGTGTTTCCTTCGACGTTCAGATCGATGAGATCTGTGTTCAGAATATCGTTTAGTGGCATGCAATTATCTCCTTTTTCTGTTTACAACAGCATGATATACCTTTTGAATGTGACTTTCCATAGCTTTCATTCAAAAAATATCAAAATATTATCAATATTATCAACATATTACCATTGACAAGGCTTCATTCTCAGTCATACCATTAAATCGGAAGAGCTAATACATGAGCTTGATCTGCTTGCTTTCAAAGAAATTGATGAACTTCTCGCTCGGCTTGCGGTCCGTGATGATCGCTTTGATCAGTGAGAAATCGGCAAAGTGATTATAAGCGATCACGTCGAACTTGGAATGGTCCGCCAGGATATAATTGGCAGCGCTCTGGTTGATGACATGCTGCTTCATGGCACCCTCATAAAGATTGGTGTTGGTGAGCGACTTGCTGGCAGAGATACCGACCGTTGAGATGAAGGCCTTGTTGTAGTTATAAGGATAGAAGCTGGAATCGACGACAAAGGTCCCGCTGTCATGCTGAATGACGCCGCCCACACAGATCCCGGTTAAATTCGGCATGCGTCTGATCTCCATCATGACGTCAAGGCAATGGGAAATGACCGTTACGTTCTTGAGATCCTTCATGTAATGAAGCATCCTGTAAGCCGTCGTACCGGAATCAATGAAGATGACATCGCCATCTTCCACCAAAGCTGCGGCGAGCTTTCCGATGTATTCCTTCTCTTCACTGTTGGACTGTTCGCGCTTCTCCAGAGGAGAGACGGAACTCACAGATTCACGGCGATCATTGTATATGACGCCGCCATAGACTTTCTCGATCAGGCCCTGGTCTTCAAAGATCTTCAGATCTCTTCGCAAAGTCTGTATCGATATGTTGAACCTGCTTAACAGTTCTTCATTCCTGACGCTCTTGTTTTCCTCAATGTAGGACAACATCTCTTTCTGCCGATTGTATTTCATTTTATTACCTCTTGATTTCATTATAGTAAAAACGATCAAGAACTGACCATAAATTTGTCAAAAGGAGAATCAACATGAACAAATTACTTGAAATGACACAGAAATTCCCGGACACCGAACTGTGGAATGACTCCTGCTCCTGCAAAGAACTCTCATACGCCCTTGAAAACGGCGGATGCGGCGCAACGACCAATCCGGTCATCGTCTTCAATGTACTCAAAAACGAACTTCCGGAATGGGAAGATACGATCAATGAGCTCGTCAAAGACAATCCATCCTGGACCGAGGATGAAGTCGCCTGGACGCTGATCAAAAAGATGGGTGAAAAGGCAGCACATCTGCTCGATGACATCTTTGAAAAAACACATGGGCAAAGAGGAAGGATCTCCTTTCAGACAAATGCCAAATACTACCGCAGTAAAGACCTGATGGTCCAGCACGCCCTTGATCTGGCTTCCACGGTCAAAAACTCCCAGATCAAAGTACCGGCATCCAAAGCCGGCATTGAGGCCATGGAAGAATTAACGTATCGCGGTGTCTCCATCAATGCAACGGTCTCCTTCACGGTCGCACAGGCCATTGCCGTTGCGGAAGCTGTTGAAAGAGGTCTGAAGAAAAGGGAGGCTGAAGGTCTTGATACTTCGTATATGCATCCGGTCTGCACGATCATGTCGGGCAGAGTCGATGATTATCTCAAGGCTCACTATGGTGCCACCGATACGATCCTTTCTTCCGAAGCCTATGAGATGGCCGGTGTTGCCGTCATGAAGAAGGCCTACGGCATCTACAAGGAAAGAGGCTACAGAACGAAACTTCTTGTCGCGGCCTATCGTAACCTGCACCACTTTGAAGAATTCATCGGCGGCGATCTGATCCTCACGATCCCTTACAAATGGCAGAGAAAATACAACGGTGCCGACATTGAAGTCAAAGACAACATGTCAACGCCGGTCGATGAAAAGATCATCAGCGAACTCATGAAGCACGAAGAATTCGTCAAAGCTTACGATGAAAACTTCCCAGCTGAGCAGTTCCAGGACTACGGCGCCTTCAAGGCAACCATCAACCAGTTCCTGAATGGTTATGATTCCCTTGTGCAGCTGATCAGAAAGTACGTGGTGAAATAAGATGGCTTATACATTCCTGACACCAAAGAAGATCATCTCTGGCGAAAATGCCCTGACCGACGCTAAGAACGAATTAAAGAAATTAGGCCATAAGGCCTTCATCGTGACCGATGCCACGATGGTGAAGCTTGGCAATGTCGCTCTGCTTGAAGATGTCTTAAAACAGAATGAAACGGATTATTTCATCTTTGATGAAGTCAACTACGAACCGGATGACATTATCGTCGCCAAAGCTGCGCAAACGTATAAAAACGAAAACTGCGACCATCTGATCGCCTTAGGCGGCGGTTCACCGATCGATACCGCAAAAGCGATCTCTCTGTTATTGAATGATGATGCGCCACTATCTTCCTACATGGGAAAGATCATCGATATAAATCGTCCTGCTTTAGCCGCCATCCCGACGACTGCCGGTACCGGCTCGGAAGCGACCAAATTCACGATCATCAACGATACCACCAACAAAGTCAAGATGTTATTGACAGGTCCGTGTCTGATCCCGGATCTTGCGATCATCGATCCGCTCTTCTCGAAGACAGCGCCAAAGTCCGTAACATCCCACACCGGCATCGATGCGCTGTGTCATGCGATCGAAGCCTATACATCCCGCAAAGCCCAGCCGCTTTCCGATACCTTCGCCTTAAGCGCCATCAAGCGGATCTTTGAAAACCTTGAGACCTGCTACAACGACGGAAACAACATTGAGGCAAGGGTACAGATGTCTCTGGCAGCTTTAGAGGCAGGCATTGCCTTCAACAACGCCTCTGTGACGATCGTCCACGGCATGTCCCGCCCAATGGGTGCCTTGTTCCATGTGCCTCACGGATTATCCAATGCGATGTTATTGAAAGAATGCATGGCCTTCGTTGTCGATGGTGCATACGACCGTTTCGGCAAGATCGCCCGCTATCTTTCCTTCACCAACATTGCCGATGACAAGATGGCTTCGGAGATCTTCTTAGACCATCTCAATACACTTCTTGAACATCTCCATGTTCCATCCATGTCCGAATACGGCATCGACAAAAATACCTATTTTGAAAACATCGAAAAGATGGCTAAGGATGCCTATATCTCCGGTTCACCTTCCAACACCATCAAGAAAGTCACAGTCGAAGATATGATGGCACTCTATGAAAAGATCTACAGGTGACAAAGCTGATCCTTTGTCCCTTTTTCTTTTATAATGTTGTATAGAATTCCAAAGGAGTCCTCATATGAACTTTATGATCGCTGAAGGCAGTTCCGGCAATGCCATGAACACTCTGTTCTATGTCATCGTCGGTGCCGCATTATTCATCTTTCTGTTTCGGGCCGGCATTGCCTATCCCCGCTACAAGAGATCCTTATTCGCGCACATCTACGATAATTATCTGATCGATTATTTCTACAAGCTCAATGTGATACAGGACACTTCCCATTCCGGCTTATTGAAAAAACTGATCGGCCATCACCGACTGGTCTATGCCAATATTAACAACAAGGAAGGAAAGCTCTCTGCCCAGGTACTGACACTGATCCACTCCAAAGGCATTTTGTCGATCGCTTATCTGATCACCCATGGCGCCTTGCATGGGACCAATGCCGGAGACTGGTATGTGAAAAGGGAAGAAGACGGACAGCTCAAAAAATACAGGCTGGAAAATCCATCCGTCTATCTGCGTGAATACATAAAGCACCTTCATGAAGTCAATGAAGGAAAAGAAGTACAAAGTCTCATTGCGATCAACGATGACTGTGACACATCCGGCATATCCTGCACGATCCCGGTCGTCAAATATTCGGAAGTCATCGATCACATCAAAACAGCCGACTGCGGCTACGGTCTCAACGATACGGAGATCGATGCCCTGTTTGAAAAGCTCGGCGGCAAGATCGACCATAAGTAAGGCGTCATTGAAGACGCCTTTTCTTTTATCTGCTTTTATTTGATCGTTCCGTAGGCTTCACCCATCTGAAGATGAACGTCCTGTTTCGCACTGAGCTCAAATCCTAAGTCCTTGGAAAACAAGATGACGATATCACTGCCGCCAAATAAGAAGTAGCCAAGTGGATCGCCTTTTTTAACTTTTGTGCCGGGTACGATCGTCTCTTCAAAATTGACCGAGGAGACCTGGCACATACCGACCGGAACGATGCCTACAAGGCCGCCGCTTTCCGTCTCAAGTATGACGATGCCTCTGGTTTCAATGGATTGCCAGCCAAAGACATCAGAATAGTATTCAACGTAGTGCTTCGTTTCTTCATCATAGGTGATGACACCGCCCGGCGCATCGTCCTGTCTGACATGCAGTACTTCTTTGACCGTGCCGGATACCGGCATATGGTAACGATGGTAGTCATTGACATCCAGGAAGGTGTGAGTCAAAGTGCCTCCGGCAAAGGCATCCGCATATTCACTGCCGTTTAAAAGCACCGAGACATCTGTGAGCTTTCCGGTCTTGATGACGATGCCCTTAACCGGTTTTGCATCCTGCGCAACGACTTTATTGTTCTCATCGATCTTCCATACACCTTGCGGCACCGCATCGGCAGGGGAGACGATGATCTTTTCATTTTCCGTTTCTGCGATCGGACGCTTTGAAGGATCGGCCAGTTTCCGCGCAAAGAAATCATTGAAGCTCTTCCAGCTGGACGGATCTTCGTAGGTGCCATCATCGAGATGGAAATCCGGATTGGCCAGAGCGTTCCGGTAATATTCGTCGCTCCAGGATCCTTCAGAATCCAGGAACTTCCCGGATCCCTCCAGGAACCTGATGAACCAGCTTCGGATCGGTTCATGATACATCAGGGAATTGTGGTAATAGTCCTTGTCTTTGAGCTCTTCCAGAGGCTGATCCAGGACAAAATACAGTAGACCCATGCCCTGATCGATGCGATCATACAAAGACGAATAGGACTCGGATGGGCAGATCTGCCAGGGCAGGCAGGTGTAGCAGCGATCGATGAACTCATAATAGGTATTCAGGTCGCTGACCGGATTGGTATCCGGGTCCGGATTTTGTGCATGTGCCTGTGCGATCGCTTTTTCAAAAAGCTCCTTAAGCTCTGCATCATGTTCAAGGATACGCATCAGGTCTTCTGTGATCATCTGATGCTCAGTCGTTATGGCTTCATCTTCCTGCTCATTATGTCTTTGTTTTTGCAGGCTTTTGTGAACATCCGTCAAAGCAAAGGAGCGCAACGATCAGAAATGATATGATCAAAAACTTTTTATATACCATCTCATCAACCTCTGTTTCTTTCATTATACGCCCAAAGAAAAAGACTCCTGGTCAGCCAAGAGTCTCGTTTGTCTCACTTTCCTGCGCAGGAGCTTCTTCAGCGGTTTCCTGTGCCGGTGTTTCTTCCGCTGTTTCTTCCACAGGAGCTTCTTCAGCTGTTTCTTCTGAAGGGACCTGTTCGTCTGTGTCTGCTGCAGGCAATGCTTCAGAAGTTTCTTCAGAAATCTCCTCGGTGCTCACTTCTTCTTTGTTTTCCTGCTTTTCTTTTTGCAGATAAGCCTGCACATCGAAGTGTTCGAAAATGTAATCGTATAAAGCGGTATCTTCAATGCCGATCGAGAAGGCATAGCGGTTATTGACCGTGTTGATCATATTGCTGAGGTATCGATCCAGGAGCTCTTCGGAATACTTTTCGGTATCGATGAGCCATTCCGCTTCGCCGGTCGAGGCATTGTATTTCACATTCTCCGAGATGAAGTTCTTGTTGTAGAGCTGAGCGACGTGCACGCCGTTTCCAAAGATATCCGTTCCTGCATACAATCTCGAATCATAGCGGATGCCAAGCAGGTTATAGACTGTCGGTAAGATATCCACATTGCAGCAAGGCGTATCGACTTCGATCTTCTGTTTCAGTCCCGCATTGTAGAGGATGCAGGTCGAATGGAAGCTTTCAAAGTCTTCATCGACATCCTCACCCTTCAAGGCTTTGTAGCCGGCATCGGTCAGATAGTAAGGGTAGTGATCACCGATCAGTACGATCAAGGTATTATCGAGCTTTCCTGCTTCTTCCAGACGTTCCAGCAGATAAGTCATCGCCTTTTCAAGCTCGTAGTTTGCGGCCAGGTAGCCTTCGGCGGAAGTCGGCATGCGCTCTTCAAGCTGGGAAGTCACCGTGGAAATATTTCTTGCGACCATGACGTTGTCCGTCGTGTAGTTTCCATGTCCCGAGAAAGTCATGTAGTAGGTGCAGAAGCGCTCGTCATTGATGTAGTCATCGACGGACTGTTCCATCATCTCGTAATCGGAGGCCGGCCAGGCCGTGGTGAACTTCATTCCGTCATTCATGAATTTGCATTCAAAACCCATGTTCGGCAGCGTCTTGTTCCGTCCGTAGTAATAGCCCAGGTAATTGTGATAAGCCCTTGGCTGAATGTCTTCGGAAAGATGGAAGGTATTGCCTAAGGCAGGCGTCATATTCTTGCCGATCGAATGGCCCATGGTTCCGGTGATCTTGCCCATGTTGGTCTCTTTTCTTGCAACATCAGGCCACACACCGCTTAAGAATGCGTATTCGCCATTGGTTGTCGTATTGCGGAAAGAGTTGTAGAAATTGTTCAGCACGATGCCGTTATTCGCCATCTTATATAAGGTCGGCGTGATCGTTTCATCGATCGCCAGCGATGAGAAGGACTCGGCACAGATATAGATCAGGTTGTAGCCTTCAAACATGCCTGTGTATTCATTTCTTAAAGTCGGGTTTTGTACAGCCATGTATTCAAGAAGCGCCTTGGTATCTTCATCTTCACAGCTTTCCGCCATGGCTTTGAGATCCATGTCCTCATAGCTGTTGAAGAGGATCTTTTCTTCCTCGACAGCTTCTTCCTCTTCCATATTGACTTCTTCCGTTTCCGCAAGGACCTGTCCCTGACCATCCGAACCGAAGATCGAATACTTCAGTTCGACCAGGAAGTTTGGAAGCACGCCAAGCTTTCTTGATGCGGAATCCGTATCGATGTAACGGCTGTGGTATGCCCCATAGGCGGAATGATCGGCCGTGCCCGTCAAAGGAAGCAATAAGGCGATCAAAGACCACAAGGCGACAGCTGAGACGATGCTCATGAAGTGAAGGGAATGCGAATAGCTGTTATATTCCTTCTTTCTGAATACGGCTGCGATGATCAGCAAGAGTATCGGAACTTCAAATAAGAAGATGACCGGCGCATTTTCCCTCAATGTCGATTTCATCGACCACCAGAAATTGGTGATCGCATCGCCGCCCATGCCCATCATCGACGCAGAGGCCAATGATCCAAACGACTTGTAGTAGATCAGATCGACCAGGTAGAACACCGAGACGACAAATAAGGCAAGGATCAGGAAGCTGCGGTTGACCTGTACGTGTTTTTTGGACCAGCCGGTCAGCACGCTGATCACGACAGCGATCGGCAGCATAAACAACACGTTCCATAAGGCCATGCCGTTTAAGGTCGCATGCAGCTGATAGTATAACAAAGCTTCCCAATATAAAAGGACCAGCACGATGAGTGCCTGTATTTTAAAAAGTATCTTCAGATCTTCTTTCAGTACCTGTTTCATTTTTCACCTGTTTCCGACTGATTTTAACACATTTTCAGAAACAATTGAAATAATATGAAACAGATCCGCAATCATTTTCAACAAAAGAAAAGAGCTTCTTTCGAAGTTCTTAATCTTTCTGTTTAATGCAGCAGACCGGAAGGCGGCAGCTCATCTCCGCCGCCGGTGATGATGTCCAGATAGAACTCATCGAGGAATTCACAGCCGAGCTCATGGTTGTAATCAAGATCGTAGAAATCAAAGAGTTCATCGAGGACCTGCAGCGCAAATTCGTTGTTGAAGGTCAGCTTCCTCGGACGCAGGTCATTGGACTCCAGGATGGAGATGATCCGATCCTTGATCTTCGGCATATCCTCTTGCGAAGCGACGTCGAAGCCGACCATCAGGCCGCCGGTCTCATTGAAGACATAGGTGACATAGGAAGGCTCCTTTTCACTGATCACCGGAATGGAATACAAGCCGATCGAAATGTCGCCTTTGCGTTTCGCCTGTATGGCAAGGTCCATACGGATCGGATCGACTTTGAACGGGATCACCGGTTCACCCAGTTCAAGGTAGGTGTATTCGCCAATGGAAAGCCCGTCTTCATGAAGATAGAGCTGGATGATGTGATACATGTCCTGTGCTTCGCAAAAGCTGCCGATCTTTTCACCCATGTATTCATAGATCTGCAGCAGGCAGTCCATACAGGCACCGATCAGATCGAGCTCCTTCTTTCGCGGCAGGTGCGGTCCGCAGGTCGGTTCGAGGTCGATGATCAGAGGCGAAGAGTCATATCCTTTTTTCTTAAGCTGTTTCTTCACGTCCGGGGTCATGAAACCGCCCGGTTCATCGATCACAACTTCCGAGTAATTCACCCGGCTGGTGATATCCGGATAGGCCGTATCTTCGGATGTGATGAAGTGATAATTGTATTCCATATTTTTACGGTCCCCGTAGATGATCAGATTGCGGTCACCGTTGTAATAGCCAAGAAGATGAACGAAGACTTCCTTGTTGTTGATCGAAAGTTCGATCGGATTGTCCGAGCAGAAGACATCGAACATATTCGTCTCCTTCAGACGTCTTGCCAGTTCAAGACAGTCTTCATAGGTGTAGGAGCCGTATTTCTTTCCGTTTTTCGGCATTTCGATACGCTCGTTCTGCAGGAGATTGAACATTTCCGGCGAAGCGATCCGCTCACCGATCTCCGCAAAGGAATAACCGTGCAGGAAACCTCGCGGAACGTAGCTTCCGATATCGGACATCAGTTCCGACAGATAGGTCTTGTCATAGGACGATGAGGTCCGCTTGGACAACTGCTTGAAGTATTCCTCTTCGTCGTAGAGCTTGTATATGACGACCAGCGCATCGTTGTAGGCTTCATTGAGATTGCTTCCTCTTTTGTATTTCAGACGGCCCAGGAAGTTTTTGAGACGCTCATACTTTTCATCTTTGATCGAAAAGACGTCGCCGTATTTGAGCAGTTCCTTCGGATCGTCAAAGTGTTTTTCCAGCTTCGAATCCGCAAACACCGAGATCGAATCGATCGATGCGATGATCTTAAGTTCTTCATCCGTATAGATCGACAGTTCATCCTGGTCACTGACAAAAAGGACCTCCTGATCGGACATCAGATCGATGAGATATCCCATCGTATCCTCTTGTTCTTCACACTCTTCAGGGAAGTATTCCTTCGCCTTTTCAATGAGCCTGTCCACTTCGATCGGACCGTAGACGACCGTCAAAGCCATGATGATATCGCTGAGTATCTTTTTCTCTTCTTCTGTGATATTTAAAAGTTTCCTTTTTGCCATATGCCCCCTTATCACTGATTAAGATCGGATTATGTACTTCTTTCCTTCAATTTAATTATATGGCATCCTGTCAATAATGTCAGAATCATGCGTTTTTGTTTTGTATAATGGAAACGTGAAAAAGATTCTGATACTCACCTCGATCAGGACCGGTTCCGGCCATCGGTCTTCATCCAATGCGATCGAAAAGAAACTGAAAGATGCCGGCTATATCACCAAGCAGCTCGATGTTTTTCCTTTGCTTGGCAGGATGGGGGATCTGATGGAAAATTCCTATATCCCGCTGACGACGAAAGCACCGATGGTCTATTACTTCTGCCAGAGGATCTCGGAATATTTTCCGAAATTCATCCACTCGGAGATGTATCTGCGCTTAAAGAAGAACCTCCTCAAGGAGATCAATTCCTACCGTCCGGATCTGATCATCTCGGTACAGTGCATGTTTACCCGTTCGATCTCCTACATGATCGAAAAATACAAGCTCAATATCCCGTTCTACGTCGGCGTCATCGACCTGATCGATCCGCCAAGTGTATGGCAGGACAAGAAAGCGGACATGACCTTTGTGCCAACAAAGACCATCCGCAACGATTACATTTCCAAAGGCTTTGATCCGAACAAGGTACTGGTCTCCGGCTTCCCGGTGAGAGATGACATCATCGTCCCTGTGACCGCAAAGAAAGTCGGTGACAGGACCCGCATCCTGATGGTCAATACCTCGACCAATCTGCAGAAGAACATCGATTTCCTGCATGAAGTCTGCCGCCTGAAAAACATCGACGTCGACTTCATCTGCGGTCTCGATGAAAGCCTGCACAAGACGCTTCTGAAACGTCAGGAGGAGGGTCTGATCCCGGACTTCGTCAAGATCCATGGCTTTGTCACCAACATGAACGAATTCCTCGCAAACGCCCACATCATCCTGACCAAGGCAGGACCAAACGTCATCATCGAATCCATACGAAGCGGAACGGCCATCATCATCACCGGTCACATCCATGGCCAGGAGGACAAGAACTACCTCTTCGTCACCGAGAACGGCTATGGCCTTCGCTGTGAGGAACCGGAAAAGCTCTATGAGATCCTCAACGGTTTCATCGCTTCCGGCGACTTACAAAAATGTCTGGACAATATTGCCAGACATGAGATCAACAATGGCGCCGAATATATCACCGATTATATCGTCAAAAACCTTTAGGCCTTCACAAGGCCTTTTTCATTTCCAGGGCACAGCTGTAGCCCGAGGAAAGGGCACATTGCAGGTTGAAGCCGCCGGTGAAGGCATCGACATCAAGGACTTCGCCGATGAAGTAAAGTCCCTTGCATAATTTTGATTCAAAGCTCTTCGGATCGATCTCAGAGACGTTTACGCCGCCGCTGGTCACGATACCCTTATCGATGTCTTCCAGGCCATCATAGGTGAACGGGAAGGCTTTTAAGGCGTGTATGAGCTCCATGCGCTTTGTCCTGCTGAATGAATGAAGCGGTGTCTTTGTATCGATCCTTGCGTATTTGACAAAGAAGGCCTGAAAGCTCTTTGGCAGCAATGCATCTAACAAAACAGAAACGTTCTTGTTCGGATCTTTTTCGATCTCCCGCAGGATGCGCTTATCAAGCGTCTGTTCATCAAGGGCCGGTTTGAGATCAAGGGATAAGCTCACATTGCCCACGCGATTGATCAAAGAAGACAGGCTCAAAGCGATCGGTCCGGTCAAAGAACCCGGCAGGAATTCCAGATCGCCAAAGATCTTTTTATCAAAGCTTTCATTCTTCGCACTTAAAGTCACATTCTTCAAAGTCAGTTTATACATGTCGCGGTCGATGATTTGTTTCACTTTGATCGGGCATAAGGCACTTTTGAGTTCGCTGATCTCATGGCCAAACTTTTCCGCAAAGCGATAGCCATCGCCCGTGGAACCGGTCGAGGCATAGGACTTGCCGCCCGTCGCGATCACAAGCTTATCGCAGACAAGGGTCTCATCTTCACATTTCACAACAAAACGATCATCCTTCTTTTCGATATCCTTTACCGTTTTCCCAAAACGGATCTTCACACCGGCCTTCTTGCATTCCCGGAAAAGACAGTCGATGATATCTGCCGATTTATCTGAAACCGGGAAGACGCGGTTTCCCCGTTCGGTCTTCAAAGGACAGCCGTGTTCATTGAAAAACGCGATCGTATCTTCCGGTTTGAAACGGTTGATCGCCGAATACATGAATTTGGGATTCCGGACGATGTTTTTGATGAACTCCCTGGTATCACAGTCATTGGTGATATTGCATCGTCCCTTGCCGGATATGTACATCTTCCTTCCGACTTTCTGGTTGGAATCGAGAAGTATGACTTCATGTCCTTCATCCGCGCAGTTCAGCGCAAAGAAAAGTCCGGAAGCTCCCGCTCCGATACAGATGATCCTTGTTTTATCGTTTCCTTTTTCCATATGCCTGCCTCATTGATTATTCTATCTTATGTGAACGCGCGCAAAAAGAAAAGGGGGAGATCCCCTTATAAAAGCTTTAAAACGTCGTCGATCTTCGGCATATCCATGATCGAAGAAGCGTAGTGGGCATATTCGACGACGCCATCTTCATTGACGATGAAGAGTGCCGGCAGCTGCTGTTCATTTCCCTCATAGTCGCCATGAACGAAGCCCGCCTCCCTGGCGGCCGCACCTTTTTCCCTGAGCTGTTCAAGGCCATCACCCAGCATTTCTTCCTTTGTTTCCGCCGGCCTGATGGCAAGCAGTTCATAGATCTTCTGTTTCGGATCGATGATGATCTCAAACGGAAGCTTCACGTCGTCTTTTGAAAGATCGTCTCTTACATGTTTCTTATCACTTTGCATGACCACGAAGACCTGTGCGCCTTTTTCTTTAAATTCCTGATATCGCTGTGCGATCAGATGTACATCATAGCGGCAGACCGTACAGCCGATATAGCGAAGCACCCAGAACACGGTCTTTCCGTTTAAGACATCAACGCTGCTCAGATCGTCACGCAGATGTGTATCGAATGTGAATTGCGGAAATCTGTCTCCTGTTTTCAGTTTCATTTTGTTCCTCCCCCTGAAACATAAATCCTTCCTCATCTTCGAAGGCAGATCATAATCATAGAATCATTCTAACAAATCAGAAAAAAACTGATGCGTTTCATGCATCAGCCTTTGAATACTTCATCAAAGTTGTGTTCAACGATCTCGCAAAGCTCACTTAGTTCCATACCCTTTATTGAAGCGATCGCCTCATAGATCCGTTTCACGTCCTTTGGCTCGTGTCTTTGACCGATCACGGGGCTCTGGTATGGGGCATCCGTTTCGATCAGCAGTCTTTCCAGAGGCATCTTTTCAATGACTTCCTTTGGCTTTCTGGCACCTTTGAACAGAACGCTGGCACCAAAGGAGATGTAATAGCCAAGTTTCATATACTGCCTGGCCATTTCGATCGATCCGCTGTAGCTGTGGATGATGCCCAAAGCAGAAGACTTCCTTAAGATCTCATAGGTATCATTTGCCGCCTTGCGGCAATGGATATCCACAGGAAGATGATATGTTTCTGCGATATCAAGCTGCCGTTTAAAGAATTCGATCTGGTAGTCCTTTGTATGGGGATGGGAATAATAATCGAGTCCGATCTCACCGATCATATCCGGCCTGACTTCTTTGACTTTTTCTTCAAAATCAAGCAGCCGCTTTTCACTGTGGTCATCTTCGAGGTCCTGAGGATGGATGGCCATGGCCAGCTTAAAAGAAGGATATTTCTTCCTTAGTTCAAGGCCAACCTCGAGATCGTGTTCACTGCAGCAGATGATGATCGCCTTTTTGACATCATCTTTCAGCATTCTGCCGATCATCTGATCGCGGTCTTCATCAAATTGTCTCGAGCCCAAATGGCAATGTGCATCACAACAGATCATTCAAATTTATTATAAACAAATAAAAACGCAGATCTTCTCTGCGTCTATTCGATATCATCAAATTCCATCTGGACAGGAGCCTGTTCCTCATCGATCTCCTCTTCCTCTTCTTCTTCCTCGAAATTGTCCATATAGGTCTCGACCTTGGACTGTCTCGGAGTGAGGGGGCTGATCTTTTTCTCCTTGATCTCCTCACGGAGTTCTTCAAGGGTCTCTTCGTCCATCTGCAATAACTGTTCGGCGCGATCCAGAGGGATGCTGACATCCTGAAGTCCCGTAAAGGTCACCTTCAGTGAGTTGTTTTCGATCCCCGAGATCAGGCCGGTCAAACCGCTGGCCTTCGATACGATCTCCCTACCTTTTAGGCCCATTATGATTCCTCCTTGCATACTGCTATATCATATGCATAAGCGTCATTAAGGTCAACAGCTTTTTTGAAAAAAATGAAGAGAATTTTTAACTTGAAAAAGAAATACCGTCTCTTTCTGAAAAAAGATGGCTTTCTTTCATAAAATGAACCGGGTTTATAGATCCGGGTACGAGAAGGCTTAAGCCCGTGCGGCCGTTTCCGGACTTGCCTTCATCCCGTTTTTCCTTCTATCCTGATTGTATTGTGCCTTATTCAAAGTCCCTTACAGGAGCTTATTTAAGCCTGTATACAAAGGAAAAAGCTTTCCTCTATGTCTTTTACCGATCACCTTTATAAGGCGCTCATATATGTTTAAATGAGCTTACAGATGAGGTCTAACGATCATAATTTCATTCAAGAAGCGATACAGAAAAGAAAGGATATATCATGATCATTAAAGCAGTCAAATTCAGAAAAGACGGTTTCTATTGTCAGCCGATGGTCTTTGGCGGCGAAGAAGGTCCGGATAAATTCGATCCGAATGTCCGCTACCGCGGCAGTCTGCAGAATTACCTCATCGATACGGGTGATGAAGTCATACTCGTCGATACCGGTCTTCCGGCCGGAACTCCGAAGGAAGTTCCGGATGAGAAATCCATGGCCTTTACCGGCAGGGACATCTGCAGCTATATGGACGCCTTCAGGGCTTTGGGCTACAGACCGGAACAGGTCACAAAGATCCTGCTGACCCACAGACATTCCGACCACTCCGGCGAACTGCGATCCTTCCCGAATGCGAAGATCTATGTCAACAAGGATGAGCTTGGCGCTGTCGAACTGCAGGGCATCGAAAACATCGTCCCGGTGGAATTCAAAGACGGTCCATACTTCAATTTCCCGGATTCTGAGAAGATCATCGACGGTGTTTACATGACCAAGGCCATGGGTCACACCAATGGCAACAGCATCATCATCGTGGAGAATGAAGGTTTGTACTATATGCTTCATGGTGACATCACCTATGTCGATGAAGCTCTGTACGCCGACAAGCTTTCCGTTGTCTTTGATGATCTTAGCGCAGCCCGCGAAACGCAAGACCGCATCATTGAATTCGTAAGGAATCATCCGACCGTGTATTGCGGAACCCATACGCCGCAGGGCTATGAGAACCTCGAGGCAAAGCGCGTCATGGATCTCGACCATCCGATCGAAACGATCTTTGAAGAATACGACTTCTCAAAGAAAGAAGCGTCCGGCAAATACGTCTGTTCGATCTGCGGTTATGTCTATGACCAGGCAGAACACGACGGTGTCGCCTTTGAAGATCTTCCTGAGGACTGGAAGTGTCCGCACTGCCGTCAGGGCAAGGAAAAGTTCAACAAGGCTTAAAACACGCATTGAAGAGAAAAGGGTGAGATCGGCTGATCTCACCCTTTTGTTTTGTTTGTTTTTGTTTTTTTCTATTTGAAGAGGATATTGTTCATGACCGCTTCGAGGTATTCCTGTCTGCCGGAACCCGGAAGTTCAGGTGCACCCATCTCTTCTGCGTGTTTTGCGAGCTCAACGAGGCTTGTTTCGTTGTTTCTGATCTTCTGGCCGAGTTCAGACTTCCATGAAGCGTACTTTTCTTCAATGAACTTGTCGATCCTGCCGTCTTCAATCATCTCGGCTGCCTTGATCAGGCCCAAAGCGAAGGTATCCATACCTAAGATGTAGGCATAGAACATGTCTTCCTTGGTGTAGGAAGGGCGCCTGTTCTTGGAGTCGAAGTTGAAACCGCCGGTCAGGCCGCCGTTTTTGAGCACTTCGTACATGCACAAAGTCGCATCGTAGACGTTGAACGGAAATTCATCGGTATCCCAGCCTAATAAGGTATCACCCTGGTTGGCATCGATCGAACCTAGCATGCCGTTGATCGCTGAGATGCGAAGGTCATGCTGGAAGGTGTGACCAGCCAAAGTGGCATGGTTGGCTTCGATGTTCAGTTTGAAATCCTTGTCGAGGCCATACTGTCTTAAGAAACCGATGGCTGTTGCCGCATCGAAGTCGTACTGGTGCTTCATCGGTTCTTTTGGTTTCGGTTCGATGTAGAAATCACCGGTAAAGCCGATGGACCTTCCGTAATCGACTGCCATATGCATGAGCTTGGCGATGTTTTCCTGTTCGAATTTGACATCGGTATTTAATAATGTTTCATAACCTTCCCTGCCGCCCCAGAAGACATAACCTCTGCCGCCTAACTTGACCGTCAGATCCAAAGCCTTCTTGATCTGGGCTGCCGCAAAGCTGTAGACATCGACGCTGTTGGTAGAACCGGCACCGTTCATGAAACGCGGATTGCCGAACATGTTGGCTGTGCCCCATAAGCACTTGATATCCGTGCCCTTCATCTTTTCGAGGATGTAGTCGGAGATCTCATCGAGCCTCTGGTTTGTGACCTTGATGTCATCGGCTTCCGGTACTAAGTCCACATCGTGGAAGCAGAAGTACTTGATGCCAAGCTTCTGCATGAATTCAAAGCCCGCATCAACTTTTGCTCTGGCATGTTCCATCGTGCCTTTTTCCGATGCGCCAAAGGATTTGTCGGCGGTGTCTCTTCCAAACATGTCGGTACCGCCTGCACACAGGTTGTGCCACCATGCCATCGCAAACGGCAGGTGTTCGCTCATCTTCTTGCCTAAGATGACGCGGTCTGCATCATAGTACTTGAACGCAAGCGGATTGTCTGAATCTTTTCCTTCGTAGCGGATCGCAGGGATCCCTTCAAAAATTTCTGTCATATTGTCCTCCCTTATTATGCCTGTTTAAGCTGTTTGAACAGCTGCTTTACACCCGGATAGATCTTCTTATAGATCTCGTATTTTTTCTGATATCTTTCCCTGATCGTTTCATCGACTTCTTCATAGCCCTTGATGGCGATCAGTCTGTCTGCACATTCTTCAATGGATCCGTATTCCTTGTTTGCAGTCATTGCCAGCATCGCTCCGCCATAGCCCGGTCCTTCTTCGGATGCCGGAATGGCCAGCCGAATACCTAAAACGTTGGCGATGATCTTTCGCCAAAGAGCAGACCTGCTGCCTCCGCCGCAGATCTTGCTGGTATCGATGCGGATGCCAAGATCCTTTGCCACTTCCAGGCAATCTCTGATCGCAAAGGCGACACCTTCCAGTACGGCCTGGTACATGTCGCTCTGATCACTTGACATATCCATGCCGATGAATAAGCCTCTTGCATCGGTATCATTGATCGGGCTTCGCTCACCCATCAGATACGGCAGGAAGTAGACGTCGTTGTTTCCAAGCCGTTCATCATCGATCTTCTCCTGCAGAGCACTGTAGTCTTTTGTTTTTAAGACTTCTTCGCAGAACCACTTGTTGCAGGATGCCGCACTTAAGATACAGCCCATCAGATGGAAGCGTCCGTTCGCATGTGCGAAGTTGTGGATCGCGTTGTTCTTGTTGTCCTTGAATTCATCACAGCTGATGAAGATCGTACCGCTTGTTCCAAGTGAGATGTTGCAGGAGCCATCTTTGATCGTATTGGTTCCGATCGCTGCCGCCGCATTGTCACCTGCACCGGCCACGACGATCACATCATCACCAAGGCCGTATTGATCGGCGACCTCCTTTTTCAGCGTACCGATGACTTCATAGCTTTCATAGAACTTTGGAAGCTGTTCTTCTTTGACCGAGCAGATCTCCATCATCTTGTTTGACCAGCACTTGTTTTTCACATCCAGCAGTAAGGTGCCGGAAGCATCGGAGTAATCCGATGCGAACACACCGGTCAGAAGATAATTGATGTAATCTTTCGGCAGCATGATCTTATTGATCTTTTCGAAGTTTTCTTTTTCGTTGTCTCTGACCCAGAGGATCTTTGGTGCCGTGAAACCCGCAAAGGCAATGTTGGCGGTATTTTGCGTCAGGACATCTTCACCGATCACTTCATTGAGATACCTGGTTTCCTTGTCGGTACGGCCATCGTTCCATAAGATACATGGGCGAATGACTTCATCGTTTTCATCGAGAATGACTAAGCCATGCATCTGCCCGCCGCAGCCAATGCCTTTGACCTTTAAGGCATCCTGATCTTTCAATAGTTCTTTCAGGCCTTCATCGATCGCTTTTTTCCAGTCTTTCGGATCCTGTTCAGACCATCCGCTTTTTGGAAAGGATAAAGGATATTCTTTCGATACCGTATTCAAGATCTTTCCCGCTTCAGAGACCAGCAGCAGTTTGACTGCCGAAGTCCCCAGGTCGATACCTATGTAATTCATATGAGCTCCTTTTGTTTTGTCAATTTCATCATAAAAGATATCCGCGGATTTCAAAATGATTTATCTGTTATTTTTACACGACGATCTTGCGATTTTTGTATAATGAAAACGATGGTAGAGTACGAGATCATACAGCACGACAAGATCAAGGACATCCGCATCTTTTTCAATACGATAAAGATGCGCTCCTTGCACATGCATCACGATATGGAGCTTCTTTTGGTCACCGACGGAGAAGGCCTTGTATCCATCAAAAACCGCCAGTATCGCGTATTCAAAGGCGATATACTGATCATCAATGCCTACGAATCCCATGAGATCATCTCCAGGGAAAAGCCTCTGACCTTTCTGATCGTGCAGTTTTCCAATCACTTTTTAAGAGACTACTTTCATGCGATCCGCAATGCCGTTTTTTCCGATCCCTATATTTCCGACAAGTTTGTGAAAGACGAATATGAAAAGCTCCTCGATGAACTGCTTGAGCTCGCGAAAGCCTACTTTGAAGCGGATGGTTTCTATGAACTAAAATGTGTGTCCTTGTTTGCCGATATCCTTTCAAAACTCTATTCACATCTTGAGATCGAGCACCTCTCGGAAAGCGAATACTCCAAGCGCAAGAAAGCCAACCGGCGTATTGAAGCTATCGCCGATTACATCGACGCAAATTACCTTTCCCAGATCCGACTGTCGGATATCGCGGATGCGCAGGGTCTCACAGTGACCCATTTGTCTCATTTCATCTCCGAACATTTCGGCATGAGCTTTCAGGAATACCTCAGAGAAAAGCGATTAAGCTGCGCAGTCAGGCTCATCCTTGACCCATCTCTGACGCTTTCCGAAGTTTCCGCAAACAGCGGTTTCTCGGAGCTCAAATACATGAACGCCGCTTTTGAAAAGACCTTCGGCATGTCTCCCGAGGAATACCGAAGATCGGGTCTCAATCTGTCTCTTCAAAACAAGAAAGGGGATGTGCTTGAATACATCTATCCGAGTGAGCGTTCCATTGAACTGCTTCAGGACCTTCATGCGGATGCATTGCTAAATTAACATCTATAAAAATGACGATCCACACGGACCGTCATTTTTCATAAGGATCGTTTTGTCTTTTTAAGGGACCAGATAGAAGAGGTCACCGCTTTGTGACATCGCCACACTGGACTTGAACTTCAGCACGTTATCGCCTTTGATCTTGAAGACGATCTCAGAGACATTGACAGGGGAGACTGTGTTGTCGAAATTCGTGCTGGTGACTGTGCAATAGTAGTATTCGCCATCGATCTTGTAGGTGCCTTTGTAATGGCCATAACCGGAGTAGAAATTCTCTCTGAAATCAAAATTTCCTGCCCCGTCAAAGTAGATCGTCGGCTCACCGCCTTTGATGGAATTCGGGTTATTGGAGACCCAGGTCGTCGCTACTGCCTTTGGTGTCTTGTCTTTGACTTCATAGTTGACCGTCAGCTTCTGATCGCCGCAGGTTGCCGTGATCGTCGTCTTGCCTACGCCAACGGCGCTCGCAAAACCTTTATCATTGATCTTAACGACACTTTCATCTGCCGATTTGAAGGTGATCTTGTCGGTCGTATTTGCAGGTACCGGCCGGATCTCGAGATCCCAGTCCTTGGTCCCTTCATAGGACCAGTAGTTGTGGTACAAAGAGGTGATGCCCGTACATGGTATGGAAGCCGTAGATGGCGTCGTCTCAGACGGCTTGGTCTCAGAGGAACTCTCTTCCGGTTTGGTCTCTGCAGGTGTCGTGTCAGAAGGCTTTGTCGAAGAGCTCTCGGATGGCGTTGAAGAACTGTCAGCCGGTGTTGAAGAACTGTCTGCAGGTGTTACTGATGAACCCTTGATCTCATTGATCGTGAACAGGTCTTCCGCTTTTGAACCTTCAAGAGACGTCCTCAGTTTTAAGGCATCGTCATTCTGTACTTCGAAGATGATCTTGGAGTAGTTTCCGACTTTGGCGGATTCCACATCGAGGGTACATACGTTTTCGGACAGAGTCCATTTGCCGGACATTTCATTGTATCCGTCCTTGTAGGAATCGCTGAGTACGAAGCTTCCGTCCTTGCCAAACCAGATATTGGAGTGGTCTTCATGACCATAGTTATCAATTGTATTGTAGTAAGTCTTGCCGGAAAGATCATACACAGACTTTTTCTCTTCTTCTTTCTTCGTGCATGCTGTTAATGCCAGCAATCCGCAGATCAACAAAACGATCAGGATATTTTTCTTTTTCATGTAAAACTCCTTTCAGGTCATTATCATATATCGAATGGTTTTTAATGTACAGCTGACACCTTCATTCTAACATCTGCACAAACTCTGTGAATGAAGGTCCCTTCAATTTGTTTGCCCCGATTTACAGAAACAGAGTTTCTGTATCTTATTTTGTATCTTTTGTATCAGTTTTCTATCCTTCGCCAGGCATGGATTTTTTATAAAATATAAGAAGAGAAGGAGAGAAAAAATATGTCAATCGATCTTAGTAAAATGCCAAAGCTCGGCTTTGGATTGATGCGTCTTCCGGAGGTCGACGGAGTCATCGATCATGAACAGGTCTGCAAGATGGTCGATCTGTATATGGAAGCCGGTCTGACTTATTTTGATACAGCCTATGTCTATCACCATGGCATGTCGGAAGTCGAGGTCAGAAAGGCCATCGTCGACCGCTATCCGCGTGAAAGTTTCACGATCGCAACCAAACTTCCGGAGTGGGAGATCAAATGCGAAGAAGACAATGAACGCATCTTCAATGAACAGCTGGAAAGGACCGGTGCCGGATACTTTGATTTCTATCTGATGCATGCGGTGGATGATTCCAACTTTGCCAACTATGAAAAATACGACTGCTTCAATTTCGGTCTGAAGAAGAAGGAAGAAGGCAAGATCAGGCACCTTGGTTTCTCATTCCACGGAACACCGGAGATGCTGGTCAAGATCTTAGACAAATATCCATTTGTTGAATTCGTACAGATACAGCTCAATTATCTCGACTGGGATTCTGATAAGGTCTATTCCGGCAAACTCTATGAGATCTTAAGCTCCAGGAACATTCCGATCGTCGTCATGGAACCGATCAAAGGCGGCTCTCTGGCACAGTTAAAACCGGAGCTTGAAGACAAGTTCAAGGCACTTCGTCCGGATGCCTCCATCGCCTCATGGGCACTTCGCTATGTCGGCTCACTGCCGGGTGTTATGACTTTGTTATCGGGCATGTCATTACTTGAGCAGATGGAAGACAACGTAAAGACCTTCACCAACTTCGAAGCACTGAGTGAAGAAGAATTAAAGACCGTCAAGGAAGTTGTCGAAGTCATGAAGAAGACGCCGCAGATCGGCTGTACCGCCTGCAGCTATTGCACGGACGGCTGTCCGATGAACATTGGCATTCCAAATACCTTCCGCATCATCAACGCGATCAACATGTACGGCAAATCTGAAAGGACTGACAAAATGATCGAAAATATGCTGAAGAAAAAAGCAGGCCCTGCCGATTGCATACAGTGCGGTCAGTGCGAAGGCGTCTGCCCGCAGCACCTTCCGATCATTGAGCTTTTGCAGGACGCTTCAAAGATCATCGGCTAAAACAAAAAACGCATCTTTATGGAGACCGATCCATCCGATGCGTTTTCTTATGTCTTTTCTATGCGAATCTTTTTTCTTTAATTACCGGCTACACAGCCTAAGAACAGTTTCCACTCATCCACGTCCTGTCCATAGACATCGTGGTAAAGCAGGATCTTTCCTTCTTCGCTTTCTTTGGCATTGCTGACAGAACGGGAAGAGGTGCCGCCCGGATAATCATTTCCGCAGATCACTGCAGAAACTTTGCCGCCCTTATAGCCAAGGATCGTATAGTTCATATAAAGCGATTCGTAATTGTCAGAGATCTCCTGATCAAATCCCAGATACTGGTAAATATGATCGTTTTTGATCTGTGCTTCATCCGCTTCAAAATGTTCCTTGAGATCCATATAATCAAAGACTGCTTTATCTTTGATCTCATAATCGATATGATCGATCTCAGGCATGTAGGTATTTTCCTTGATGTTAAAGCGATAGCCCATCGGCAGGATGAATGCCATCGGGAAGTCTTTCACATTTGCCGGAACAAAGAGTTCCACCTTGCTTTTTTCTTTGCTTTGATCAGTAAACTGGTCATAGGCAGCGATGACATTGCCATCGGAATCAAAGGCCTGGTAGCTGACTGTCACAAACATGATCTTATCGGTATTGTTTGTCGCATAAAGCAGTACATTGAGAAGATCGTCGCTGTCCGTATTCGGATAGACGAGCGGATCAAAGTTCAGCAATACATCCTCTTCTGTTTTTTCTTCTTCTTTTACTTCTTCCTGAACCTGTGCTTCTGTGTTTTCTTCCACAGTTACCGGTGCCGCTGTTTCTTCTTCCTTTTTGCTGCAGCCGCTAAGCAAGACCAGCAGGATCAGAAATACACTGATCAGTTTCTTTGTCTGTTTCATATATCCTCCTGTAAGATCAGCAGTCCTTTGGATCTGTCTGATCTTTTTGTTTTCTACTCTATTATAGCGTTTCATGTTTCGTCTGATCGTCCGATGTGTCCTTTCCAAGCAGGAAGATATCAATAGCGATACTTCTTTAAAGAACGCCAAAGGCCGCATCACTGCGGCCGATTATAAACTACATTCCGATCTTGTTTCCGGCAAGCGTTTCTTTTATCAGATGAAGCGATATATCTATGATCACTTTGAAACGGTCACGCTTGATGAACTTTCAGATCGCTTCTATATGTCGACTGCCTATATCTCAAGATATCTCAAGGACAAGCTGCATTCCGGTTTTTCCGATATCCTGAAGGAAGCCGGGATCGACAAAGCAAAGGAGCTTCTGATCAAGACGGATCTTCCGATCCTTCAGATCGCCCAGGATGTCGGCTACAGTTCACAATCCCATTTCATTCAATTGTTTCATAAATCAACAGGCCAGAGCCCTTTACAATACAGAAGTACCAAACGATCTTCCGGATGATGTAAAGAATGTATGCGGGACATTGAATTGCAGATCAAAGAAAGAGAAAATATGGGTAGGGTTTCTATTTTTCTCTATAAATTTTAGAGATGTTTATAAAAGCGTATTATTACTTGATTCAGTCAAGTAAAAAATGGTTGAAAAAGCATACTTTACCGGTAACAGTTCAATAAGGCTTAGATCCCGGTTTTTACGGTCGGGATCTTTTCATTTAAAATGAATTTATACAGCAAAGTTTCTTTGACATCCTGATCATTCCGGATGTAAAGGACATTTGATAGACGCTTATGCTGTGATCTCGATACTATGAGTTCGAAAGGAAGACAGCTGAATGGAATTAGGACAGAGAATCAAAGACTGCAGAACAGAGAAAGGAATGACCCAGGAAGAGCTGGCCGACAGAATCTATGTTTCCAGGCAGACGATCTCAAGCCGGGAAAATGACAAAAGCTATCCCGATGTTCATTCTCTACTGATGATGGGCGATCTGTTCGGTGTCTCCCTTGACACACTAATAAAAGGAGATATCGAAATCATGAAAGAGAAAGTTGATAAGAGCGTTGTTGACGGATTCAAAAAGGATAACTGGATCTTTGCCGTACTTGCCTTATTGTGCATCCTGTCTGCTGTGCCCCTGATGAAGTATCTGGGAGCAATCGGCACGCTGATCTGGGGGATCATCGTAAGCGGAACGCTGTTCTATGCACTGAAAGTCGAAAAGGCGAAGAAAGACAATGATGTTTATACCTATAAGGAGATTGTTGCGTTCTATAACGGCGAGAAACTCGACAGTATAGAAAAGGCGAGAGAAGAGGGCAAGAGAGAGTATCAGAAAGCGATCTTTCTTCTGATCGGCGCTCTTGCAGGAATCATCATCGCCTTCTTTATACATCAGCTCATTTGATGGTTTCCTAATTTCTTGGCTTTGTTGTCTTCGTGATTATAGCCGATATTCTTTACATATGTAATACAATTTTGTAATATAATATATGTATGACAGTTATCAGTAAAGACGGAAATTGCGAATGGGACGAAGAAAAAGACCTGATCAACAGAAAGAAGCACCATATCAGTTTTGAACTCGCTTCAAAAGTCTTCTACGACCCGTATTTTCTGGAGATCGAGGATGAGACACACTCAGTAACTGAACAAAGGTACCAGGGATTCGGGAACATCAACGGGATTGCTGTCATCACCGTGTTTTATACAGAACGTTCAGCAGACGGAAAGATCAGACACCGTCTGATATCAGCCAGAGCCTTGGGGTCAAAGGAAAAGGAGGAATATGAAAAATACATTAGATCTTACTTCTGAGGAAATCAAAGAATTGGAAGAATTAAAGAAGCATCCGGTGGATTATTCAGATATTCCGGAAACTCTAGATTTTTCTAAAGCAAAATTCAAATATTACAATATTACGCCCAAAAAGGAACCGATCACATTCAGACTGGATGCCGATTTGATTGCTGTAATGAAAGGAACCGGCAAAGGATATCAGACTAAAGTAAACGAAATTCTCAGAAATTACTTTATGGACCAGTCTCTGAAGAAAATCTAAGAACAGAAAATCTCTTGAAATATGGAGATTTTCTTTTATCCTTGCTATTTCGCATAGCCTATCTTATTGAACTTTATAATACATCTAATGTATATTATTGATTATTTTATACATTATATGTATTATATATTTGAGGACAGAATATGAAAAATAAAGATAGAAAATACGCTGTGAAGCTTTATTTAAGACGGATCGAAGAGGATCCGAATTACACTGAAAGTGAGTTTGGATCTGAAATCATACAACACCTTAATGAAAGACCGCTCAGTCCCCAGACCGTATACGATCCATTTGGCATGTATTCTTCTATTTCCAATCTTTGGAATGCTTTGAATATGTCTCCATCTGAGATCGTGGAATATTCCGGATTAAAGATGTCGGAGTTTGCTGCAAGGTATGTCATTCCTTATAGAACTCTTCAGGCGTGGTGTGATGGCACAAACCCCTGCCCTATTTATATCAGAATTATGCTGTGTGAACTGCTAGGGATTTTGTGTCAAACCGAAAGAAAACATGGCGAAAGATAAAAAGCTCCTTGGATCATGTCGGCTTAAGTTAGTGACATTAAACATGTGTCTCTTTTTCTTTTTGTTTAATCGATGATCTCGATCTTGCCGTCCTTGTTTCGCCTGAACTGCTTTAAGAAGTCCCAGGCCAAGGCACAGGTGAACGGCCGGATCTCATGTTTCTGTTTAGAGACAGAGACAAGACGTGTGTAGCACTTGCCGTCAGCGGATAAGAAGTCCCTTACTGTGGTGACGCTGTCCGGGAAGTCCTCGTCGTGAAGGGTGAAACTATGATCGCCTTCAATGCCATAGACCTTGTCGGACCATTGTTCCTTGTCTTGCAATTTTACATCATAAGGTTTGACGACCTGGTTCAGTTTAAACATATAGGCGATGCGGTTGACGCACTTCTGGTCCTGGAACGGCAGTTCAGCCAGAGGAGATTCCTCGCCGCCGACATAGAAGACCGGTACCATGGTGTCTTTGTTGAGCCGGAAGGATTTGGAAAACTGTGTATTCTCGCCGACGTCGACTGTAGCACACATTGGAGCGATCGCTGCCATAGAGTTCGGATATTCCTGATAGAAGTCCCAGGATTTTATGCCGCCCATGGAGAAGCCGGTGGCATAGATGCGGGATTCATCAATGGCATAGCTGTCGATCAGATGTTTGACGATTTCCATCGTCTCAGTTGCCGTGACACCTAAATGCATCTCTACAGCACACAACATGAAATGATTCTTTTTGGCAATCTGCGGCCATTCACCGATGATCGCCGTAGCGATCGCGGTATCGCCGCCCCCATGGAAACATAAGAGAAGAGGGAATTTATGATCTTCATCATAAAGGTTCAGATCCTTGTCATAGAACAGAACATAGGCAACTTCATGTGTTGAACCTTCGACACCGTTAAAGTGATTGTCCGATGAGACAGCCAGGGTGGTTCGCTGCGGTTTCATGATGATGCCTTCTTTGCGGTAGTTGATCGATTTGCGGATCTTGCCGGCCCAGCGCTTGTAGTCGCCGAGATATTCGTCGTATTGTCTGATCACATCAAGGGTGTCACATACGCCAATCCGGTTATTGGAGGTGTTAAAGACATCGTTGATTTCTTTGGAATTGTTGACTGAGACAATGGAGATATCATCGACTGATACATCCGGCACGACAGAAAGATCTTTGAGGGTGACACCGGTCATGGTGATGTCGGCAAATCCCAGATCGCCCATGGAGGCTTTGCCGGAGACCTTCTTCAGATAATGAGTGGCAATGTAGTCGGCACCGGCCTTTTCACCATAGACATAAGTCGCGACCGGTGAGGCAAAGATAAAGTATTCCGGTTCCGGATCAAAATGCGGGTTGTTTTTCATGGCCATCTCTTCAAAGTGATTGCGCGGCTTCTTGTCGTCGTACAGGATGCCGTGCGAGAAGCCCCACTGTTTGATCTTGGTCTTGTTCATGACATTTTCATAAACACCGGGACCTTCCTCTTGCCAGGTGGTTTTCGGATCGATAAAGACGATGACGGCACCGTTTTCCTGAGCGAGGGCAGCGATCTTATTGACTTGGGCATATTCTTCTGCTTCTTCCTTTGTGAATTTTCCATCACCGAAGACAATGAATAAAGGTGCTGAATAACCGTGATTGACGATGTCGGATTCCATCTTGTCTTTCGGCTGATAGACTTTGACCTCGTTGCCGTCCAGATCAAATGTAGTGATATAGCCCTCTGTCTGTGTTTTTTCGACGATGACTTTACGGATTGCTGACATAGCAAGACCTCCTTTGTATTTATGATGTTGCCTTATCTTTGCGATAGCGCAGAGACAGCAGGATGAAGTTGAGAATCAGAGATAAAACAGCAAAGCCGGAGAACATCTTTGTAA
>DESX01000024.1:0-13076 GCA_002362065.1 Solobacterium sp. UBA3303
CGATATTGAGTTCTTTCATATCAAAGCCGATCTTATAGAGCTCATACGCGTATTTGACTTCCTTGAACAGAAGCAGAGTGCTTTCATCATTTTGTGAAGCATTCACTGTCTGCAGTGTGTCTTCGACACTTCTGACTTCGACCTTGACTCCGCTTGGTGCACTTAATGCGAGCACCTCTTTCATGAAGTCATCACTTGCCAGTTCGTCGTCGACCAGAATGATCTTCTTGATCCAGAATTTCTTTACCCAGGCCGTCATGACCTGGCCATGTATGAGTCTTTCATCGACTCTGCAAAGATTGATCTTCATTATCTTTTTCCTAACCTTTCCTTGATATCAATGACGCCTTCTTTTCCTGCATTCAAGGCGATCTTTTTCAGTTCTTTAACGTCCAGCTCTTCAACGCCCGACATGATCTCCAGCAGCATTCCCAGATTTACACCGGTCAGCACTTCCGCGTCATCCCAGTGATCTTTGAGTATCTTCGTACAGGTCAGAAAGGGACTTCCGCCAAACAGGTCACACAGGATGAGGGTCCCCGTCTCCCTGTTTTCTTCGACGATCTTTCTGATGCTTCCTTCATAAGCGATCTGATCAAACGGTTCAGGCATGTTGATGAAACTGAGTCCTTGCGTACCTCCATATATGAATCCCACTGTCTCGACCAGTGCTCCGGCCAGAGATCCGTGGGAGAGGACCAGTACTTTTGTTTTCATATAATCACACCCTTTCTTCTTGATTCCATTCTATTTTTCGGATTTTTCGGGTGTCAATTTTGCATCACTTCCTCTTTTTTCATATTTGTGTGTCAGTACCTTCTGACATGCAAGATACCTATTTTATCCCCTTTTCGTGTTAAAATACATTTAGTGTGTCATTATTCATATCATTTTTGACATTCTGTATGTGTTCTATTTAATTTTTTGACATTTAAGATCATTAGTGTGACACAAAAATAAGGAGAAAAAATGCTCAGAAGCGATAAGGTCTATGAATGTGTGAAAACCCATACCGAACATCTTCTTAAAGATGGGCTGATCGATGCAGAAGGTGCGGATGCCACCTACGTTTCAGACAGGCTGAAGATCGAAAGATCCAACGTATCCAGGGAATTAAATCAGCTCTGGAAAGACGGGAAACTGATCAAATTCCAGGGGCGGCCGGTCTTCTTTATGGATTATCTTTCGATCAGGAACGCCTATCCCGGCGTCTATATCCCTCTTTTGATCCCGTATGGGAAAAAGATCTCATCCTATCTCAGCGAGCGAAAGCCGGACACTCTTCAAAAAAACATGGCAGATCCTTTAAAAAAGATCGTCGGCGCGCAAAACGGAACACTGTCTTCCCTGACGGATGATGTGATCTCATCCATCTCCTACAAGACGCATTCGCTTCCGGTTTTGCTGAAAGGCGATAAAGGCTTGCGCAAACGCAGCTTTGTAACTGCGATCTTTGAACATGCCAAGGCAAACGGCATCAAGCCGGAAGACTCCCGTCTGGTCCTGGTCAACTGTCAGGAATACCAGGACACCGGCGATGGCTTTCTGAAAAGGATCTTCGGCTATGGTGAGGAAAAAGGTGCTTTTGAGCTTGCCAACAAAGGCATCGTCTTTCTGCAGAACATTCATACACTTCCTTTGAATCTGATCACGCCGATCACAGATGCACTGACTTTTGGCTATTATTCAAAAATGGGTGAGATCCGAAGAAGGAAACTGGAAGTCTCGCTCATCGCTTCCGTCAACAGGAGTGCCACTGAGAATCAGCTGGATTTTTACAAAGGCGTCTTTCCGATGATCGTGGAACTTCCATCGTTCAATCACCGGAACATCTTTGAAAAGATCGAGATCGTTCTTTCGGTATTCACCGATGAAGCGGTCTCGTTAAATACGAACATCATTCTCAACAAATCCGTCCTGTCTGTCTTCCTGCAGCATTACTACGAAGAAAATGAGAGGCAGCTCGTCAATTATGTCCGTATCACCTGCGCAAACGCTTTGCGCCACCAGAACAGTCGCCTTGAAAACACACTGCATATAAACCTGGAAAACCTTCCTCTTGATCTTCTTTCTTCAAAGATCGATTACAAGGGCGATGCTTTCCTCATCGGGGCTCTTGATATGTTCGAAAAAGATTATCTGCTTTGTGAGAGCAACGGCCGCTGTGAAGCTTTTGACTTCTTCGGTTCGATACAGAACAGATACAACGAAAAGAACCTCGAAGATTTTTCCAGACAGTTTTATCTTGATGGATCACGCATCGCTGATATGGACAAATATGTTGATGAAAGCCTTGAAGCAATCTTACGCTGTGACGACAGCCATTATCACAAACTTCGTTCCAAAGTCTCAGATCCGGTCCGCCTTGTCTTTCTGAAAGAGATCTTTTCCGAACCTCATTACAGCAAGCTCAGTGAAAACAGCAGAGCTCTGTACTCTGTTATGGCGACCGTCTCCGATTACCTTTTAAATAAGCCTGTCCTTCCCGAAAAGGAAAGCGAAGATAAACAAAGCATTGATTATAAAACGGCAGACAGGATCTGCGAGCAGCTCTTCATTAACAGTCTCGTCGTAAGGTCGTACATCTGCAGATATCTGAAAAAGGCTGTTGAGCATTTTGAACACCAGAATGCACAGATCCTTCTTGTCTGCAGAGGAGAAAGCATCGCAAGCCAGTACAAAGAGATATGTGGGAAATATGCAGATGAAAAAAATATCCGCATCGATGCGATCGATTGTCTTGAATCATTACAATATAACGATGTCCTTGAACTCATCTACAGCAAAGTCTCACATATAAATAACGATTCCGGCGTTCTGATCATAACCGATTCCGTTTCCTTCCTGGATATCGAAAACGACATCGAAGAAAAGACCGGCATCAATTGCCGGATCGTATCCCCTTTGAGTTTTGAACTGATCATCCGATGCATTGATGAACTTTCAAAGCCGGTCCCTCTCGATGACCTGAACATCGGAACAAAACTTGTCTCTCACAAGAATCAGAAGATGGAAACCGAAGAAGATTTCATCAATCGCTTCTGTGAAGATGTTTTAAGCAAGACACTGACGCACATCAATCCGAAAAAAGCGGTCGAGGTGCTTCTTGAATCACTTGATGAGATCCTCGATGAGCTCAAGATCATCAAATCAAGAGACATCGTCGTCAAGTATCTCTCCCATGGCGTTCATATGCTTGAAAGGATCATCAAACATCAGCCGCTCAACTACTATCACCTCAGCAGATTTTCTGCAGAAAACCACGAGCTGATGGATGTCATCGCGAAAAGTCTCTCCGCTGCTGAAAACACCTTTGACCTGTCTGTTCCAAGCTGCGAGATCGCCTATCTCGCCGAGATCTTCCTGGAAGGCGTGAAATAGATCAATTTTATTTGGCATAAAAAGGTGCCTGTCATGGTAACATGAAGGAAAGGAGGGCTTTATGGCAGAAAAGAAACAAAGCGTACTCGCACTACTGGAAATACTCAAGACACATTCCGACGAAGAACACCCTCTGTCTGTTTCCCAGATCACAGCGCTTATGGAAAGCGGCTACGGGCTGAAACTTGAAAGACGCACGATCTATTCCAACATCGAGCTTCTTTCAAACAGCGGCTATGAGATCTCCACATTTGAAGACAACCGCAAAGGCTATTACCTGCAGGGAAGACAATTCAATAAAGGCGAAGTGCTCTTATTGTGCAACGCCCTTCATGCATCCCACTTCATTTCGAGCCGCCAGTCCGATGAACTGATCAAAAAACTCCTGGCCACCCAAAGCAAGTACCAGGCCAAAGAATTCACGGACAAGGTCTACATGGCCAATCCTTTAAAGACGCCAAACAAACAATTGTTATATACGATCGAAGCAGTATCCGAAGCCATACGTGACAAGAAGCAGCTTTCTTTCACATACCTCAGATACGATTCAAATAAGAAACTCGTCGCAAGAAGGCCGGAGCCTTACATCGTTGAACCGCGCTACATCGTCTACTCTGATTCCAGAGCCTACATGATCGTCACCAGTCTCAACCACGACGGCTTCATTCACTACCGTCTTGACCGCATGAAAGATGCCAGAGTCCTGAATGAAAAAGTCAGGCCGTTGTCCAAAGACATCGATGCCTACGAATATGCGAGAAACAAGCTCTTCATGTACAATGGCGAGACCGGTTTTGTGACTTTCTGCTGCGACAACAGCGTGATCGATCAGATGATCGACATCTTCGGAACGGAGCTTTCCATCATCTCCAGCGATGACGATCATTTCTACATCCGGGTCAAGACATCCGACACCGGTGCCATCATTCTCGCCCAGCAGTACATGGATTCCATCACGATAATGGAACCGGAAGAGCTGAAAGAGAAATTCAGAAAGAAGCTCAAAGAAGTTTCAAAGCGCTACAACAAGTCCTGAGGACTTGTTTTTAAACAAAAGAAAACGCCGCTTTCAAACGACGTTTCAGATTTTAATCGCGGCTGATCGGATGACCAAGGAATTCTTCCAGGCGTTCATCCGAATAGATCAGATCCACAGACTTGTAATAGTGCCTCCAGCCATCTCCTTTGTAGGAATGAAACGGCACATCTTTTTTATAGTTGAGTTCGAGTTCCGATTCAAAACATTCGATCAGCTCATCCAGGCAATTTTTTTCGATCGGTGTTTTTGCGTGTGCCGGCCAGATCGAAGTGAATTCGTTTTCCCTTTGTTTCAGATGTCTGAGTGAGTTCAGAGTCGTCTGAAACGGAGCCTGTTCATCATGACTCAGGAAATGCCAGATGTTGTGATGATCGACCAGCTGATCACCGGAGAACAGTCTTCCCGTTTCCTTTTCCAGAAACATCAGATGGCCATAGCTGTGACCCGGTGTCAGGATGCATTCGACATGTCTGTTTCCCAGATCGATGACCTCGTGATCGCTCAGGAAATGGACTTTAGTATCTTTGGAAAATTTCTTATTGCAGTAATCTTCGACATCGATGTATGGAGCGATCGCCGGAAGTTTCTTCAGACGGTATTCCAGCATCCCGATCCGCTCTTCATAAGTATCATTTCTTAAAAGCTTTCCATAGTCCAAAGGATGGATCCAGAATTCATCGAAGTTGACTGTGCCTAAGCCATGATCGGGATCGCCATGAGTCAGTGCCAACATCACAGGTTTGTCCGTGATCTTTTCAATGATCGGATGAACATCTTCATAACCCCAGCCCGCATCGATCAGAAGAGCTTTTTCTTCGCCGATCAGAAGATAACAGTGAATGCTTTCGGTCTCGGTGATCATGTAAAGATCATCATCCAGTTTCTCTACTTTGTTGATCGCTGTGGAATACATAGTCTTTCCCTTCTAAGACTGAACCGGACTATTGCCCGGTTCAGATCAAGATTTTTTATTTTTCATTACCGTAAACGCTGTCGTCGAATCCGAGGATCCAGGTTGCCGCAAAGGCAACGACGATCGTCAAAACTGCAGCGGCGATAGCCAGGTAGAAGTTGGACATCGTGCCATCCGGATTCATGAAGATCGGCATCGTGAAGAAGGACGGAGCACCGAAGCTGTAGACCTTGACACCGAAAGCTGCACAGAAGATGGCGTTGGCGATGCAGGCGATCCATGTCGCATACAAAGGCTTCTTCATGCGCAGACAGATACCATAGAGCGTCGGCTCAGTAACACCAGCCAGGAATGCGGTAACTGCACAAGAGCCTGCGAGTTCCTTGAGGTTCGGGTTCTTTGTCTTTAAGAATGCGGCAAGAGCGACACCGAACTGTGAGAAGTTCATACCGATGAAGGCGTTGAACAGCATATTGTCATAACCGACCGTTGAGAATTCCATGAAGACCAGCGGGATCAAAGCAAAGTGCATGCCGGTCAGTACAAGTAACGGAGCCAGGCAGCCGACGACCAGGACAGATGCCCAAGGTGCAACGTTGTTGATCGCAGTCATGATGGCATTGAGCCCATCGCCAAGGTAACCGCCGATCGGACCTGTGATACACAATGCGATCGGAAGCATCAGCACGACTGTTAAGAACGGACGGAAGACGAACTTGATCGAATCCGGTACGATCTTAGCCGCAAGCTTTTCAACATATTTGAGAGCCCAGATCGTTAAGATGACCGGGATCAGAGTACTTGTATAGTTGGCTGTCTTGACCGGCAGACCAAAGAGTGTGACAAGTGGTCCGACATTGCTTAAACTGATAATGTCCGGATGGATCATGAGCGCTGCGATGAACAGCGAGATCATCGTATCCGTACCGAACTTCCTGGAAGCTGTATAAGCGATATAGATCGGTAAGAAATATAACGCACAGTTTGCCGCAACGTTCAGGATCGTATAAGTGGAACTTTCAGCGGACAGACCTGCCCATCTTGTCAGGATCGTGATGACAGCGGTCAGAAGTCCCGAGACCATGATCAGTGGGATCACCGGACCGATCAGAGAAGACAGGACGTTGAGCACTTTGGAGAAGACATTCTGTTTCTCGTCATTTGCCGCATCGAGGTTCTCATCGACTTTTGCACCCTGTTCGATTTCCGGATGCAGTTTCACTGCAGCATCAAATACCTTATTTACATCATTTCCGATGATGACCTGAACACCGCCGACGGAATCGACAGCACCCATGACACCATTGATCTTCTTCACTTCTTCAAGATCAGCAGCTTCCCTGTTGACCAGCTGCATTCTCAGTCTGGTCGCACAATGGAATATTTTGGAAATATTGCCTGAACCACCGACTTTTTCAATGATCTGTTCAGCTAATGAATCGTAATTCTTTGCCATATATTTATCTCCTTGTTTCTTACACCTTCATTCTAGGTTGGAATGAAAAAATAAGAAATGGAAGCGTTTTCGTAATTAGTCCCGCAATGAACCGGTATGATCAAATATGCTTGTTTATTGAGCCTTTGATGTATTCACAGAAGAAATTCACATCTTCTTTGCGTCCGATATTGTAATAAACGATCTCTTTGACCGGCTTTTTTTCAAACAGGACTACTTTGTTCAGCAGGATCCTTTTGTACACATGTTCGTCTTTTCCATGGCTGATACAGAGCAGCACATCATTGTCGATCAGGGTACAGCTGAGATCTTCTTTCTTCTGATCCCCGGCATACTTTTTCAGTATCACCGAAAGATCAGTTTCTTTGTCTTCATAGACTTCGTGTTCAAAATCTTCTTTGTACTGATCAAAGATCTTCTTTTTAAGTGAAAGGCTTTTGTCCTTTAAGAGATTGAGGATCATTTCACTCTGGTAATACTCTTCATAAAGATCGATGTAGGTCAGCTCGTTGTGACGGAAGACGAGATCTTCCTGCGTCGTCAGAAACAGCGCATCCGGATCGCTGTCACAGAAGCGCTCTTCATATAAGTAAGTCGGAAAGATGCGGATCCTGTTTACGATGGTCATATACTGTTCATACATCCTTGCGCGGTAGCGATACACTTCACCCACCGGCAGATCCGAGACGATGTTGACATTGACTTTTACAGTGGCGTCATCGATCAGCGCTGCGATGTATGGGACAAGCAGGCGCTCCTCATTTCCCGGGAGCTTGCTTCCAAAGGTCTTGACGAAACAGGTCCTCACGAGATGTAAGGCGACCGGGTATTGTTTCTCGATCGTTTCCCGGTCCGATGTCCTTAAATAGTTTCCCACATCGAGTCTTCGCTTCATCCTGTGCAGATGTTCGGAAAGACGCTTCAGATAATTATTCTCGAGATGTATTGAAAGCCCCAGTTCAGCACTGACCAGCGCGCAGAAGTCTTTAATCTGTTTTTCCGTATCCGGGTAATCCTTCTTGGTCGTGCCGATGACGTTGAGATCTTCCAGCCGCTCATTCAGACAAAGCAGTTCATCTTTTGTGCATTCGTAATTGAGTTCTTCTTTGAAAGCCGAAGAGATCTTCTTACTTATAGCAGAGACTTCGTGTTCCTTCTGTTTTTCAAGCAGATAGCCGTTGAGCTGTCTGCTTAATGAAAATGCGCAATCCCTGCAGAATGCATCAAAAGCTTTTCCCTCAATGATGTAATCGGATGGAACGAAAATATCGATCAGGATCTCTCTTATATCATCCAATAATTCATAGGCTTCAAGGATCTGCGGGTACTGTCCAGCGATCTTTGATTCCTCATTTCCTAAGGCATTGACGATCAGCATCCGCTTGACCGATTCTTCCGCTTCCAGACGATAACCCTTCCTTGGATGAACGATCAATCTTGCGCCTTTGGCTCTGGCGATCATCTTTCTGACCTTTTCCATATTGACGCTGATCGAAGAGACGGCCAGGAAGGTCTTCTCGGCGATCTGGTTGAGTGTGATAAAGTCTCTTTCATAAAGAAGGACCATCAGGATCGCAGCGGCACTTTCAAAAGTATCCTCATCCTCCCCCGAGGCATTCTCCGCAACGAAGCGCTTGATCTGATCGCGGTTTCCCTCTAATCGATAGCCAAGACGGTTATTGGAAGCGATCAGGGTATTTGAAAACTGTTTCTTCAGGATCGTATTGATGAAGGCGACTTCATTCTGCAAGGTCCTGGATGATATCGCCAGCATCTGTGCCAGGATCTTTCCAGGCAGCCAGTCTTTCATTCCCAGAAGGATGGCAAGAAGTCTGGTCTCTCTTTTTGTGAACATACCTTCATTGTATAATACGGCGAAGTTTATTCAGCAAACAGGAAATTAAAAAAGGAGGCTTTTGCCTCCCGAAGGATCATTTATGCAGCACACCAGCCGCCGTCGACCGCAAGCTCTGCGCCATTGACATAGGCTGCTTCATCGCTCGCCAGGAACAGGCATGCTCTTGCGATCTCGATCGGATCACCGACTTCCTTTTCCACGTCGATGATGCTGCGGGACAGGTTGGGCTGCGCCATCAAGAGGTTTTCCGAAGCTTTGGTGAAGGATCCGGTCTTTGAAACTTCCACGATACAGCGTAACTGTACAAAATTCATTCTTCTTCCTTTCTTTCGTCAAACAGATGCTGGTACATCCTCTCCGGTTTGTCGATGAAAGCTTTGGTGATCCGATAGTGTTCCGTTTCCATGTACTCACTTTTTCGGATACCATTCTCATCAAATTCAAACAAGTCCGCTCCCGGATAGGACATCAGGATCGGCGAATGGGTGCAGATGATAAACTGGCTCTCACTCTCCACAAGATCATGTATGCACACGAGAAGCTGCATGATCCGGGCCGGCGACAATGCGGCTTCCGGCTCATCGAGCAGATAGATGCCTTTGCCGGCAAAGCGGTTTTTGACCAGGGCCAGGAAACTTTCCCCATGGGATTGTTCGTGCAAAGAAACACCGCCATAGGAATCGATCAGCGGGCGGACACCCCCGCCATTGAGATTATCCACAGTACTCGCAAAATTGTAGAAGCTTTCCGCCCTTAAAAAGAAACCGTCTTTCGGATAGGCGGATCTTGCGATCACTAAGTGTTTATATAAGTTGGAATGGGAATCCCGGCTGGAGAATACGAAGTTCTTCGTGCCGCCTTCCGGATTGAAACCCATGGCGATCGCAATGGCTTCCATCAGGGTGGACTTGCCGCTTCCGTTTTCGCCGATGAAAAAAGTCACCGGCTTTTCAAAATGCAGCGTTTCATTCTCAAGCTGCCTGATGGCAGGTATCTTTGCGTAGTAGAAATCTTCATTCAGCGATCCATCGATGCGCAGTTCTTTGATATACAGGTTCATCTCTTCCATTATAAGAAAAAACATTCCCTTGCAGGAATGTCTTAAAGGATATGCATATAGATATATTTCGCAAAACCGTTTTCTTCGGCCGGATACTCACTGATCACATCTGCGAGTGCCTTGGTGTCATCGGAGCCGTTGGCCATGCATACGCCAAGGCCCGCACCCTGGATCATCTCGTTGTCGTTGGTCGTATCACCAAAGGCCGCAACATCCTTGATGTCGATGTTATGACCGTCGCAATACTTCTTCAAGGCATAGAACTTGTTGGCCTTTGCCGGAACGAATTCCATGCAGCCGGGTGACGTGCGTACAAGTTTGACCTCGTTGTTCGTCTTTTCAAGGATCGGCGCAAAGTGTTCACGGATCGCAGGCATTTTTTCATCATCACAGTTGATCAGGATCTTCGATGTCTTTTTCTCATACATTTCGGAAATGCTTTTCGCAACTCTGAAATCACGGTGTTTGGTGTCCTTGATCTTAAGGAAACGCTCCGATTCTTTCAAGAACAATGTGACCCCATCCACATAGATGTGACAATCCAGATCGAGCCTGTCGATCTCTTCGATGATCATCTTTACATGATCGGTCCCGATCTCAAAGAAGATCTCGTTTTTCCCATTCGCTTCATCATATAAGGAAGCGCCGTTGAGTCCGACATAGAAGTCGAAGGGTCCCGGCATGTTCCAGTTTTCCGGATAGGACTTCAGATCTTCATAAGCCCTGCCGGACGCCAGACCGACCTTGATGCCCTGTTCCATCAGATCGATGAGTGCCTTCCTGTTTTCTTCCGGAAGTTCTTTTTTATAATCGTAGACTAAGGTCGCATCGATATCGCATGCGACGACTTTGATATTTACGTTTTTCATCTGTGTTATTGTAACACAGATATCCTTTGTTAACCGTTCAACTCTTCCTTCAGGATATCGGCGATCTTTTCACTGTGGACGATGTAGGAACCATGGCTCTCGTTTTTGATGATGCGAAGCCTGCTGTCCGGGATGTGGTCGGCGATCCTTTTCGTCTCATCGTAGCTCACAAGATCTCTCTGCCCGGCAATGACCGTCGTTTTGACCTTGATCGATTTAAGATCGTTTTCATCGATCGAAGGCTCTTCCATCATCATCTTCACTTTCGGATCTTTTTTGAAACGCCAGAGCATCGCGATCTTCAGACGGCATATAGGTTTGAGTCCCTTCGGTGTGAGGTTGGCTCCGGAAATGATGAGCCTTGAGATACGATCGCTTTTCATCGCCAGCAATAATCCTAATATGCCTCCATCGGAATAGCCGAAGTACGCCAGATCTTCAAGGTGGTAAAGACGCATGAAATCATTGAGGTCTTCCGCCATCTGTTCGTAATGGTATTCTTCAGCCGGATCGGATTTTCCATGACCTCTTAAGTCGATCAGATAGATCTTGAACTTATCCCTTAGCTTCTTCACCGCAACGTCAAAGATCCCATGGTCTTCGCCATTGCCATGGATCATCATCAAAGGTCTTCCTTTTCCGATGATCTCGTAGTAGATCCTGGTTCCATTCACTGCCGCATACATAAAAAATCACCCCTTTTCCTCATTATATATGATGAGCGGGGTGACTTTGTATCAGAGCTTTTTTCTAATCGTAAAAGTGGCCGAACATTGCCTGTTTCTCATAATCGATGTGCTTCATATCGAGCTCTTCGATGATGTGCGATGGTTCTCCTCTTTCATAGAGTTCCTCATCCGGTACGAGGTTCCCTTTATCGGAATCAATGTAGATGGCCAAAGGCCTCCTGAGTCCGATCGCATAGGACAATTGAATCTCACACCATTTCAGATCGTATTTGTCGAGCAGTTCCTTTGCATATTTCCTTGCGATATAGGCACCGGAAAGATCGACCTTGGTCGGATCCTTGCCGTTCATGCAGCCGCCGCCGACATTGGCAAAAGACTGGTAGGCATCGACGACGATCTTCCTGCCGGTGAGTCCGGCATCACCCTCAAAACCGCCGATCAGGAATCTTCCTGTCGGATTGATCAGGAAACGTTCCACCTTGAGTCCGTATTCTTCGCAAAGACTCTCGGCTATATCTTTTAAGATCCCGTCCGTGACTTCCCTGTTTTTCTCCGCATTGTTGTAGGAGATCGTAAAATCCTTGATCGATACGATGTTGAAATCATCGTCATAGATACCGGTGATCTGTGCCTTGCCATCCGGATAGAAATCCTTATGGCTGTGTACGAGCTCATCATACTTTCTTGCGAGTTTCTGTAAGATCACCATCGCCTTTGGCAGATACTCCTTTGTGTCGTTGCAGGCATAGCCGAACATCATTCCCTGGTCCCCGGCGCCGGTATCGGCTTCCGCGCCGTTCCTCGTCTCCAGCGCGTCGTCGACGCCCATGGCGATGTCCGGGCTCTGCTCGTGGATGGCGGTCATGACGGCGCAGGTCTTTCCGTTGAAGGATTTCTCCGGTGCGTCGTAGCCGATCTCCGTCACGGTCCTGCGGACGATGGCGTTGATATCCACATAGGTGGAGGTGGTGATCTCGCCCATGACGGTGATCATGCCCGTGGTGGCGAAGGTTTCGCAGGCGACGCGGGCATCGGGGTCCTCAGCCAGGATGGCGTCCAGCACGGCGTCGGAAACCTGGTCGCACAGCTTGTCGGGATGTCCTTCCGTAACGGATTCGGATGTGAACAGTTTTCTCATGGCGTTTTCCTTTCTTTCGGGTCCTGCGGGGATGCGGCGGGGCAGCCTGCCGCGCCGCGGGCATAAAAAAACCTGGCCTGCACACAAGCCAGACGGACACGGTCTCCTGATCCGCCTTATCTGCCAGCGCTCCCTGCGGGGTGTGCACGCGCTGCGGGATTTGGCACCAAGCTTGCGCCGGTTGCCGTGACGTCATCAGGCCCGTCCCTCGGTCACTCGTGATAAGGTTGCCAGGGTATGATACACAAGCTGCCCGCCTTTGTCAAGCATTTCGCGCGGGGAACCGCCCCGCGGCCCTTGATTATTTGCGGGCCTGTTTGCTATAATAGGTACAACAATCCAGAAAGAAGGTTCTGAAGCATGAAGCAGTTTATCGTGGAAACCTCCGCCCGTCACGTCCATGTTACGAAGGAAGACCTGGAGGCCCTCTTCGGCGCCGGCCATGAGCTGACCGTCAAGAGCTGGCTGTCCCAGCCCGGGCAGTTCGCCAGCGAGGAGCAGGTGGACGTCGTCGGCCCGAAGAACACCCTGAAGCGCGTCCGCATCCTCGGGCCCGTCCGCCCCGCCACCCAGGTGGAGCTGAGCCTGACCGACGCGCGTTCCATCGGCGTCGCCGCGCCCGTCCGTGAATCCGGGGACATCGCCGGTTCCGGCGCCTGCAAGCTGGTCGGCC
>DESX01000024.1:13130-13514 GCA_002362065.1 Solobacterium sp. UBA3303
AGCTGGTCGGCCCCTGCGGCGAAGTCGAGGTCGCCGAAGGCGTCATCGCCGCGAAGCGCCACATCCACATGACCCCTGCCGACGCCGCTGAGTTCGGCCTGAAGGACAAGGACGTCGTCTCCGTGAAAGTGGATACCAACGGCCGTGCCCTGGTCTTTGGGGACGTGGTCGTCCGCGTCAGCGAGAAGTTCTCCCTGGCGATGCATATCGATACCGACGAGAGCAACGCCGCCTGCGCCGTCAACGGCACCATGGGTGAAATCGTCTGACCGGCTTCACCGTGAAGATGTGAAAGGCCCCGGGGAAAGGATTCCCCGGGGCTTTTCATCTGCCGTATGCCGGCGCCTGGATTACTTGATTTCGCTGGTGCAGTGCGGGCAGCGG
>DESX01000026.1 GCA_002362065.1 Solobacterium sp. UBA3303
TTATCCGCAGCGGTCGAAAACTGCGAGGATCGGCGTAAGCCCGAAGCAGTTTTCGGGCACCGCAAGGTGGCGCGAAGGGATAACCCGGAGGTCGTTGGTTCAAATCCTTCCCTCGCAACCAATGGTTCTGTAGCTCAGTAGGTAGAGCAACGGACTGAAAATCCGTGTGTCGCCAGTTCAATTCTGGCCGGAACCACCATCTTAAAGATAAAGGAGATCAGATCGATCTCCTTTTTTCTATATATCGTTTTTTGATTATGATCAGGCGTTTTCTTCCTGCTCTTCACTTTCCTGATCCGGCTGTTTTACTTCTTCTTCCGTCTTTTCCCATGGGCAGGCGCTGGTGTAGGCGTTGCCTGAGATATCTTCAAAATAGTAACAGCTGTTTTTACTGCTTGCGTAGCTCGACTGAATGTCGAAGTAGTGTTCCAGAAGTTCGATGCCATAGACCGAGGTGAAGACATAATTGCCATCCCGCATGATGATCTCGACATCCTGGTATTTCAATTGCGGAAAGCGATGGATCTCCGAGATCTGTTCAATGACCTTGGCTTCGCACTTGCTCATCTGATGGATCAGGGAATTCATCCCCTCTTCATCAAACCCTTCGATATAAGGACCGCAGGAGATCAGATACATATTCTTCTTGCCGATGCCCATCTTTTCGCCGTTTTCAAGGATCAGTACATTCAATCCGTTTTCCGGCGCATAGCCGAGGATCTTTTTTTCTTTGACTGAGATCCTTACAAGTCTTCCGTCAAGCCGTTCCACTTTTGCCGATTCGATCAGAGGATCGCTTTCGATCTTCCGCTGCACGTTCATCGGGATCAGCAGCAGATACTTGGACTTATCGCTCAGCCCGCTGAGTTCGATGATGTCTTCATCTTTTAAATAGCGGTTTCCTTCAACGGCGATCCGATAGACGTTGGATGCGCCGCTGACAAAATAGACGCCGCCGATCAGAAGCAGAGACAAAACGATCGACAGGACAAAATAAAAACGCCTGGCTTTTTCATAAGCCGTCATTTTCTTCTGATTCTTTCGGATATTGAAAAGCGGATTCTTTTTTAAAAGTTTTTCCTTATCGTCTAGCAATTGAATTTCTCAACTTCCATTACGAGCTTAATGCCGTATTTTTCCTTGACTTTATCCTGTATCTGATAAACGATATTCAGATAATCCTCTGCTGTGCCTTCTCCCTCGTTGACGATGAAGTTGGAATGCTTTTCGGATACAAAGACATCGTTGATGTGATAGCCGCGGTAGCCGATCGAATCGATCAGTTTCCAGGCGAAGGTATCCTCCGGATTGCGGAAGCAGGATCCGGCACTCGGTTTATCAAGAGGCTGGGTCTCTTTCCTTCTCCTGAGTCGGTCAGCCATGAGTTCTTCGAGTTCTTCTTTTGGCTTTTTTGTCAGTTTCATCCTGGCAGCTACAACCACCCAGCGCGGATGATCGTGGAAGATCGAATGACGATAGCCGAAATTCAGCTCATCGCTGTTTAACCACATCAGTTCGCCATCTTTCAGAACTTCAACTTCCTCGACGACATCAGACATCTGTCCTTTATAGGCTCCGGCATTCATGTAGACCAGACCGCCGATGCAGCCCGGTATGCCAGAGGCAAATTCCAGACAGCTGAAGCCTTCCTTTGCCAGGGCAGCAGCCAGAACAGGTGCCAGGACGCCGGCCTGCGCATAGACTTCATCCCCTTCGATGCGATAGGAATTGAGTCTCTTTAAGCTGATGACCACGCCATCATATCTGCTTTCTCCGCAGATCAGGTTCGAGCCGTTGCCGATCACCTTGAACGGGATCTTCTCATTTTTCAGATAATTGACGATGACCTTGAGCTCTTCTTCACTTTCCGGCATCACAAAATGAGCGATCGGACCGCCCATCTTCAAAGTTGTCAGGTCTTTGAAACTTTTATCATCATGGTATTCACCATGTAACTGTAAGAATTCTTTAATCATAGTTTTTCAATTGCTTCAACGATATCATTCAAGACATTCGGATTGCCCAGCTTTGCGGCATTTTCCGAAAGTGTCTTCAGTTTTTCTTCATCATTTATAACACTGTTTATCAGTGCATTCAGTTTTTCAGCGCTCAGATCCTTTTCCTCGATCATCAGCGCAGCGTTTTTGTCTGTGAGTGCCTTGCCATTGTAGTACTGGTGATTGTTCGGCACGAACGGGGACGGGATCAGGATGGCCGGCATGCCGATAGCACAGATCTCCGACAAGGTCGTGGCACCTGCCCTGCACACCAGCAATGTGGAGTTTTTCATCACATTGATGCCGTCGATCCTTTCAAAGACTTTGAGATAATCGTTCTGTTTCACCTTCTCAAGCGCCTCTTTGTAATGGGATGCGCCGGTCGCAAAGATGATCTGATACGATCCATCCGTCATCGGGAAGTATTCATAGAGCTTTTCATTGACACTTGAAGAGCCAAGAGAACCCATGAATATGACGACCGTCTTTTTCTTCGGATCGAGGCCGAGATCTTTCAATACTTTTTCATCTTTCTTTACTTCATAAGCTTTGGAAGACTGCGGATTGCCTAAGATCTTCGTGTTCCTGTTTTTGAACTGTTTAAGATTTTCTTCGTAGGAGCCGATGATCAGATCGACCTTTTCATCGAGCATCCGGTTGGCCCTGCCTACGAAAGAATTCTGTTCATGGATCACCGTTTTCAAATGCAGTTTTGCGGCTGCCTCCATGACAGGCACAGAAATATAATTGCCAAAACCGATTGCCATATCATAGCCCTTCAGCAGTTTCTGACAGTCGAAGTAGGCTTTTGCGATCGACAATAGACTTTTGGCTTTCTGAAAAATACCGCCTCTGGTCGTATAGACGTTCAGACCGATATACTCAAAACCACGAGCCGGGATCACGTCTTTTTCCATGCGATCGTTCGATCCGATGAAGGTGATCCTGTGTCCTTTTTGCATCAATGCTTCCGCAAGCGTCAACGCAGGATAGATGTGTCCTCCCGTTCCGCCCGCTACCATAGCGATATTCATATTTATCATTTTAGCATTAAATAATAACGGTGACTACATGAAGTCGTCACCGTTGTCAGCTATGATATTCCACTTGAATCTGCCCAGCAGATACTTTGTCAGTAAAGGGACTGCCGTAAGCAGCAGTATGACATGCACGATCAGATGTTCCCAGAATCCCAGAAAGATAAAATCGATCAGAGGATCAAGAAAAAAGATCTGCAGACAGGCTATGCTCAGATAGATCAGCATGCACAGCCCGATATAACGAAACGTATCTTTTCCCATTTCAGAATTCGACCTTGTTGTATAAGACCTTTCCCAAGATCCTGACATCTTCCGGTTTGAAGTTCCTGTCAGGATACGCCGGATTGGCGGCTTTCAGAGTCAGACCGTCTTCATTGAAGATGACGCGTTTGACTGTAACTTCGGAATTATTGAGTAAGAAGACACCGATATCCTTGTCGTTGAGGTAATCCTGTTTGCGGACATAGACAAGGTCCCCTTCACCGATCCTGAGATCGATCATCGAATCCCCTTTGACTCTTAAGAAATAATATTCACCCGGACCATATTGTCTGTTGTCGCAATATTCATATCCGGAGATGTTTTCATCTGCATACATATCGTAGCCGGCCTTTACTTCACCAAGGATCGGAATGGCATACTGGCTCTGGCGCAAATCCGCATTGAGCAGGTTCGTGACGTCGACTTCGAAGATATCTGCGATCTTCTGAAGCGTTGAAACCCGCGGGTAGGCGGTTCCATCCTCCCATTTCTGGACAGTCGTAAATGACTTGTATCCGAGCATATCAGCAAGCTCATCCTGAGACATGTGTCTCATCCTGCGCAGATAACGAAGGTTTTCTTTAAATTCCATTGTGGCTCCTTTTCTACATTTTCTATGATAGATCAAACTTGATTTTCATTCAAGTTTTTTATTGAGATTGATATATTTTCAAGTATAATAAGTGTATGAGAAAGACGATCCTGCATTGCGATCTGAACTGCTTTTTTGCCTCAGCGGAAATGCTGTATCACCCTGAACTGCGTGATGTCCCGATGGCTGTCGCCGGCGATCCCAAAGACAGACACGGGATCATCCTGGCGAAAAACGTACCCGCCAAACGCATGGGCGTCAAAACGGCAGAAACGATCAAAGATGCCCTGAAAAAATGTCCCGAACTTGTTTTGCGCAAGCCGGACTATGAAACATACGCATATCTCTCAGACCGGGTCAGAGATCTTTATTATGAATACACTGATAAGATCGAACCGTTTGGCATCGATGAATGCTGGCTTGACATCACCCACAGCATCTCCTATTTCGGCTCAGCGCAAAGTATCGTCGACTCCCTTCTTCATCGGATCAGACAGGAGATCGGTCTGACGCTTTCAATCGGCATCTCCTATAACAAAGTCTATGCCAAGCTTGGTTCTGACCTGGCAAAAGAAGACAGCTTTTATTGGATCGATTCTTTGAAAGATATACGCGATCTGCCTGTCTCGGCACTGCTTGGTGTCGGACCTCAGGCCGCAAAACAGCTTGAAAGCCACGGCATCCACACGATCGGCGATGCAGCTGACAAGCCGGAAAGCTATCTTGTTTCGATCCTTGGCAAGTTTGGAAGCGCGCTTCATCGCTATGCCTGCGGCAAGGCGGATGATGAGGTCTCACTGTATGGAAACGATCATCCGATCGTCAAATCGATCTCCAATTCCACAACTTCAAAACGAGATGTCGGTGATCTCGACGATCTGAAGATCGTGCTGACGCTGTTAGCCGATAACGTCGCAAGAAGACTGAGTGAAAAAGGCATGTACTATAAAACGGTCCATCTGTTTCTCAGAAACAGGGACCTGAAAACAAGGACGCTGCAGATCCGTCTGAAAGAGAATTCCGATCTTGGCAAACAGATCTATGATGAGGCCCTTAAGCTGTTTGAACGAAACTGCGATTTTGTCATACCCTACCGCTCGATCGGTGTGGCGGTCTCTGATCTTTCTTTTAAGAAGGATGATCTGCAGACTGATCTGTTTTCCCAGATCCCGGTTTACGATCAGAAGCAGAAAGACAAGGAAGCCGCGATGCGAAAGATCCGGGAACGATTCGGAGACGATGCGATCTTTTCCCTTCGCCTGCTTCAGGATTGCAACCTGTCAGGGATCGAAACAAAGAACATAACATGGAACGAAAGTGAGTGAAGAAATGATAAGAAAATATGTGGATGTCATCTGCCTCAACGACAAGGGAGGAAACATCAGACCCCTGTTCCTGATCTGGGACGAAGAAAAGAAAGTCCCAATCAAGAAAGTCAAGGAAGTCTGTCCGCGGGCTTCTTTGAAAGTCGGCGGTTCCGGACTTCGCTACACCTGCGTTTTTGAACCCAACCGTATCCGCCATCTCTACTATGACCGGGGCAAATGGTACGTGGAGATGAATGACCACGTGCTATAATCAAGTCAAAGCGAGGAAAAAGACCTATGAATGAAAAATATGATGTAGTCATTATCGGTGCCGGTCCTGCAGGTCTGACGGCAGCGATCTACGCTTCCAGGGCAAACTTATCCGTCCTGATCATCGAAGCGGGTGTTAATGGCGGCAAATTGTCCAAGACATATGAAATAGAAAACTATCCGGGCATCAAATCGATCTCCGGCCTTGAACTGGCAAATCAGCTGACAGAACATGGCCAGAAATTCGGTGCAAAACTGATTTCCGGTGAAGTAAAACAGATCAAGGAAGGCGAAGAAGGAAACGTCATCCTGACAGACGGACGCGTCTTTGATGCAAGAGCGATCATCGTTGCGACCGGCACGAAGGAAAGGACTCTGGATCTGCCGCATGCGGATGAGTTTACCGGCAGAGGTATCTCCTATTGTGCTGTATGTGACGGTTTCTTCTACCGCAAAAAACAGGTTGCCATCATCGGCGGAGGCAATTCCGCTCTTGAAGAAGCTCTCTATCTTGCTTCCCTGGCAGAAAAAGTCACGATCATCATCCGCAGGGATGTCTTCAGAGCTGACGCCAGTGTCATCGACCGCGTTAAAGCCAACGAAAAGATCGAGATCATCACAAAGCACATTCCAAGTGAACTCGTCATTGAGGATGATCGCATCTGCGGCTTAAAGATCAGGAACGTCGACACCAATGAGGAATCGATCGTTCCATGCAAGGGCATCTTCCCTTACATCGGTGCTGATCCATGTACCGGCTTCCTGGACGCCTCGATCCTTGATGAAAGAGGCTATATCAAAGTCAATCCGGATATGTCCACGGCGATCAAGGGCATTTATGGCGCAGGCGACTGCATTCAGAAAGATCTGCGTCAGGTCGTAACTGCCTGCAACGACGGTGCGATCGCCGCCAACAGCATCATCAAATATCTCAAGCAGTGAACCTCCCATAAGCTAAAGACTTATGGGCTTCTTAAGAAGTCTGATATTTAAGCTTTGTTTACCTGAATCATACAATACAGTATGTTTAAAAAAACGGAAATCGATTTCCGTTTTTTTAAGCTCTTCCTGAGTACTTGCCATCGACGGTCGAGACTGTGATCTTTTCTCCGTTTTCAATAAACAGAGGAACCTTGACCTGCAGTCCTGTTTCGGTGACGGCATTTTTAAGTGCACTGGTTGCCGTATTGCCTTTGACTGCCGCTTCGCATTCGACCAGTTCAAGGTCGACTTTGTCCGGCAGGATGATGCCAAGTACTTCACTCTCATAGAACGTGATGTTGACATCAAGGTTCGGGACCAGGAACTTGCTTTCCCATTCCAGTCTGTCCTTCGGGATCTCGATCTGTTCGTAGTTCTCCATATCCATGAAGACTTCCATATCACCGGAATCGTAAAGGAACTGCATCGGACGACGGTCGATCGAAGCTTCGCCGACCTGATCAGATCCGATCAGTGACAGCTCTTTGATGACACCGGTCTTTGGCTGTTTGACTTTGACCTTGACCTTCATCTTGGCCATTGCCGTCTTATTCAGCTGTATATCGATGCACTGGTACAGCTCGTTTTCCCATGTGAAACACTGGCCCGGTTTGATTTCTGTGCAGTTTATCATAGTATCATTCCCTCGTTTCTTATTTCTATTGTATTATACACGAAAATACCTTGACTTACACTCAACTGTGCAGCGAGAAATCAACGATCCTTTCTTCATAAACGGTCACATCGAGGATATAGTTCAGATAACACAGCTCATAGCCGTTTGTCGTCTGGTAGACCGAAACGGAAATGCCGTTCGTAAAAAAGTCAGTGATCTCTTCCCTTCTTGCCAGCATGCATTTGAAGGTATCGATCACATAAGCTTCCGCTTCAAAATCTTCTTCTGCCTTCTGCAGGTTTGCGTAGACCTGATCCGCCTTTATGATATAGTCACTCTTCGCTGCGATCAGGCTCATCATCGCGCACATCACAATCAGAAAAGCGGTCGAGATAAAACCCTCTTGCTGAAACAAGAGCCCGTTCATATTCCTTTTCATCCTTCCTGTAGCAGACATAGATGACACCATTCCTTTCTTCAAAATACAGAGAATCGACCTTCGATAGGAAGATCTGTGTTCCCGGCTGCATGATCAGTTTGTCGTTGACTTTCGAGAGACTGAAGTCCTTGTTATGCAATGAAAAATAAAGGGCAGAATCCGAAAACTGCAGGTCATAGCTGATCAGAAGACTTTCCCTTAGCTGGCATAAGGAGAGCTCATCAAAGACTTCATCGTATTCAAACGGTATCGCCGCACTGAAGCGGAAGGCTTCCATCGCGATCGGAAGAAGTGAAAGGATGATCATCAGACCGGCGATATTCCTAATCATGTTCATCTGTATAGCATTCCTCGCAATCATTCAGTTCGGACAGTATAGTCTGCAGATGTTCGTTCGATCTTTCCTGGTGGATCTGGTATCCTCGTTCATAATTTTTCATCATGTCAAAGATCGAAAAGCACAGGATGCAAAGCCAGGAGAGTATGAATACCGCCAGCAAGGCATCCAGCAGAAAGAAGCCCTTATTTGACAAGCGCATAGCCGCTCCCGAGATTCAGCGTGATCTTCTGTTTGCCGAATTCCAGTGTCCTTGCCATATCGATGTGGCCCATGGAGTTGTAGCGGATCCCGCTTTGGAAAGTCTGTTCCCTTCTTTGAAGCAGTGCCTCGGACTGACTCAGCATCAGATCGTTCAGGAAATAGTAATGTTCCGGTACCTGATATTCGTGAAACGAGAGGCCTAAAAGCGACAAGGAAGCGATCATCATCAGACAGATCAGCATTTCCAGCATGGAGAATCCCCTAGTTGATGACACAGTGTCCATCCACGATGCTTAATGTCTGTCCGGAAGAACACTTTGTCTGATCTTCCTCAAGATAGCCGCCATTGACAAGATCTGTCAGGGAATTCGGCGGCGAACCATAATCAAGCTGAAACTGTACGATCGCCGCATCGGCAACTTTCGTCATCGCCTGGCAGGCCTTGGAATCGACCGAGGAAATGACTTTAGACACATTGGGTATCGTCAAAAGCAGCAGTATCGAGATGATGATCACGACGACCACCATTTCCAGCAGCGTAAAACCTTTATCATTCATAAACTGTTTCCTTTCAGAAGATGCTGATGGCTCTCATCGGCATGAACAGGATCTGGTAGACAAAGATCACGACCAGTCCGATGAAGATGTATGTCAGCAATTGTATCGTAAGTGTATAGTTTTTCATGCGTTTCCGGATCTTTTCCCTGGTCATGAAGACATAGGATTCGATGATCGAAGAAAAATCGTTCGTATAATTGGCGATCTTGATGAATCTTGCAAGTGAAGGATCATAATAATCCTTTTTCGCCGCATCTTTCAAAGTATCGCCTTCCATGAGACTTTCATCCATGTGATAGGCCAGAAAAGAGATGATGGGCTTGCTCGACATGGATTTTAAGATGCCAAGCGATTCCTTTGTCGAATAGCCTTTCTGCACACAGATCAGAAACAAAGACATGAATTCTTCCGAATAATAGATGCTGAGGAAAGAATTCGGAAAATGTCTTGAAAGAAAGATATAAAATAGCGTGATCCTCTGCGGTCTGGAAAACAGGATGACCAGGCAGAAGATGATGAGTGTTCCATAGTATACGATCATCACGATGATCCGAAACAGGATGCGAAAGTCCTTATAGATGCCGATGTTCTCCTCAAATGAAGAGATCAGCGCAAAGATCGAATCGATCCCATAGAGGTCAAACAGATACAGCGATGTGATCGAAATGAATAAGAGTATCAGCGGATAAGCGATATTTGACAAAACATCTTTGCGCCCTTCTTCATTTCGTTCATAAAACTGTAGTGACAGATTTAGCGCTGCTGAAAAGGAAAGTGAGTTCAGTAAAGCCAGCGTGTAGGAGCGGATATTTTTCGGCAGATAGTCACCGATCAGTTTCTCGATCAGTTCTCCCTGATCGAGACGTCTCCTGATCTTTGAAAAGATCTCATCATTCTTTCTTGTCTTCAAAAGATCAAAACATTCATTGATCGAAAGACCGTTCTTAAGCAGCTTTGAAAAGTAGGAGAGGTCTTCGATCGACAGATATCGCTTAAAGAGCGTCTCCCCCGAAAATTCCATACGCTTTGCCTTTCCTTATTTGAGTATCAATGTCGAGAAAATCCTTTGAATTATGACCATACTGCCGAAAATATCCGATCTCCTGCAGATCCATGATCTCGTACAGGACGATCTTTTTGTGGTTGCGGATATCGACCATCATCCTCTGGTTGGATACGCACAGAAGATTTTCATACAGCTGTTCCTCTTTGACACCGAGTTCGACCATCCTTGAGATACAGGCGGAGGCACGGGAAGTGTGGATCGTGGAAAGGACGAGATGTCCGGTGTTTGCGGCAACGACAGCCATCTTCGCAGCTTTTTCATCGCGGATCTCACCGATCATGATGATGTCCGGATCGTGTCTCAAGATCTGACGTATCCCTTCCGCATAGGAAAAGTTCATCGTCTCATTGACCGAAAGCTGAATGATGTTGTCGTGATAGACTTCGATCGGGTCTTCGATCGAGTAGATCTTCTTGTTTCTGACGCTTTTTAAAAGCGAATACAAGGTCGTCGTCTTACCCGAACCGGTCGGACCCGAAAACAGGATCAGGCCGCAATAGCGCCGCAACAAGGCTTTGAAATAGCGATTCTGCTCCTCAATGCCGGAAAGTGAATCCGCATCGACACGGATCTTGGAATTGAGTATGCGAAGCACTCCGTTTGTGTAATTGATCTTGTTGATCACAGCGAAGCGCAGGGACAGAAAGTTTCCGTCCACTTCCATCTCAAACTGTCCGGTCTGCGGCGTCAGAAGATTTCCTACATCGAGATTTGCCAGGTATTGCAGATAGCGGATCAGCTTATAGTCTTCGAAACGTCCTTTGACTTTCCGGCAAAGACCATCGATCCGCATCTCGATCTCCACTTCCTGATAGCGCATCATGAAGTGAATATCGGTCGCATTGTATTTCAGCGCCAGTCTTAACAGCGCCACTAATCTCTCTTCCATTTTTCGCCTCCATATATGATTTGCGAAAAACAGGCCGATTCCTAAAGAAAAAGCTCACTTTTTGCAAAAATGAGCTTTATTTTTATCTGAGATACCAGTTATTAGCCAGTTCAAACGACAGCGTTGAAGGATCATCGTGTCCCGGCAGGATGAAGTATTCCTGATCGAAGGACTTGAAGATCTGCAAGGACTGCTTCAGTGTGCGGGCATCGCCGCCTTTGAGGTCGGTCCTTCCTACGGAGCCTCTGAACAGTGTATCGCCTGTGAAGATGTAGTGATCAAAGACAAAGATCACTGAACCCGGCGTATGGCCAGGCGTGAAGATCGTCTCAAATTCAAACGGACCGATCTTCATCTTCCCTTCTTTCAAAGGTTCGATCGGACAGCTGATATAGGATACCAGTCCGAAATCCGCACCCGAATACTTGTCTCTCGCCAGCTCTTCATCGTCCGGATGAAGATATATCTTGCAGCCATATTTTTCATAAAGGCCATCACAGGCCTTGATGTGATCGAAATGGCCATGTGTCAAAAGTACCGCAAGAAGATTTCTGCCCTGCAGCTTGTCGATGAGCTTTTCCGGTTTGGAGGCCGGATCGATCAGGATCACATCGTTGCCGATGCTGAGCAGATAGGTATTGGTCGCGATCGGACCTAAGACGAACGTCTGAATGTCCATGATAACAAAAAATAGGCAAACGCCTATTTCTTCTCCTTATGTGCAGTCATCTTGTTGCATCTCGGACAGAACTTTTTGATTTCCATCTTTTCCGGATGTTTCTTCTTATTTCTTGAACCAGTGTATGTTTCTTCACCACACTCAGTACATTTGAAAGTGACGAACTCTCTTGGCATTTATACTTACCTCCATTTACGCTTAATCATTCTAACATAAATAATATTTAAAATTCAATCTTTTTTAAAGATCCGTAAAAATCGCTGAAATAAGGATTTTCAGACCCTTTTAAGGGGTCTTAGAACAGTTTCTGTTCGAAATCGATATTCAGATGACGATACGCCTTTTCGGTGACCATCCTGCCTCTTGCGGTACGGTTGATGAAACCGATCTGCAGAAGATATGGCTCATTGACATCTTCCAAGGTGATCGCTTCTTCACCGATCGCTGAAGCGATGGCTTCAACGCCGACCGGGCCGCCTCTGAAACGTTCGATGATACCGCGCAGATAGCGGATATCGACATCATCAAGACCCAGAGAATCCACTTTGAGTTTTTCTAAAGCGCCCTGTGCGATCTCAAGGTCGATGACACCGTTGTTTCTGACCTGGGCGAAATCCCTGACTCTTCTGAAAAGCCTGTTGGCGATACGCGGGGTACCTCTGGAACGCTTGGCGATCTCGGCAACCGCCTCCTCATCGATCGAAGCGCCATAGACTTTCGCGGTACGGCGGACGATCTGGGAAAGCTCCTCGTTGGTGTAATAGTTCAGCTTGGACGTGATACCGAAACGATCACGCAATGGTGAAGAGATCGCACCGGCTCTTGTCGTCGCACCGACAAGTGTGAACGGCGGCAGATCCAGTCGTATCGATTTTGCGCCTTCTTCCTTGCCGACGACGATATCGATATAAAAATCTTCCATCGCCGAATACAGGACTTCTTCCACGATCTTCGGCAGTCTGTGGATCTCATCAATGAACAGTACATCCCCTTCCTGCAGGGAAGACAAGATCGCAGCAAGATCACCGGTCTTTTCAATGCTCGGGCCGGTCGTTGTCTTAATGTTTGTACCCATCTCGTTGGCCAGGATATAGGCCATCGTCGTCTTTCCTAAGCCCGGCGGACCGTATAAAAGCACGTGATCAAGTGCTTCATCACGCATTTTGGCCGCTTCAATAAAGACCTCAAGATTTTCCTTGAGATCGCTTTGCCCGACATAGTCCTTCAATCGTTGCGGACGAAGGCTGGCATCATCATCCTGTGCCTGTTTATCCGCAGATAATACTTTGTTTTCTTCTTCCATAATTGTTTTTTACTTCATGAGCAAGGCCAGTGCCTTTCGGATCAGCTCATCAGTCGAACCTTTTTCTTTTGCCAGTTTCTTCATGACCGGTCTGATCTCTGTCGACTTGTATCCCAGCTGTTTGAGAGCTTCTGCAACATCATGCATTTCTTCGCTGACGGAAGTCTCAGCTGATGATGATTCCACAAGTTTTCCTTTCAGATCGAGAATGATCTGGGAAGCTGTCTTGTTGCCGATCCCAGGCATATGCCTGATGAAATTGATGTCGCCCGTTTCGACAGCTGTGATGATCGAATCAACACTTGCCCTGGAAAGGATATTGGAAGCGATCTTGGGACCAAGACCTTTGACGGATATCAGTTTGATGAACAGATCGTATTCTTCAAGCGAAAGAAATCCATAAAGGCTGATCTCATCTTCCCTTACGTTCTGGTAAGTGTAGATGATCATTTCCTTTCCCTTGGAAAGTGCCTCGGAATGATAAAAATTAATACGGTAACCCACCCCATTGACATCGATCAGAACGAAGTCACTGCCATAGGCATGTACGATCCCTCTTAAAAAACCAATCATAAATCAATTATACAACATGTATATGAAAAAAGCCGACTTCCGTCGGCTTAGAAAGAGATCTCTTTGTTTCCGGTAACTTTCATGTATACCAGTAAGGATATGACCGTCGCCAGCGTTAATATCGTCGCATAGGCGGCAGCGATGCCATAGTTTCCTCTTGAAACATAAGTGTAGGTGGCAAGGGTCAGAGTGATCGTTCTCAGGTTGTAGAGGATGATCGCCGTTGAAAGCTCGGTGATGATCGTGACCCAGGACATGATCGCACCCGACAGGATACCGTTTGCCATCATCGGCACCGTGATCGTGAAGAAGGCTTTCAGCTTGCTGGAACCAAGGGAGATCGCCGCTTCTTCGATCGACATCGGGATCTGCTGCAAAGTCGCTGTGGAAGAACGGATCGTATACGGGATACGACGAATGACCAGAGCTACGATCATGATCGTTGCCGTACCGGCCAGGACCAGAGGCTTCTTATTGAAAGCCATGACCAGGGCGATACCGACAACAGAACCCGGGATGATGTATGGCACCATCGACAGCGTATCGATGATCCGGTTGACGAAGTTGTTTCTTCTTACGACCAGATATGCGATCAGGATAGCCAGGATGATGACCAGAAGCAATGCAAAGCCACCGATCAGGAAGGTATTCGGGATCGCATTCTTCAGATGCGTGAAGGCAAAGCGATACGAATCGAGCGAATAACCCGGCATAAAGATCTTGCCTGAGGTCTTTAAGAACGATGTATACATGACGTAGACCTGCGGCATGAACGCCAGCAAGACCACAAACCAGCAATAGAAGTGGATCGCCACGGATTTGACGCCAGTGAGTTTCTTGCGTTCGATCGAATGCATCGCATTCATCGTGAAACGGAACTGGTTGTTGATGTAACGCTGGATCAGGAAGATGATCGCAGTGATGACGATCGCAATGACGGAGATCGCCGCACCGAAGTTGTGGTCACCGCCTGTTTCCGCGAAATAGGAGTTATAGATGACGACCGGGAAAGTCTGATAGCCTTCACCGATCAGTAATGGCGTACCGAAATCGGCAAACGCCCTCATAAAGACCATCAGAGTCGCTGCAATGATCGTCGGCATACAAAGAGGTATGACCAGGGTGAAGAAGCGTCTGACACCGCTGCAGCCCATATTCTCGGAAGCTTCCAGAAGTGAGTTGTCGATGTTTTTCAAAGCACCGGAAACATAAAGGAAGACCAACGGGAAAAGCTGCAATGCAAGAACCAGCAGGATGCCGTTGAAACCGTAGATATTCGGTACACGGACCGGGACGATGCTTTCGATGAACTGGGTGATGACACCGCTTCTTCCCAGCAGCATGATCCAGGAATAAGCACCGATGAACGGAGCTGACATCGAACACAGGATGATGATCACCTGTAAGACCGATTGTCCCTTGATCTCATACATCTGATAAAAATAGGCAAGCGGAATGCCGATCGCCAGTGTCAGCAAAGTCGCCATGAACGAGACTTTGATGGAATTGAAGATCGATTTGATGTAGTAGGACTGTGAGAAGAACTTCTGAAACTGTTCCAGCGTGAAGGTGCCTTCAAAAAAGAATGCATTATACAAAAGCTTGATCAGCGGATAGATCAGAAATAAGCCATACAGTGCCAGTACGATCAAAGATATGATCTTCCAGACATCAAAATTCTTCTTTGAGCCTTTCATGTTCAGGCCTCTTTCTTATACACATCGAGATCGTTGACGACACCCTCAACCAGGTTATAGGAACCGCTCTCATCAAAGACGTTGATCTTTTCCGTCTTGACGCCAAGATAGATCACTGAACTCTTTTCAATGATCGAATCGATCTGGGATTCCTGAACGATCTCTGCCGTCTCGCCATCTTCAAAGTGGACGAAGTAGTGTGTGTTCAAGCCAAGGAAGACCGCATCATCGATGATCGCCTTGATGCCTTCCTTGCTGTCACGGTCGACGACAAGTTCTTCCGGACGGATGGATGCCTTGACCTTGCGGTCATAGATCTCTTCCTTGCGGATCGTATCGACAAGGACTTTGTGGCCGCCTGGAAGTTCCAGGTATGCCTTGCCGTTATCATTGATGAGCTTTGCATCAATAACATTGGTGTGGCCTATAAAGGTCGCGACAAAAAGGTTTGCGGGACGCTGATAGAGTACTTTCGGCGTTCCGATCTGCTGAATATCGCCAGCGTTCATGACCGCGATACGGTCAGAGACAGCCATTGCCTCTTCCTGGTCATGAGTGACATAGACCGTCGTGATACCGACGTCATTCTGTATCTGTTTGATGACAGTGCGCATCTCAACACGCAGCTTCGCATCCAGATTGGACAAAGGTTCATCCATCAGAAGTACATCCGGAGTGATCGCCAGAGCTCTTGCCAGGGCGACACGCTGCTGCTGACCACCGGAAAGTCTTTCCGGCATACGATCGCGATATTCATCGATCTTCATCAGTTTCAGAAACTGGTCCGTCTTGGATGCGATCTCTTCTTTTGGCAGTTTCCGATTCTTAAGACCAAAGGCCACGTTTTTCTCGACCGTCATATTCGGGAAGATGGCATAGTTCTGAAAGACCATACCGATATTTCGCTTTGCCGGATCCATGTCGTTGATCCTGGTATCACCAAAATAAAAATCTCCCCCTTCGATCGAGTTGAAACCGGCGATCATTCTCAATAACGTCGTCTTACCACATCCAGATGGACCAAGAAGGGTGAAAAACTCACCCTCCTTGATATCCAGTGATAAGTCAGAAATGATCGTATTATCGCCATATTTTTTTACGGCGTCGCGAATCTTGATATTTACACTCATATTTCTAACCTCACTATTATGAATTATTTGTTTTTTTGTTTAATCGTTTGGATTATTGAGCAGCTGTGAACATTTCTGTCCAGCGAGCCTGCCAAGCCTTCTTGTTGCTTCCGCAGAGAGCCATGTCTTCGTATGCAACGTTGATCGCTGAGAACGGAGTCATTTCTTTTGCAGTGTTGGAGATGCTTGGGTTGACCGGACGAGCTGTCGTCTTGGCAACTTCGTTCTGACCTTCATCAGAGATCAGCCAGTCTAAGAAGAGTTTTGCATTGTCCATGTTCGGAGCGTTCTTGATGATCGCTACACCTGCAGGGAGCCATACAGCACCTTCAGAAGGATAGACGAGCTTGACTTTATTGCCGCCGCCATCAACTAAGAGAGATACACATGGGTCTTCATAGGAAACACCTACGACATACTCACCTTCATAAGTTCCCTTGTAAATCGCAGAAGAGGAAGAAAGCTGAACACCGTTCAGGTTGTTGATGAATTCACCAACCCATTCCCAGGCTTTCTCATCATATGGCTGATCGCCCATGACCAGAAGCATATTTGTCAGTTCTGCCCATGCACTTGAAGAGTTGGCCGGGTCGCCCATAGCGATCTTGCCCTTGAGTTCAGGCTGTAAGAGATCTGCATAGGAATCAAATTCATCGATGTTGAGACCTAACTTTTCATACTCTTCGATATTGACCAGCAATGCAGCAGATCCATCGAGGCAGTAGTGCGTCGTGATGTTGTTGAAATTGCGGTAAGCTTCAGGAAGCTTGTCGTCGCCTGCTGCAACATACGGTTCAAACAGAGGAACATAGTCTTCGTTGAATGAGTTTGCATAGTTCATGCCGCCGTAAAGGACATCGCCCTGCGGATTGTCTTTTTCAGCAACGATCCTTTCGAGACATTCACCAGTACCGGCACTGACGACTTCGACATTGATGCCGTACTTCTCACCGAATGTGTAAGCAACTTCGATCAGCGGATCTGAGTTTGGTGAATAGATGACCAGGTTGCCGCCGCCAGCTGCAGTTTCTTCTTCAGCCGGAGCTTCGCCGCCGCCGGAAGAGCATGCTGTCATGCAAGCTGCCAGCAATGCAACCATCAACAGTTTAAAAAATTTCTTCATTTTTAACCTCCAGGGGTTTATGTCTCCCCCTGTTTTTTATTATATAACTTTTGTAAACGTTTTCATACCTTCCGGTGCCAAATTAAAAGGACGAGTACCTTTCTACTCGTCCATGAAATCAAAACTGTAATCCCTGATAAAGACCTGATCTCCGTTTTTGCAGCCTTTTTCCCTTAAAGCCGCATCGACTTTCATGCGGGAAAGTGCCCTTGAGAAACGAAGCACCGAATCGTCATCGGAGAAGTTGGTATTGAGGAACAGACGTTCGATCTTTTCCCCTTCCAGCCGCCATACGCCGTTTCCTTCATTGAAGATCTCAAATTCCTTTGGTTCTTCATACTTGTAAACGACTTTCTGGTCTGCCTTTTTCGGATCATACAGCGGGAACTGTGGAAGTTCCTTCAGCATCTCGGCCGCCTTGTATAAGACCGGCATGAGTCCTTCGTTGATCAGAGTGATCGCTTCAAAGACTTCAATGTCCGGATACTTCGCTTTGAACTTTTCCAGGTTCTCTTGCGCATTGTCGAGGTCCATCTTGTTGGCCAAGACAATCTGCGGTCTTTCATAGAGGTTGCCCGGATATTTCTTCAGTTCCTCATTGATGACTTCAAAGTCTTTGATCGGATCTTCATGTCCCATGTCAAGGACATGGATGATCAAACGGCAACGTTCGATGTGCTTGAGAAATTCATGGCCCAGACCTCGTCCTTCCGAAGCACCTTCAATGAGACCCGGCAGGTCTGCCATGACAAAGGACGTATCCCCTGCCTTGACCATGCCAAGCTGCGGTTTTAAAGTTGTGAACGGATAATCGGCGATCTCCGGTCTTGCGTTGGATACGACGGAAAGAAGCGTCGATTTGCCAACCGACGGAAGACCGACAAGTCCGACATCGGCAAGCAGTTTGAGCTCGACAAGAACATTTCTTTCTTCACCCGGTGTTCCGAGTGTGCAATAGTCCGGCGCATTGTTTCTTGATGACTTGAAATGGAAGTTTCCTTTTCCGCCTTTGCCGCCCTGACAGATGACTTCCTCACTGTCAAGCGTATTGAGGTCAGCGATCACTTCATCGAGATCGAGATCCTTGACGATCGTGCCTAAAGGCACCTTGACGATGACATCGTCCCTGGAAGCTCCATACATATTGTTGGTCTTGCCGTTTTCCCCGTCCTGTGCGCGGATGGCCTTGGAAAAGCGCAGATCGAGGAGCGTTGACTTGTTGGTATCGACCTTGAAGATGATCGAACCGCCGCTGCCTCCGTCGCCTCCGGTCGGACCGCCAAGCGGATTGTATTTTTCACGCTTAAAAGCGACGATGCCGTTGCCGCCGTTGCCTGCTTTGAGTTTAAGCTTTACTTTATCGATAAATTGCATTGTCTTTACATTTTAAAAAAGCCCGTTTTGAGGGCTTTGATTCCAATAGATAAGATGATTAAGCTGCCGGATAAACGGATACTTTTGTCTTCTTCTTGCCTAAGTGTTCGTATTTAACAACACCATCGATCAGACAGAACAGTGTATCGTCTCCACCCTTCTTAACATTTTCTCCCGGATGAATCTTCGTACCTCTCTGACGGTAGATGATAGAACCTGCAGTTGCGAACTGACCATCAGCCAGTTTAGCACCCAGACGCTTGGATTGGGAATCACGTCCGTTCTTGGTCGAACCAACACCTTTTTTAGAAGCGAAGAACTGAATATTCAGTACATATTTCATGTTGTTTTACTTCCTTTCCACTCTAATGAAGTCTCCATATGAGGCTTCGATCGTTTTTAACTGCATAATTACCAGCTCGAAGTAATCCTTGACTACATCCGAACCGCTGTGATCAACAATCGTGATCCTGTTTTCTGACTGAGCGATCTTTACATCCTCTTCCAGCGCATCAAGTGCGTTCATGAAGCCGAACATGATCGAACTTACTGAGGCACAGATGAGATCTTTTCCATACTCTCCGTATTCCGCGTGACCGCTGACATCCAGAGAAGTGTATCGATCCTCATTTGCCTGAAAGACCGCTTTGATCATTAGCCGATCTTTTCAACAGTCAACTTGGTGTATGGCTGACGATGACCCTGTTTGCGTCTGGTCGAACCAGTCTTCTGTTTGTACTTGAAGATAACGATCTTCTTTCCCTTACCCTGCTTTTCGACCTTGCATGTGACCTTGGCACCTTCTACATAAGGAGCACCTAAAGTCAAGCCACCGTTTTCCAAGGCAACGACCTTGTCGAATACATATTCTGTGCCTTCTTCGACATCCAGTTTTTCAACATAGATGCTCTGGCCTTCTTCGACTTTCAGCTGCTTGCCGCCAGTTTCGATAATTGCGTACATTGCGCACCTCCTTTATTTAGATTCAGACTCGCCATTAAGGTGATCAGGGATACTTGGAAACCTTTTCTGAGCGGTTATAATCCCCTCTAAGGAGGGACTACAACATAAGTATCATATCAGAACAGAATTGAATTTTCAATCATTTTTTTCACAGCTTTTCTTCATAAGCTGCCGGTTTTACGATCTTTCCTCCATCGATCAGAAACGGCTCATAGATCTTGAGTTTGGACATCGGACCGATCTTCAGTTTCAACAGGACCCGCAAGGCATGAAGCGACTTCACGTCATGAACGAAAGACATCTTCATGATCTTGAGTTTGTAACGCTTGCACATCTCGTAGAGCTCCGGGAAGCGGTCCGCCTGATAGATCATGTAGACCGTACCGTTTGCCTTCATGAATTTCCGGAACGCCTTAAACAGGTCATCCAGCGGGAGCGATTCTTCAAACATCGCTTCCTTTATATATGCATCATCGGTCACGTTGTTCATTTCAAAAAACGGCGGATTGCAGATGATGACATCGACTTCTTCTGATTCAAAGTTTTCGATCGGACAGCAGTGCAGTTCATAATCTTTCGCATACATCTCAAGATTCTTCTTCGCTGTCTTCAGGGCATCTTCATGGATATCGACACCGATGAGTCTGTTTGCACCATTGTGATGGGCATAAAGCAGAAGTGCCCCGCTGTTGCATCCGATATCCAGGACGCTCTTGTTGATCATCTTGTCAAGAAACATCCCCAGAATGATCGTATCCGTATTGACTTTATAGGCCAGATCATCCTGAAAGAACGGATAATCGATGTATTTGAGCTTATCTGTCTTCATCTTCATAGTCCCTGTTGAGTTCAAACCAGAACGTCGATCCCTCGTTCAGCACCGATTCAACGCCATATCTTGCCTTATGAGCTTCCAGGATCGCCTTGGCGATCGCCAGACCCAGACCGGTCGAATTGACGGAACGGTTGAAATTCTTATCCACTTTATAATAACGGTCCCAGATGTATGGAAGAGCTTCGGCGGAGATGCCGTTGCCGTTGTCAATGACTTCCACCCGGACTTTTTCCTCATCGCTTCGTATGCGGATGGTGATCTTCGAATCCGGATCGGAATACTTCAAGGCATTGGACAAAAAGTTGTAGATGACCTGTGAGATCTTGATCTCATCGGCATAGACCACGCAATCATCGTAATCTAAGACAAGCTTGACGTTTTTCTCCGTGATGACTTTCGAAAGAAGCAGTACGACATTATCCGTGCACTCCTTCAGATCGAAGTTGTCACGCTTGAGTTCAAGAACCCCGGACTGCAGCTTGGAAAGCTCCGACATATCGGATACGAGCTTGTTGAGATACTCGGTCTCCTGCAATATGACATCGAGATGTTCGTTCCGCTTTTGCGGATCATCACCGGAAATATCCTTGATCATTTCCGCATATGCCCGGATCATCGTCAAAGGTGTCTTGATATCGTGGGAAACGTTGGCGACCAGATCTTTTCTTAATTCGTTGACTTTGGAAAGCTTCTGGGTCGCATCGTCAAGGGTCGAAGCAAGATCGTTGATCTCAGAGAAGGAATTGGTCTCAAATTTGGCATCGTAATTGCCTTGTGCAAGTTTGTTTGCCTCATTCTTCATCTTGACGATCGGACTTGATATCCTTCTTGCCAAAAATAAAGCGACGATCAAAGCGATGATGATGACGATCAGTGCGATATAGACGTACTGATTCAAAATGAAATCGATATAGGATTCCGCCGGTTCAAGCGGCGTATTGAGTATCAGATAATAATTGGAAAGGTTGCTTCGGATCTGTTTTCCATAAAGGATCATCTCCAGATCCGCATACGGAGAAATGATCGTGGAAGAAAACGGATTCTCCTTTTTGATCAGTTCGATCATCTTTAAAGGCTCTTCCTTGATGATGAAGGCCTCTTCGCCGACACTGATCTCCTTGTCGAGCATGCAAAGCTGTCCTAAGGAATCCGGTGGGTAATAGATGTCCTTGCCGTTTTCGTTGTAGATGATCGCACAGACGTTGTTGCCGATGACTGCCCTGGCGGCCGAATCGATATCGCTTCGCTTGACATCATCATTGCGAAGCAAAGCTTCCAGCGTATCGGAAAGCGCATCGATCGTACGGATGCGGTCATTGCGGTAGTATGGCTTTAAAAGCAATATCAAAAGCGATCCCAGCAAGACCATCGTCGATACTGAGAAGCCCAGAAAATACAGCCAGGTCGAAAACCTGATTCCGCGGAAATCAAACTTCAAACTTGTAACCCATACCTCTTACCGTCACAATGTGATCCGCATACGGGCCAAGGTCTTTTCTCAACATCTTGATATGCGTATCGATCGTACGGTCATCTTCGTAATAATCCATTTCCCAGACGGCAGACAAGAGCTTATCCCTGCCGACGGCAATATTCTTGTTTTTGACCAGATAGATCAAAAGATCGAGTTCCTTTGGCGTCAAAGTGATCTTTTCGCCGTCGATGCTGACACTTCTGCCCAAGACATCGATCACAAGACCCTCGATCGTGTATTTTTCATTGCTGCGGGAAGCATTCCGTTCACATACGACTCTGATCCTTGCCATCAGTTCCTTTGGCGAGAACGGCTTGGTGACGTAGTCATCGACACCGATATCAAAGGAAAACAGCTTGTCATCCTCTTCCGTCCTTGCCGATAACATGATGACCGGCACATCCTTGACCGATTTGATCTTCTTGCAGGCGGAAAAACCGTCGAGCTCCGGCATCATGATATCCAGGATGACACAGTCATAATCGTTCCTGCTTACCATGTCCACGGCATCCTTGCCGTTGCATGCCTGATCGCATTCATATCCCGATGCCTTGGCATATTCCGATACGACTTCTCTAATTTTGACTTCATCATCGACGATCAGTATCTTCATCTTGCGCCTCCCTTATAATATCTCCAGGCTCCTGACAAGGCAGGAAGCCTCTCTTTCCATCTTTCCTTCAAAGCGAAGGTAACGTCCTTTGACAAGCTGCGTGGAATGCATCGCATAGACTCTTGGCATGACTGCCAGAGACAAAGCACCCTTGTCATCGACCAGATCGACAAACGCCATCATCTCGCCCTTTTTCGTCTTGAGCGATTTGACTCTGACGATCAGGCCAAAACCCTTCACATTGCCGTTTCTTACAGATAAATTATACAGATTATCCGTCTCGATATTATACTTCTTCTTTACGGCTGTGATCGGATTGAAACTGAAATAAAAGCCCAGCACATTCTTCTCGTTTTCCGCCGAAACCATGATGTCATCGCCGAGCTCTTCAATGATCGGCGCATCATCATAGTCTTCCATCAAAGAGATCTCTCCCTTATGGGCATTGGCATACATGATGACGTTGTTCAAGGAAGCGATCATCGTATGTCGGCTGTGCTTGAATTCATCGAATGCACCCGCATAGATCAGGTTTTCGATGACGTTACGTTCAACACCTCTTTGAATGAGCCTTCGAACCGTATCGACATAATCGGTATATGGGCCCTTTTCATTTCGCTCATCGATGATCTTGTTTGCCGAAATGGAGCCGACATCCTTGCAGATGCTGAAAGGCATCTGAATGGCATTGTCTTTGATGACATAGGAAAGCTGCGATCCATTCATCGAAATACCTTTGACTTTCTGACGGATGCTCAGACATTCGGATATGTAGTCGTAGGTCTTGGACTGCGAGCCCATGACACCGTTTAATAAAGCCTTGTAAAAATAAAGCGGATAATTGGCCTTGAGATAAGCCAGCTGGTATGCGACCGTCGCATAAGCGATCGAATGGGATTTGTTGAAGCCATAGTTGGCAAATTCCAGGATCAAGGCATAGACTTTTTCGGAAAGCTGCCGCTCGTAGCCGTTTGCCACACAGCCTTCAATGAAATCGTTATGCAGACCTTCCAATTCGGAAAGCTTCTTTTTGGACATCGCTTTTCTCAAGATGTCGGCCTTTCCGTAGGAGAAACCAGCCATAACTCTGGCGATATTGATGATCTGTTCCTGATAGACGATGATGCCATAGGTCTCTTTTAAGATCGGCTTGAGGTTTGGATGGATGTAGTCCACCTTTTCCGGATGTGCGCGGTATTCCAGGAAGACCGGGATATTTTTCATTGGTCCCGGTCTGTACAGCGCGATCGTCATACCGATCTCTTCAAAGCTTGCAGGTTTCATCTTGCGGATGAGACTTCGCATGCCGGCAGATTCCAGCTGGAAGATGCCTAAAACATTGACCGAATCGATCAGATCAAAGGTCTTCTTATCATTCAAAGGAATATTACGGATATCAAAATCCCTGGTCTTCTTTATATCATCGACGATCTCCGCGATGATCCCGAGGTTCCTTAAGCCCAGGAAATCCATCTTGATCAGACCAAGTTCCTCCAGATGTTCCATCGTGTACTGGGTCGAATAGATATCCGATTCGATCTTTGTTAGCGGCACGACTTCATCGAGCGGTTTTCTTGACATGACGATACCCGCTGCATGCGTAGATTCATGGCGCGGGAAAAATTCGAGCTTTCTTGAGATCTTGTACAGACGGCGGAAACGGCCTTCCGATTCGATCTTCTGTCTAAAGATCGCGATCTCATCGTAGGCTTTCTTCAGATCCATATCCAGGACGTTCGGGATCAGCTTGCAGATGGCATCGATCTCGCGGTTCGGATAATCAAGGACCCTGCCCACATCGCGAAGCACCTGCTTGGCTTTCAGTGTTCCATAGGTGATGATGTGGCCGACATGTTCGATCCCGTATTTGTCTCTGACATAGGCGATGACTTCATCTCTTCGATCATCCGGAAAATCCGTATCGATATCCGGCATCGAGATCCTCTCCGGATTGAGGAAACGCTCAAAGATCAGTCCATATGCCAGTGGATCGATCTCGGTGATGCCAAGACAATAGGAGACCAGAGAACCGGCCGCCGAGCCTCTGCCCGGACCGACCATGATGCCCTGTTTCTTGGCGTAGAGGATGAAGTCATAGACGATCAGAAAATAATCCTCAAAATGCATCTTCAGGATGACACTGAGTTCATATTCCAGACGTTTGACATAGGCCTGCGGAACATTGTTTTTGAGCCTTCGTTTGAGTCCTTCCCTGCACAATAAGACAAGGTAGTCTTTTGAAGGGATGCCCTTGCGGTTTTCATAGACCGGAAGTGAGGTCATGAAGGACATCGAAACATTCAATTGTTTCGCAAAGAGTTCTGTATTCAAAAGGTCTTCCTTATCATATAAGGAAGCATATTCATCTTTATTCAAAAAGTGTCTGCCGGTCTCTTCAACAAAATCCGAATCGGAGATGATGCGCTTGTCCCTGATGCACTTGAGCACATTGAATTCTTCATAATCATCTCTTTGCAGATAGAAGGTCCGGTTCAGTGCGATCGTTTTGATCCCGTGTTTCTTTAAGATCGGCTTGAGCAGCTGATCGCGATAGGCATTGGCTGCGATATCATGATCGATCATAGCCACGATGTAATCGGAAAACCACATCTTCTGTTTCAACAACATTTCCTCAGGGTCTTCCTTGCGGTCGATGACATAGGTCAAAGGCATGGAATCGGAAAGAAGACAAAGGACATTGTGATCCCTGTATTGTTTCAATATGTTCAGATCGATCTGTTTTGTATCCTGGGTGCAGATGTAGCTTGATAAGCCCATCAGATTCTTATAGCCTTCATCATCCTTCGCATAAAGGATCATCGTATAAGTTCTTCCTTCGACTTCCAGATCAAATTCAAGACCATAGACCGGTTTGATCGAAGCCTTTTCGCAGGCTTTTTTGAAAGCCATGGCTCCGGCAAGCACATTGCGGTCCACCAGACCAAGAGTATCGTATCCGCATTTTTTGCCATAGGAAATGATACCTTCGATCGTACACATCGAAGAAAGCAGACTATAAACACTTCTTATATACAATGGACAGCTCACAATATAATTATACTTTATTGTTTTCCTGGAACGTGTTAAAATAAAAACACCCTGGGGGGGTATATATGGAAAAGACTTATGAAGTAAAAGGGATGACCTGTGTCATCTGCAAAGGCAACGTTGAAAAAGCTTTAAAAAATACAAAAGGTGTCAGCGACTGCAAGGTCAATCTGCTGGAAAATGAAGCACTTGTCACCTTCGATGAAAACAAGGTGAATGAAGAAGATCTCGCGAAGTCCGTCGCCGATGCCGGCTATGAGCTCGTCATAAGAAAAAGCAATGCACCGGATCTTGAAAAGGTCATCATGATCGTATCAGCCATCCTTGTGCTGATACTGATGGTCTTCTCGATGGGCCATATGTTCGGCATTCACATCCCTGCATATGGAAAGTATGTACAGCTCATCTTATGTACGATCGTCATGATCCTCAATAGTCATTACTACCGTTCCGGATTCCGTTCGCTGTTTCATCTGTCACCGAACATGGATTCCTTAGTCTCCTTGTCTTCATCGGTATCCTATCTCTATTCCCTTTATGTCCTCTTCTTTGGAAAGGAAGGCTATCATCTCTACTTTGAAACTGCAGCGATGATCCTTGTCATCGTATCGATCGGCAAATACATCGAAGGGACCAACAAAAAGAAGGCTGCCAAGACGATACGCGGTCTTGCCACATTGATCCCGATGCAGGCAAATCTTGTCAAAGACGATGAAGTGACCATCATTCCGATCGATGATCTGAAAAAGGATGACATCGTCCTGGTAAAACCGGGTGAATCGATCCCGCAGGACGGTGTCATCATCGCAGGCGTTTCTTCAATCGATGAATCGATGATCACCGGCGAATCTTTGCCGCAAAACAAGAGCATCGATGATGAAGTCATCGGCGGTACGGTCAACATCTCCGGACAGATCAAAGTTAAAGTTTCAAAGAATGCGGCCCAGACGACCCTTTCAAAGATCATCTCGCTGACCAAACAGGCAACGATGTCCAAGATCCCGGTCGAACGCTTTGCCGACAAGGTATCCAATTACTTCGTCTTCGGCGTCATGGCCATATCGCTTCTGACCTTCCTTATCTGGATGATCATCGATAAAGACATCGAACAGGCACTCAACTTTGCCTTATCGGTGCTGGTCATATCCTGCCCTTGTGCTTTGGGTCTCGCGACTCCGGCTGCCGTCATGGTCGCGACCGGCAATGCCGCAAAAAACGGTGTCCTGATCAAAAATCCGGAGATCCTCGAAGTTGCCGGCAAGCTCGATTATGTCGTCCTTGACAAGACAGGCACTTTGACCAAAAACAAACTCGAGATCGTCGGTCTCAGGGAATACGATCCATCCTTCAAGGAAGTGCTCTCTTCTATGGAGCGATTCTCGGATCATCCGATCGCCAAAGCGATCTGCCAGGCCTATCCGAACGGCTCCATGAGTTTCGACAAACTCGAACAGATCTCTGCCAAAGGACTTCTCGCCCACAAAGGAAACGATGTCTACTATGCCGGAAACCTGAAACTGGCAAGCGAATACGCCAAGGTCAATGAAAAAGACATCGAAGAAGCGACGAAAAACAATTATTCCTTCATCCTGGTCGGCAGAAACGACAGGCTGCTTGGCATGGTTTATCTTGCCGATGTATTGAAAGATACATCGATCAGAGCCATCGCTTCCTTAAAAGAAAGAGGCATCACGCCGATCATGTGCACCGGCGACAATGACCTGACAGCGAAAAACATTGCCGCAAAGCTGAAGATCGATGAATATCTTTCTTCCGTAACGCCGCAGGATAAAAACAAGCTGGTCAACGAAAAGAAGGCTTCGGGAACCGTTGGTATGGTCGGTGACGGCGTCAACGATGCGATCGCCCTTTCGAGTGCAGATGTATCCTTCTCGGTGGCCAACGGCACCGATATCGCCTACGCAACAAGTGATGTGGTACTCATGTCCAACTCCATACTGGATGTTTCCTTCCTCTATGATCTGGCAAAAAAGACGATGACCATCATCAAGCAGAACCTGTTCTGGGCGTTATTCTACAACGCGGTATTCATTCCGGTCGCTGCCGGAGCATTCTATAAATCAATGGGTCTGGCCCTGAATCCGATGATCGGTGCGGCAACGATGTCTGTATCTTCGATCTTCGTACTGACCAATGCCCTAAGGATCAATCAAGTCAAAAAGGAGGAAATCAAAACGATGAACAAGACTGTAGTGATCGACGGCATGATGTGCATGCATTGTGTCAAACATGTAACTGATGCATTGACCAGTATTGGCGGAAATGCGGAAGTATCCCTTGAAGATGGAAAAGCTTATCTGAAAGACACCGCTTTAAGCGATGATCAGATCAAGGAAGCCATAAACAATGCCGGATACACTGTAACAGAGATCATCAATGAGTAAAGATCACGAAAAATTAAAAAAATATCTGACGATCGCCAAAGGACAGCTCGACGGCATCATCCGCATGATCGATGAAGACCGCTACTGTCTCGATATCTCGGATCAGCTCATGGCAACAAGAGCCCTCTTGAAAAAGACGAACAATCTGATCCTAAAGAATCATATCGACAGCTGTGTCCGTACTGCGATCGAAAACGGCGACAACAGCAAAGTTGACGAAGTCATCAAAGCCTTGGAAAAACAGATCTGAGGCTTTTTTTTGTTGTAAAATGGGTGTATGAAAAGAGTTGATACCAGGCCGATCCAGGTCGGCGGTGTTCAGATCGGCGGACAGGACAAAGTCGTGATCCAGTCGATGACCAACACCAAAACAAAAGATGTTCAGGCAACCGTTGAACAGATCCATAAACTGGAAGATGCAGGATGTGAGATCATCCGTGTGGCGATCCTCGACCGCGAGGATGCCAAAGCAGTGAAACAGATCAAGCAGCAGATCCATATCCCTTTGGTCTGTGACATCCATTTCAATCCGGATTTTGCCATCGAAGCCATTCATTCCGGTACGGACAAGATCCGTCTCAATCCCGGCAATATCGAAAATGAAGACAAGATCAGACAGATCGTTGAACTCTGCAAGGAAAGACATGTTCCGATCCGTATCGGCATCAATGCCGGTTCTTTGAACAAGAAATACAAACATTCCGAAGAGGCCATGATCGAATCCGCAAAAGATCATCTGCGCATCCTTGAAGCACTCGACTTCCATGATGTGTGCCTCTCCTTCAAGTCTTCGGACCCGCTTGAATGCATCAAAGCCTACAAGCTGGCTGCCGAGACCTTCCCGTATCCCCTTCATCTAGGCGTGACGGAAGCGGGCGGACTGCTCAACAGTACGATCAAGTCTTCCCTTGCCCTTGGCAATCTGCTTCTTGATGGCATCGGCGATACGATCCGTATCTCCATTTCTGATGATCCGATCGAAGAGATCCGCGTTGCCAAGAAGCTCTTGAGGGCCTGCGGCCTAAAAAGAGATGTCGCAAACCTCATTTCCTGTCCGACCTGCGGCAGGATACAGTACGATATGCTTCCGATCGTCAAAGAAATGGAAGCCTATCTCGATACGGTCAATAAAGACGTTACGGTCGCCATCATGGGCTGCCCGGTCAACGGACCGCAGGAAGCATCCCGTGCCGATATCGGCGTTGCCGGCGGCAAGGATCAGGCGATCTTATTCAAGAAGGGACAGATCGTAAGAGCCATCCCGCAGGATGAGATCGTATCCACCCTGAAAAAAGAAATCGAAGCATTTTAAAAGGAACTACATCGCAGTTCCTTTTTTAACGGCTTTCAGATTCATGACTTTTACAGTCCTTGTGACATGCCGGTAAAGCATCGGTATCTGATAAGGAAGAAAGATGAAGGATTCCATCAGATACAGACTGCTTTTACTGAAGAGCGTATAATCTTCACCCGGTACAAAAGAGATCAGGACAAAGACCGCAAGGAAGGCCAGGCTGACAAAGCCAAGGATCTTCACGAGGTCTTTTCTTTTGATCTTTCCATACAGGCCATAACAGACTGCCGCATTGAACATCATCGCCGCCATAAAGATATGAAGACTTGGGAAAAAGTATGGAATGCTGCTTGTATAGTACAGGCAAAGCATGGCAACGTAGATGCATACGAAGGCCAGCAGTTCTTTCTGTTTCAGGACCTCACCTTCCATGACAGCCAGATAAAGCCCGCAAGCCATCGCCAGTAATACAGACAGTAAGATATAACCGTTCAGGTATAAGCACCAGGCTATGATCATCCCCCAGAGATCGTATATCAGTGTATCTTTCATCTTTCTTTCCTCCTGATTTCATATTACTTTTTTTAAGCAAAAGCATTGTCCGATTTTTTGGACATTTATATAATGAAGTCATGAACAAGAAACGCATCATACAGCTGTTGAAGATCATGCAGTCGTATACCGATATGGACCACAAGCTTTCGATCAAAGAGATCCTTTCCCTATTGGAAAAACAAGGCATCCCTTCTGCCGATCGCAAGACACTTTACGATGATTTCAAGACTCTTGATGAGATGGGCTATGATGTGGAATATGATGAGGGCTACTATCTGAGTGAAGCACCTTTTTCAGTCTCAGAAGTCAAGATCATCATCGATTCCCTTGATTCCCTTAAAAATCTCGACGAGACCTTCCTTTCCCGCCTGAAAGAAAAACTCTATTCCTTCATCTCGGTCTATGAGGCAGAAGATCTCATCCGGCTTGAATACCAGAGCAGACACAAGGATCTTCATTTCATCAATCGCCTTGAGGATTCCCTGGAAGCCATAAGGAAAAACTGTCTTTTAAGGATACAGAGGGCTAAAAAGGCAAAGAGTGAGGATATCGGTCCTTTGTTCCTTCACAGGGAGAATGATTATTACTATCTGTATTATCACTATCCGCAAAGCGAAAAGATCTATCATGTGCGTTTTGACAACATCGTGTCGATGCAGATCCTCGAAGAAAAAGACCTCATCGATATACCTGTTCAAAAAGTCATAGCCCACATCGAAGAGAGTTCTTCCGCCTTCCACTCCTTTGAAAACCAGACGCTCTTATTTGAGATCATTGAAGATTCCGAATATCTCAGATCCCGTCTGCAGGATGATTTTTCCAATATCATCTTTACGAAAAACGGCTTTTCTGCAAGAGTCAGCATCTCCGATGCCTTCTTTTCCAAGCTGACTTCCTATGCGGACAAAATAAAAATCAGCGACCCGAAGATCGCTGAACGTTATATCGAATATCTTGAGAAGATCATCACTCGTAATAGCCAGGTGAATAGAAATAATCAATAAGGCTCGGATCGATGTTGTAGAATCTGAGCATATCCGAAATGCTGACAAGCTGACAGCCCCGGTTGACAAGTTCCGGAAGTATTTTTTCAAGTGCTTCCGCGCTCTCGTCATAAATGTCATGGAACAGTATGATATCACCGGATTCGTACTCGTATTTGAGTACCTGGTCACAGATCTGCTGCGGATCCCTGGTCAGCCAGTCTTCCGAATCGACATCCCAGAGTATGGCCGGCAGATCCGTCGATTCCAGTACTTTATCATTGAAGGATCCTTCGACCGGACGGAAGGTCTTCATCTCATAGCCCATGAAATCATATAAATAATCCACAGGACCCATGATCTCTTTTCGCATCTCTTCCGATGTGTTGAGATCTGTCAGAGCACTGCCATGGGTCTGGGTATGCGAGCCATATTCATTGCCCTGGTTGATCGAACGCTTCAATAAGGTATAGACCTGATAATCCGCCCAGACTTCCCTGTTTGTCAGCATATCGCCGATGACATAGAAGGTCGCGGATGCATCATACTTATAAAGCAGATCGACGACCCTTTCACTGCTGCATTCTCCGGAAATGAAATTGAACTGCGGGCCATCATCAAAGGTCAGGCACACGATCGGATGAGCGGGATCGGGATCGATATAGACCGGCTTGGAATAGATCTCATTCGGGAATCCGAAATCCATGCCGATCTGTTTCTGCATATACTTCAACGGGATCGAAACAGAGATATCGTATTGCGGGATATCAGCGACGATGCTTTCAGATGCGATCGAATAGGTCACATTCGAAAAATCGATGTTATCATATGTCAGCTTTGAAACGAAATCCGCATTGTAATACTGTTCCGGTTTTTCTTTTTTGAAAGTGTAGCGAAGATAATCGACGATGATCTTTTTGCCTTCTTCGGAAACTTCTTTGATCTCAACGGGATCGAAGTTCTGGTCCGCAAAGTATTTTCTGTCGTTTCCGTAATTCACCAGATAATAATCGCCATACGGGACTAAGGTGTAATCGTAGATCGTATCGTTTTTTTCTTCCCTGCAGAGATCTTTGACAAAGGAAAGCCCCTGTTTTGAATCCGGATAAAAAGCCAGACAATGTCTGGTCTTGTATGTCTTCGCCTCTTCATGGATCGACTTCTTGCCGACAAAAGAAAAATTCGTGTTCAGCAAAACGATGCCGATGATGATGAAGAAACTTAAAACTGCTATGACAACAAAAGATCTGAGATCCTTTTTCTTTTTCTTATTCACAACATTCATTATAAACTAATTCGCAGTCCTTTGATCCTTCAGCAGTGAGGAAATGCGATCGATCAATAACATCAGTCCGACAGCGATCAAAGAATAGGCAAAGACCGGGACCATGTTGGTCGGATCGGATGCGCGGGCGCCAAGGATGGCCGAACCGAGTCCGGCGTTTGAAGCGCCCGTGATGACTTCCGCCATGATCTCGATCTTGAAGCTCAAAGAGAAAGCTGAGGCTGCGGCTGCCGTTATATAAGGAAAAGCCAACGGCAGACGGATGCGGATGTTTTCTTTCAGGAAGGATGCCCCATCAAGCCTTGCGGCATTGATGATGCTTTGCGGGATGTGGCCCACACCGGTCTTGACTCCTTCATAGATGATCGGAAAACCGATCAGTACGACCAGATATACCGGTGCCTGTCTGAAGCCCGCCAGGACAATGAACAGATAGACAAGCGAAGCCGTCGGGATCGCTCTGAGGGCAGTGATCGTCGGCCTTAAAAGATGATCGATCATCTCAAAATTGCCCGCCAGAACGCCTAAAACAAGCCCTGAGACGAAGCTGAAGGCAAAGCCTTCAAGCATCCTCGCACTTGTTGAAAGGATGCAGCGGTACGTGTATTCCCTGCCTAAAAGATAAAAGGCATGCTTAAATGTCGATACAGGCCCCGGGAAGACCATCTTGTCTTCACCGATATAAAATGAGAAAACTTGCCACAGAGTGGCAAGTATCACGATCCCAAGTATATAGTACAGATTTTTATTTGAAATAGATCTCTTCACTTGTTTCACTGATCGAGAAGATCGAAAGGAAAGCATCGATGTCCGACTTGATGTCGATCGCCTTGGCAAAGCCTAAGCCCATCGCATTGTTTCCTAAAGCATTCTTCTGTTTGAAGACGTTGACGACAACTTTCGGATTGAATCCGTATTGTGCAGTTGCTTCATCATCAGTATAGACGCTGAGTCCTTCTTCGACAAGGCTCGGATCAGCGATCGCAGAAGCGATCGACTTGGAAAGCTGATCAAGGAAGGCGTTGCCTGTTGCTGCATCGACACTGTTCTTGATGAAGACAGCAGCCTGGATCATATCAAGACCGGACTTGTTCTTGTATTCTTCCTGGATGTCGGCGTAGACCTTGGCATTCTCGTTGTTCTTTAACGCGCCAAATAAAGCCGGCTGGGCAAGGAAGACATAGTCAACTTCTGTACCATCGGAATACTTTCCGGAAGTCAGAGCTGCAGCAGCCTGCTGCGCATCAGCTTCATAAAGCAGAGATGCATCATAGTCCGTGCCATAGAGATAGTGCCATAATCTGCTTGGCAGCATGTTTTCGTTTCCGAATAAAACGATCTTGTCATCGGCGTCCATCGTGTCGTTTTCATCGTTTCCGGTGGAAGCAAGATAGAAGTTGCCGAAGGTGATGATCGCACCAAGCTTGTATTCTGCGCCGTTTTCGATCGCCTTGACACCACTTGTCAAGTCAACGACCAATACATCCGGTGACTGGTCACCTGTCCATAATGCGGAGATCGCATCGGCAGTGACTCTTGTGTAGTTCTCATTGGAGATCTGATCATAGAACGCTAAGACCGGTGCACCTTTTGGCGTAACGATGCTTAAAGAAGAAAGATCGACTTCTGTATTTTCAGCGGTCTCACTTACAGCTTCAACAGTTTCACTGACTGTTTCTGCCTTATTGGAAGCACAGCCGCAAAGCAGCAATAAGACAGATAAGACTAACAATAATTTTTTCATTTTCATACCTCTCGAAGCCATATTATATATAATATAAGTGTAAAATAATGTGATTTGGATCACACATCATGAACATCCTGAATTATCTGAGTGAAGACGAAAAGAAACTGCTGCAGTACAAGGAACTCTCCAGAGGAGAGATCTTGTTTCGTGAATCCGATGAATGCCGAAAGATCGGCATCGTCTTAAAAGGAGAGCTGATCATCGCCTCCTACCTGGAAGACGGAAACCGGATCATCTACAGCCATTTAAAAGAAGACGATATCTTCGGCAACAACCTTCTGTTTTCTTCTTCCCCTTACTATAAAGGCGATGTGATCGCGATCAAGGATTCAAGGATCGCTTTGATCGAAAAGGAAGACCTGATGAGACTTCTGATGTCGGATGCTTCCTTTATGAATGAATATCTCAGACTGCAGTCCGATGCCGGGATCAAGCTCAATCTCAGGATCCGTTTGCTGTCGATCGCTTCGGCAAGAGAAAGGCTTCTGTATTACCTTTACGAAAACGGGAATGTCGTCTCCTTCAGCTCCATTTCCGCTCTGGCAGAAGATCTTTCACTTTCCAGAGAGACTTTGTCCCGTTTGTTAAGTTCGTTAACAAAAGAAAAGCGTATAATCAAAGACAAGAAAAAAATACGTTTATTATAGAAAAGAGAGGTAAAAGTATGTTCTCATTTGCGAATGACTATTCTGAAGGTGCCTGTCCTAAGGTACTGCGCGCCCTTGTTGAGACCAACGATATTCAGGCTGCCGGCTATGGCGTCGATGAATATTGCGAAGCAGCTGCCGATCTGATCAAAAGGGCCATCGGCCACGATGATGTCGATGTGCATTTCATCACGGGCGGCACACCCTGCAACGTCGTAGCGGTCTCTGCGCTCAGAGCGCACGAAGCTGTCATCTGCGTGGAATCCGGACACATCAATGTCCACGAGACCGGTGCAGTGGAAGCGACCGGCCACAAGATCATTGCAGTCAAAGGCAAAAACGGAAAGATCACGGCTGATGAGATTCGCACAGTCATGTCAGAACATACCGATGAACATAAAGTCAAACCGAAGATGGTCTTTGTCTCCGATGCGACCGAATTAGGAACGATCTACAGCAAAAAAGAACTGGCACAGATCTCTCAAGTCTGCAAGGAATACGGACTCTATCTTTACCTCGACGGCGCAAGACTGGGCAATGCCTTGGTTGCGACCGGCAACGACCTCAGCTTCAAGGACATCTGCGATCTTACCGATATCTTCTACATCGGCGGTACCAAGAACGGTGCCTGGATCGGTGAAGCGATGGTCGTCAAAAATGATGAACTGAAACCTGAGTTCCGCTATCTGATCAAACAGCACTGCGCCATGCTGGCAAAAGGCCGTCTGATCGGCGTTCAGTTCCTCGCGATGTTTGAAGACAAGACCTATCTCGACAATGCCAGGAATGCCGACATCATGGCACAAGCATTAAAATACATCTTCGCCCAGTTCTCCATTCCGATGTACATCGATTCGCCGACCAACCAGATCTTCCCGATCCTGGAAAACAGGATCCTGGAAAAGATCAAGCGCAACTACATCGTCACCGAATGGGGACCTTACGACAAGGACCACACGATCGTCAGATTCGTCTGTTCCTGGGCAACCAGGAAAGAAAACATACAGGATTTCTACAACGACCTGGTCGCTTATGTCAATGAGAATTAAAATAGGACGCGAGAGTCCTATTTTAATATGAATGCGATGGATCCTTTTCCTTCTTTGCAGCGCACATCGATCAAAGCACCGTTGATCAGTGTCATAAACGGATAGGTATGGCCGATGTCCATTTCGCAGATGTGCGGGATCTTCTTTAAGACCTTGTCAGCCGCCTTGATGTAGTCGAGCTTTTTGTCTTCGACACTTGGGAAAGCGACTCTTCCGATCAGCACGCCCTTGCAATATTTGAACCAGCCGGCATTCTGAAACTGCAGAAGGGTCAGGTAGAAATTGTAGGATGACATATTGAAGACATCGAAATACCAGATGATGCCATCATCCTTGTAGCGTTCCAGGAATTCTTTCGTATGATCGAGCTCAGTCCCGATCAGCTTTTCAATGCATTCAACACATCCCCCGATCAGTCTGCCCTTGAGTTCGAGCTCCTCGCTCTTGCAAAGCCATTTCACCGGATGATAGACCTTGTTTTCCGTGATCATATCAAGGAAGGTCTGGTAGCGATTATAGGATCGCTGCGAACGTACATTCCCTTCCAGATAAGTCAGGAAAGTCTGCTGCGGTCTGTCTTTTTTATAGGTAAAGTCTGCACCATTGGAGCCATAGAGCGTTGCGATGTCGAGCTTTGTCGTGACCGTAAATAAAAGATTGGTCGGATCGGACATGCCGGCCATCCATTTCGGATTTTCTTTGATGTGATCAAAATCGACATACGGCATCATTTCCAGCATGAAATCGCCACCGGCCGCGCATAAGATCGCATCGACATTTTTGTCGCATACGAGCTCATCGAGTTCTTTCGCCCTTTTTTTTGCGGAAGCGGAACGCTCATTGTTGACTCTGACGGAAGCCGTCTCCTTTACGTGATAGCCTCTTGAAGTGAGGACCTCATTGGATAATTCAAATTCGTCAAGTTTCTTTCCGACACCGGCACTCGGTGCGCAAATGCCGATCGTATCGCCTTTTTTCAGAAATTCAGGATAGATCATAATTCTCCTCTATGCTTTGCAGCCTTTCCTCAGTATCAGTTCGCCGGCTTTCTGTGCAGACAAAACGCCTTTGTTCAAAACTTTGCAGCCATTGATAAAAACGTATTCGATGCCTTCCGGCTTGAAATCCGGGATCGATTCATCGACTCTCAGCTTTTCCGGATCGATGATCGTGATATCCGCCTTATAGCCTTCTTTCAGATAACCGCGGTCTTGCAGCCGATAGCGGTCAGCGGTTGCTCCGGTCATCTTTCTTACGATCTTCTCAGGCGGTATCCCATAGCGTTTGCCTAAAAGGAAGAACTGCGGGAAGGTCTGGAAAGCCGCAATGTTCTGCAGGCCCTTTTCCTCGACCCAGGCATCCGTCATGAATACGGAGAGCTCATCCTCCATCAGCCGTTTCACGATCGCATCATTATAGTATTTGCCCAAATAGATGCTTCCGTTCTGGTCAGAGAGATCGACGAGTTTGAGATACATGTCGATCGGTTTGACCCCTTCTTCTTCAGCCAGCTGTAGGACGCTTTTCCCTTCGTATTTGCTGTAGCCATCACCAATATAGGCAACGATCAGGTCTTCCCAGTCGATGCCAAGCACCTTGCGATACATCAAGATCGTCAAAGACAGTTTGAGCCTGTTGAGCGGTTTGTTTCTTTCTTCTTTCGGCAAGGAGGCATACCATTCCGGGAATACGACCGTTATGACCGATGCGCCATAGTGGAAAGCGTAATTGTCATAAGCGATGTCGTAGCCTTCTTTTCTCGCCTTATAGAAGGTGCCAAGCATCTTGTCGAGCAATTTCCAGCTCCTTTCACCGGTAAAGATCAGATGCGAATATTCCAGACGGCAGCCCGACTTTTTCATGATGTCGATCGCTTCATCGAGCCCCATCTCCAGGTGCGATTTCTTTGTGATCAAAGGATAGTCAGCAGAAACGATCGAACAGGCCCGCGGATGTATCGTCACGATGCCGTCGTATGCGGCGATCGTCTTTGCGAAAGCGATCAGTTCATCTTCCTTTGAATAGCGGTTTGGTTCATACATAAAGCCAAAGGAGCCGCCAAGTGCACCCTCTTCCATCGCTTCCTTTACATGTGACATCTCTTCTTCGATCTGCTTCTTACTGTAAGGCTCAGGATCATAGCCGCTCATGCCGGCCCTGACAGAGCCGTTGCCGATCAAAGGCGCCATATTGACGTAAAGATTTCCCCTGGCCCTTTCCTTGAACTGCTTAAAGGAACCCGGGTGTCTGCATTCAAACAGACCGCCGCCGAGCTGTTCACGGTATGGCGTATCTTCATCCATGCCAAACGGCGAAAAACTGCAGTTTCCGGTGATCTGTGTCGTGATGCCCTGCTCGATGAACGGTTTGTAGAAAACAAGCGCATCTTCACGGTCATAGAAAAAGTCATTGTGGGAATGCGCATCGATCAGGCCGGGACATACCAGCATTCCTTTCGCATCGATGATCTCATCCGCCTTCTCATCGATCCGCTTCCCTACTTTAAGTATCCTGTCATTTTCAAACAGCACATCGCCTTCATAAGGAACGCTTCCCGTACCATCAGCGATCCTGCCGTTTCTGATCAGTGTCTTCATGCAGACCTCCTTTTCATGAATTCATATATGTATTGTACCTTGTAAAAAGCCCCGAAACAAACATCAGAAAATGCATCTCTTTTTCCGTTTCAGCAGATTAGTTCTATTATAAAACTTTTTTTAAACAGGAAAGCGGAAGCTTCGTTTCGGCCGGAATGTACCATAAGGTTCTTCAAAAAACCGGCCGATAGTTTTGCCTAGGACTGTATACTATGTGTTTTTCAGTGGTATATAAATGTACCAAAATGTACCGATTATACTAGATGGTACTTTTTCCAGGAAAATAATTGCAATCAAATGTAAATTATTTTAAGATTAAAATGCATATATGATTTTTGCTAGTAAAGGGGATTTATGACAGGTAAGGTTAAGTGGTTCAACGCTGCTAAGGGATACGGCTTCATTACCGGTGATGACGGCAAAGAAGTTTTTGTACATTTTTCAGCTATTCAGGTAGATGGTTTCAAAACACTGGATCAGGATCAAAGAGTTGAATATGATGTCAACGATGGTCCAAAAGGCCCTCAGGCAGCAAATGTAAAAAAGATCTAAGTCGGATCTCTATGCGAAAATGAAGGACTCAACAGTCCTTTTTCATCCATGAAAAAACCCGCTTTGCAGCGGGTATTCTTTTATATTATTCAGCTTTTCTGATCACGTACTGATCGTTTTCACAATCGACGAGGATCTTCTTTGCATCGTAGTTTTCAAGCAGGAACTTCGCAATTCTGGATTCGATCTCTCTCTGGATGTGACGTTTCATCGGTCTTGCACCATAGGTCTCATCAAAACCACATTCAATGATCTTTTCCATAGCCTTGTCAGTTACCGTAAGTTCGACATCATTTTCCATCAGACGCTTCCTCAAGATGTTCAGGAACTTTTCCGCAACCTTGCCGATCATTTCTTTATCCAGCGGATTGAAGACGACGATCTCATCGATTCTGTTGATGAATTCCGGTTTGAAGGTCATCTTGACGATCTCATCGTAAGCCTTCATCTTCTTTTCCTTATCCGCTTCAAAGGCGTATTCGGAACCTAAGTTGGAGGTCATGATGATGATCGTATTCTTGAAGTCGACCGTGACGCCCTTGGAGTCAGTGATCCTTCCGTCATCGAGTATCTGCAGCAGGATGTTGAAGACAT